>JYNY01000066.1 GCA_000954095.1 Candidatus Omnitrophus magneticus | reverse complement strand
AAAACTGCTCAGATTTTTTTTTATACCACTCGTTTTCCACTCGTAGTTTTCCGATTTCGCAATATAGCTCATTTACTAATACGTTCTTTTCTTTATCTATCGGTACTGGTTTTGTTTTAAAAATCTCGACTAATCCCTCTATTGCCCGTTTTCGCCATCGAGTTAATTGTGTCGGATGAACTTCATATTCGCTTGAGAGCTCTGCCATTGTTTTATTTGTTTTTAACGTCGCTAACGCCACTTTTGCCATAAATTCAGCACTGTGTTTTTTCTTCATTCTGGACCCCCTTTTTCTTTTATTTTACCATCTATCCTATCCCCTGCATCTGGTCCAGTTTTTCCCGACCATTATAGTATAAAATTTTTACGGTAAACTCAAAGAGTTTCCTTGTGATGGCTGGCAAAATTTTATCCCGTAATACACCTCCCATGGCGTTTGATAATCTAGAGGCTGATGAAGCCTTTCGGTATTGTACCCATTAAAATATATCCTTAGGCCATCATGCGCGTCTCTCATTGTTGGATATTCATGAACATAAATATTACTGTATTTAACCGTACGCCAGAGACGCTCAATAAAAATGTTGTCAAAGACCCTGCCACGTCCATCCATGCTTATTCGAATATTTGCGTCCAATAGCTTTTGGATAAACTCCATCGACGTGAACTGTGTACCCTGATCATTGTTAAATATCTCTGGCTTGCCATATTTTTTTAAAACTTCATCAAGGCATTCCACACAAAAAGACGCATCCAGTGTGTTACTAAGCCGCCAAGAAAGAACATAACGGCTGAACCAGTCCATAATAGCCACTAGATAACAATACCCTCTGGCGAGCTGAATATACGTGATGTCAGTGGCCCAGACTTGATTAACTCGGACAATCTCAACACCTCTCAGCAGATACGGGTAAATACGGTGTTCCGGATGTTTCTGGCTTATCCGTGGCTTTGGATAGATCGCCACTAGGTTCATCGACCTCATAAGCCGACGAATCAATTTTTTCCCAGCGGTATGCCCCAAACGCCGTAAATACTTCATCATTTTAATAACGCCGCATGGATCTTTCATGAACTGTTCGTCGATTGCTCTGCGAAGCTGGTGTTCATCCAAAAGTTCTTTTTCCTGTCGCTGATAATATAAGTTCGACCGATTGAACCCCAGTAATTCGCATTGCTGGCGAACGCTCAATTCCGTATTATTTTTGTCAATGAACAATATTTTTTGCTCGCGACTTATAGTCCAAGCTTTTTTTTTAGCCAATCAATCTCAACCTGCTGACGGCCAATTTGTTTGTACAAATTGTCTAGCTGTTGCTTGGCATCTGGCTCTTGTTCGTTCTTGCGCG
>JYNY01000065.1 GCA_000954095.1 Candidatus Omnitrophus magneticus | reverse complement strand
AAGGGTTTTATGATATTTTCGGCTCGAATTTTTCTTTTTCGATTTTCAATTATTCTACAAAAAATTTAAAAAAAACTTTTTGTCATTATAGCACAGCAGTACTTTTGTTCCAACCAGAAAACAAGTGTAAAACAAAAAGTAAGAAAAATTTTAATAAAAATGACTAAAATAAACCACATTTTTTATTCTTAATTTTGGCTCTAAAACCCGCATGGTTACTGGACTTTACGCGAGTCTAGAAAAAAAATATCGAAAAATCGGCTTTTCAAAATTTGCATTCTCTAGATTTGTCAGGTAAGCTTTATAGTAGAGAATGAGAAAGTGAAAATCGAATCAAAAAAAAATAAGAAATGTAAAATTGAAAAAAAATGATATGAAAAATAAAATAGAAAAATTGTAGAAGATTGGAGTGAGTAGTGAGTAGTGATTAGTGAGTAGTGAAAATTAAAATAACAAAAATCGCGCGATGCGCGGAAGGATGGAGAGTAGATATGAGACAGTTGAAAAAAAAATTCAAAACCATTTCGGAACGTCTTACAAGTCTCGTCGAGACTGGGATTAATTCCGGAATAACAAAAACCGCGGCGGGACGCCGCAAAGGAGTGTGCACCATGTGCCACTTAAGAAATTTTTTGAAAATTATTTTTGGAAAAGTCGCTAGCCCAATGGGAATGGCTAGGATGGTTTCCAGTCAA
>JYNY01000064.1 GCA_000954095.1 Candidatus Omnitrophus magneticus | reverse complement strand
AACGAAGTTTGAATTCTGAAAAAGAACCCCGCCTGTAAAGGCGGGGGTATCTATTGGGTACAATACCGAAAGGCTTCATCAGTCTCTAGATTATCAAACGCCATGGGAGGTGTATTACGGGATAAAATTTTGCCAGCCATCACAAGGAAACTCTTTGAGTTTACCGTAAAAATTTTATACTGTTTACTCGGATGGCTGGTTTTGAGATTATTAACCAAGAACGTGTGGATACTGGCGTTCTGGAGACAAGATTGTGGATAACCCCAAAGCGGTTACCCACAACTTGTCATCCATCACTTGTATAACTGTTACACAGTTATACACAGTCTCCACACTTACTACTACTATATTTATGTTTACAAAAATAAACAGACCAGAAAAAGGAGGTATATCTTACAAGAAAAAAATAGATAAGGTGGAAATCTTAAAAATTTTTTTTCACCTTAAATTTGTTTAATTTTGGTCTGGACAAGGGAAGCATTATAGTATTCTTTACTGAAATTTTTTTTAGTATTAGCCATTGCATACCTGCCTTTGTTTTTTCTTATTATTATACTTCTTTTCTATCTTACCTCAATCCTGTCCGATAAAACTATTTCACCAAAAAACTAGTTGAAATTCCTTAATTTTAAAATCAGAAATTCTGGCTGGTGTTGCGCTTAACAGATCTATCAATGTCAACCTTGATAATAATGCTTCTTTTATTATCCTATGCAAATAAAATAACGATTTTTCATATTTAGATTGGTATTTTATATATGTCAAAAGTAAATAATATATCATCGCTATCCAGACTTGACTCATCACCGCATTTTTACTTGTTCCCAAAAATGTTTTTATTTGTAAATTCTGTTTTATCCATCTAAAAAATATTTCTATTTGCCATCTTGTTTTATATATTTGTACGATCGTTTTAGCTGACAGTTTAAAATTGTTGGTAACAATACTAACTACTTCGTCACTTTTTTCATCTAAAAATCTTATCATTCTTAAATTCTTTTCATATTTTTTATTTTCTAGTTTTATTTTTTCATCAGACAATATCCCGTCTTTCATTGCCTCTAGATGCTGTCCGAGAACTGTATATTTTAGATTGTTTTTTAATTTAGTCACAAAATAACTCTTAGAAAAGTCAATATTACTCCATAGTTCAAGGTCTGTATACGCACGGTCAAAACAATATATGCTGTCCGGTTTAATATTTAATTTATCCTTAGCTATTCTTATATCAGAAATATTCCCTTCAGTTATCACTG
>JYNY01000062.1 GCA_000954095.1 Candidatus Omnitrophus magneticus | reverse complement strand
ATCTATGTTGCCGTGGAGGGATTGGGCCATTTTATCTGCGGCCTTTCCTATGGCGAACAGGTTTGGGGATTCGAACAGGTTTACAATCTCTTGTTTATCTAACCTGTGTTCATTTATATTTGGTGATATCTTCATTATGTCGACACTCCCCATGGCTAAAGCCAGGGGATTCTCAGACAACGTATGAGCCAATGCCCTGCGTTAGCGTCTTACCGGTCCGCGAAGATGGCGAGCCACTCTGCCCGACCAGAAGTAGATATATGTATCTACCGGGGGACTGGTCCCCTTTTTCTCTTCTGTCTCGGCAACAGTTTTACACGAGTGGCTAGCCACTTTCGCATATGCCGCAACCACATACGATGGGTACAAACACTTGTGTTACATACCCTTGATTTCAAAGAGCCGCACAGGGAACACCAGGGAGACTGGTCTCCCACACTTTCAGCCCTGGGTACGAGTACCCTTTTGGTTCTTTTACCTGCCGTGTTGCTTA
>JYNY01000061.1 GCA_000954095.1 Candidatus Omnitrophus magneticus | reverse complement strand
CCGCCATAAAATTCACTTTTATACTGTTCATCCAATGATAAAGAATACCCTACTTTCGGAGAAATCGTAAAATAAGTCAAAACGGGAACGCTTACGCTTCCGTAAAAAATAATAATACGCCAACATATACAAGCTCCCCATCTTTTTCAAATTCAACAGGCAAAGAATAAGAGCCATTAGAGCAAATCTTTTTAATAATTTTGTAACTGTAAACTT
>JYNY01000060.1 GCA_000954095.1 Candidatus Omnitrophus magneticus | reverse complement strand
TTAAAATAACTGTGAAAAACTTTTCCCTGACTACTTTTACTATCTTCATGACACACCGTCCTTTCGCGCATTGCGCGATTTTTGTTATTCCAAAAATTCCCTTAATAACATTATTAAGGTTAATCTCCAAATTAGAGACAATTTTTAAAATAACTGTGAAAAACTTTTCCCTGACTACTTTTACTATCTTCATGACACACCGTCCTTTCGC
>JYNY01000059.1 GCA_000954095.1 Candidatus Omnitrophus magneticus | reverse complement strand
CAGCCTTGATAAATCAATTAAAGCTTTAGAGATACAAAAAAAGTTTAGAGAAAACGTGAAAAAATATTATGACCAAGTTGATAAATTAAATCAATCGCAATTAGTAACACGCGCTGAATATTTAAAAGTAAAAGCTCAGGATATGCAGGCTGACTTTCAAGTTATATCGTCAGAAGAAGATGTTAAACTCGCTCGTTTGATACTTCTTCAAACTATGAATATGGACGCTGACCAAGGTATAAATATAAAACCTGTTAAACAGACGGAAAAAATTCTTTCTATAGGATTAGAAAATTGTTACAGTCTAGCATTGGCTAATAATCCTGAATTTGGAGTAAAAGGCGCGGTAATAGAATATTATAATTATGAAAGAAAAATGCGTAAAGCTAAAGGCTGGCCAAAGATAGATTTTGACGGGTCTTTCGGCGGGGCGTATGAAAATTATGAGCCATTAAGCCTTGATAGAGACTATAGTAGTCCTACTGACAATTCCGGGCCGGTAAGAGCCGGCAGACAAATGGAGCCTGAGTGGTACGCGGGAATAAAAGGAAGTGTGCCGTTATGGGGGAACACAGTTGAATATAATTATGTAAAAGAACAATGGGGGCCGACTGTATCAGCTTTTCGAGGCAGTCAATCAGCCACAAATTATTTTACTTTAAAAATATTAGATGACTTGGGATATTTTTCTGATTTACAGGAAGCCCGCGTCGGATTTGACAGAGCTGTATATGAATATGAAAAAGCTAAGCAAGATTTAATTGTCGAAGTGCGTGACAAATATTTTCAATACAGAAAATCTGTTATTCATCGCGATATAGCGGAGGCTCAATTAAATCAGGAAAAAGTCGCGGTAGAACTTATGGAAGCGGGAAGAAGTTATGGAGAAGTGGACGCGTCAAGAATTATAGATGAAATGGTAAAATTAGCGGAATATGAATATGGTGTTATACAAACAGATAATGATTATTATTTATCCATTATAGGACTAAATAAAACAATAGGGATTCCGGAATATTTTAAGACTGACTATGAAAATGAAGAATACACTTTGAATAAACAAGCCGTTCAAGCGGCGGAGGTCGTGAAATGACGGATAATAAAGAACAAAAACCAGAAATGCCGGAGCCATTAAAACCGGCAGAAAATAATTCTAAATCCGAAAAGACAGCTCCGGATAAAACGCCTGAGCCGTTAGAGATTAAACCGGAAAGTATAAACACATCGGATATTCCAAAGCCGTCTGTATCTACGGCGCCCTCCTCCGCTAAGAATGTTGGCGCGGCGGTCAATAAAACGGATAATAAAAAACAAGCGCAGTCAAAAATCCCGTTGCAACCAAAACCTCCAAAAATAAAAAAACCATTTAAATTTCCAAAAATTAATTTTAAACAAATCGCGCGTTGGAAAAAATTTTATATATGGGCGCTAATTATACTTTTAACTACATCAGTCGTTGTTTCAAAAAACATAGACAAAATTAAAAATTTATTCGGCAAAAAAGATAAAGCTGTTAAAGAAATGACTGAATTTTCAGAAGAACTTCCTGTAAAAGTCTACAAAACAAAAAAAATTGATTTCAAAGACACTTTACCTGTTATGGGAAGAATAGAGGGTTTTACAGAAATAGAATTAAGATTTGAAACGAATGGTATTATTGAAAGTTTTAACTTTGAAGAAGGCGAACGTATTTTGGAAGGCGATATTATTACCAGCCTTAATCAGAAAGACGCGCTGTTAAAACTTAAATACGCGGCACTTGATTTAGAAAAAGCGAAAAAATTATACGAACTCGGCGGATATGATAAAGTGGCGTATGACCAGAAACAATTGGAATATGAATCCGCTAAAAGAGATTTAGAAAAGACTAATATTTACTCGCCTAGTGATGGGTATCTCGGCAGTAAAGAAAAAATGCAAGGAACATATGTGACGTCGCAAGATAAATGCGGTACATTCCTTGATTTTAGCCAAGTTTACGCGGTATTTGATATTATAGAAGAAGATACTCCAAAAATAAAACAGGGACAAAATGTTGATATATTCGTTGATTCTTATCCGGGAGAAACTTTTACCGGCACAATTGATATGCTTTCACCTATGATTCAAGGAAGGACTCGCACTCAAAAGGCAAAGATAGAGTTGGAAAATAAAGATGATCTCTTAAAACCGGGAATGTTCGCGCGGGCGGTAATAAATACTTACGAAAAAAAAGACGCTCTTATCATACCTAATGGAGCTTTTAAGAAAAAAGAGCAAAAATATTTTGTTTATGTGGTACATCCTGAAGAAAAAAAAGAAACTGAAGACGCTAAAAAACCTGTTAGTCCTGAACAAGAAGGCGCGCCGCAAAAAGGTGTAGTTGAAGAACGAGAAATAAAAATAGCATATTTAACTCATGATATGGCTGAAGTCGGAAAAGGATTAGAAGAAGGCGAACTTGTTATACGCGAACTTCATCAGGATTATAAAGATCAAGATAAAGTTGAAATTACTGAAGTTCAAGAGACTATTTTTTAATCTGAAGATTAAAAAAATAAATTTATTTTATTATGCGCTAAGATAATTTTTGGGGATTAAATTATTTAGAAAATTTTTACTTTTTAAAAGATTTTTATAAAAATACGGAAATAAATATGGGATTACCTAATTTTTCAGTAAAAAAACCTGTAACAACAATCATGATTTTTGTAGGAGTGCTATTATTTGGCGCCATTTCTTTGATGAAACTTCCTCAGGAACTTTTTCCGCCAATCAAATATCCGCAACTTACAGTGTTTACCTTATACGCGAATGCCGCTCCTGAAGAAATAGAAACACTTATTACTAAACCTATAGAAGAAGCAGTCGGCACAGTCAGCGGACTAAGGTCTGTCCGTTCTGTTTCACGCGAAGGAGTTTCTTTGGTATTCGCGGAATTCAGTTGGGAACAAAATATGGATTTCGCGTCTTTATGGTTACGTGAAAAAATAGATTTAGTTAAAGCCCGTCTCCCTAGGGATTGTTCAGAACCGCTTGTTGTTCCTTTTGATCCATTTGAAATGCCTGTAATGCGTATTAGCGTGACAGGCGAAAGAAGCCCGGTTGCTTTAAGAAAAATAGCGGTAGATATTATTAAAGAAGAACTTGAAAAAATTGATGGTGTCGCGTCGGCGTCTGTTGAAGGCGGATTAGAACGAGAAATTTTAGTAAAAGTAAATCAGAATAAACTGGAAGCTTATGATGTTCCTATCCTTGACGTTTCAGACGCTATAAAAGATTCTAATTTAAATTATCCCGCGGGAACAATAAAAGAAAGTTTTTATGAATATCTTATACGTACGCTCGGCGAGTTTGAAAGTTTTGAGGAAATACAAGATGTAACGGTAAAAGTTAATTCGCACGACACAAGTAACGAAGACAATTTACCTTTTGATGACAAACTTAAAGCGAGAAATATCAGCGCGAGCCGTACCATTATAAGTGTTAAAGATGTAGCTGAAGTAGTAGACACCTATAAAGAACGTAGCAGTTATTCCAGATATAATTCTCAAGAAAATATAACTATTTCTCTACAAAAACAAGCGCAGGTTAATACTATCCAGCTTATTAGTAATGTTAAGACAGCCCTTCCAATAATTCAAAAACGGCTTCCGCAAGATGTTCAAATGAAAGTAATTTACGACCAGTCAAAATTTATCCGTAGCGCCATAAACGGTGTTAAAGACGCGGCATGGCAGGGCGGTATTATAACTTTTTTGGTATTGTTATTTTTTTTAAGGGATTTCAAAGCGTCTTTTATTGTCAACTTAACCATTCCTATTTCAATAATTGTAGTATTTACTTTTATGTATTTCGGCGGATTATCAATTAATATGATGTCTTTAGGAGGACTCGCGTTGGGAGTTGGAATGCTTGTTGACGG
This sequence comes from Candidatus Omnitrophus magneticus, assembly GCA_000954095.1. Taxonomy (GTDB): domain Bacteria; phylum Omnitrophota; class Gorgyraeia; order Tantalellales; family Tantalellaceae; genus Omnitrophus_A; species Omnitrophus_A magneticus. Next base: position 5,546 of record JYNY01000059.1, on the reverse strand, counting down.
CGCTATCGTTGTTATAGAAAATATTTTTAGGCATAGAGAATTAGGAGAATCTCAAGAAGAAGCGGCTATAAAAGGGACAGAAGAAGTAAGCGGAGCTGTTATAGCGTCTGTTTTAACAACAATAGTTGTATTTTTACCTATGATTTTTGTTATTGGAGTTACAGGGCAATTATTTAAACAATTGTCTTTTACAATAACATTTTCTCTTTTAGCGTCACTTTGGGTTGCGTTTACTTTAATTCCATTACTAAGCTGTAAACTTGGAAGCGGCCAGAAAACAACTAAATCAAATCCATCTTTTACCGGCGGGCATATATGGATAAAATTATTAGACAAACATGAATCTTTGATAAAGTTTTTCCTGCATTCCAGATGGAAAGGACTGGGGATTGTTTCTATAATTTTTGTTATTAGTATTTTTCTTTTATTATCTATTGAACGCGAATTGATGCCTAAAACAGATGAAGGCGAATTTATCATAAAAGCTGATTTGCCTGTTGGAACAAGGGTTGATGAAACCAATAGACTAGCTCTTATAATTGAAGAATCTCTAAGGGAAGAACCTGTTATAGAAAATATAAGCACAGTCGTAGGCTCAACCGCCGGCACATCCGCAAAAGACGTTATTAAAAGCATGGGGGCGCATCAAACGCAGATGATAGTCACGTTACAACCTAAACGAAAGGAAAAAACTGTAGATGTTGTAAGAATGTTTGAAGAAAAATTTAAGAATGAAAAATATAATCCGGCTAAAATAGAAATAGTTATGGCGCAGACTACAATGGCGGGAGCTTTTGGAAGTTCAGGGAAACCAATCGCGATTGAGGTTAAAGGCGATAACCTTGACGTTATGGAAGATTTAGCGCGAAAAACAGCGGATAATCTCAAGAAAATTAAAGGCGTCTCAAGTGTGGAAACCGATATACCAGAACGTTCTCCTGAAATTAGAATCAATATAGATAAAGATAAAGCTTCGCTGTACAATATTTCTGTTGTTGACCTTGCCCGCGTAGCGCAGATGATTTTACGAGGATACATATCTTCTGAATTTAAAGAAAAAGGAAAAGAAATAGATATACGAGTTGTTTTAAGAGAAGAAGATAGAGATAAATATGACAAACTTTATTATCTTAGAATAAACAGCCCCGCGCGAGGCATGATTCCTTTAGGAAGTTTAGTAACTTTTAATAAAGGCATGGGACCGAGCGAAGTGCGCCGTGTAAGTCAGGAAAGGACAATCGCGGTTACCGCTAATATCGCCGGCAGAAAAAATTCAGAAGTTATGGCGGATATTGATAATATGCTTAATAATATAAAAATCCCGCAAGGATATAGAGTAAAATTAACCGGCGAATCTGAAGAAATGAAAAAATCATTTAATAGTTTGCAATTCGCGCTTATTCTTTCGATTGTGCTTGTTTATATGATTATGGCCGCTGAATTTGAATCAATAACGCAACCGATCATTATTCTTATCACACTGCCTCTTTCTCTAATCGGAGTGGCGCTGGCGCTTTTTATATCGCACACATCATTAAATATAATTTCACTTTTAGGAGTTATAATTTTAGGAGGAATAGTTGTTGATAATGGAATAGTTCTTATAGACTACATCAACCTTCTTTTATCGCGAGGAAAGGAAATTAAAGAAGCTGTAATTGAGGCAAGTAGAGCTCGTTTACGGCCTATTCTTATGACAGCACTAACAACAGCGCTCGGATTAATTCCAATGGCTTTTTCTGTCGGAGAAGGCGCTGAACTTCAGCGGCCTATGGCAATAAGCGTTATGGGCGGACTTTTAGTCGCTACCGTATTAACGCTTTTTGTTCTGCCGTCAATTTTTTTATTAGAACATGAATTTAGAAATAAATTAAAAAAGAAATTTACAAAAGAATTACGTGAAGGCACTGTCGCAAAATGAAGTTTTTTGCCGCCCGCTTATCAATATCTGCGGCAAAAAACTATTTTTTCAGCGCGAAAAAATAGTTAAAAAAATAAAAAAATATTTTTTTCATTTTGCGACAGCGCCATGAAGTAAAGGTTTAGCATTATCCCGAAAATGGGTTAATACGGTTTTTGGGGTTAATATAAAAATACGAAATGAACATATCCGAATTTTCTATAAAAAAACCAGTAACAACAATAATGCTTTACGCGGGGTTTTGTTTATTAGGCATTATTTCTCTGACCCGTTTACCTGTCGAATTATATCCAAATATTTCTTTCGGAAGAATTAGTATCATTATGAATATCCGCGGCGGGATTCCGCCTACTGAAGTTGAATCTATGGTAACTCGTCCCATAGAAGACGCTGTAAGCACAGTCACTCATCTTGAATCCATGCTTTCTATTTCAAAAGAAGGCGAAGCAACAGTAATGCTTAGTTTTGAACAAGGAACTGATATGCAACTTGCCGCTATGGAAGTCCGCGAAAAATTCGCCAAAGTAAAAGAAAAACTCCCGAAAGAATCTGAAAAACCTATAATAGCGCAATTTTCAGAGAGCGATGTTCCTATAGTTATTCTTGCTGTCACAAGCGATAAACGTTCGCAGGAAGATTTACGAAGAATTGTTGATGAAGATTTAAAAGAAAGAATCAAACGAATAAAAGGGGTCGCGAATGTTGAAGTAGGCGGCGGAAGAGAACGTAAAATAATAGTTGAAGCTGATAAAAACGCGCTTTACCGTTACGCTGTTTCTATTAACCATTTAATAAGCGCGCTTGGAGCGAATAATTTAAATATCCTTACAGGTGAATTGGAACGAATAAAAGATAAACTTATCATACGCGCTATCGGTCAATATGAATCTATAGACGATGTGAAAAATACGGTAGTAATGTCTTCTCCTGACGGTTCAGTGGTAAGAGTAAAAGACATCTCTGAAGTAAAAGACACATTTCTTGAAGCGAGTAATTATTCCCGCATAAACGTAAAACCCGTTGTGTCTATTTACATACAAAAGGAATCAAAAGGAAATACTATAGAAATCGCCCGCGATATTATGAAGGAAGTGGAATTTTTTAAAACATTTCTTCCTGAAGACATGGATGTTATCATTACTAAAAATCAGTCAGAGTTTATAAAAACAGCTATTGCCAATTTATTTGATTCTCTTTTACGCGGATCAGTCATGATTATTTTTGTTTTAATGCTTTTTATGGGGAATCAAAATAAAAATATGTTATGGCTTATTCTATACGGGCTTGTAATATCCATATTTTTACCGCCTTTTGCCGTGCATATACTTTTAATAGGACTTATTATTTTTACCGCGCGAAATCCGCATTATAGGTCAGTCCTAATTGTCGCGCTGTCAATTCCTATTTCCGTAATAATCACTTTCGGGTTAATGGATTTTTCAAATATGTTTATTCCTGATATTGAACTTACAATTAATTTTATAACACTTTTTGGTCTCGCGCTCGGAGTCGGGATGCTTGTTGATAACGCTATAGTTGTTTTTGAAAATATAATGACTAAAACTGAACATGGTTTTTCAAAAATTGATGCCGCGATAGAAGGAAGTTCTGAAATGAACACAGTCATTGTAGGTTCGACGTTGACTACGGTAATTGTTTTTCTTCCAATGATTTTTGTCGGAAAATCCATGAGTATTCTTTACGGCGGTATCGCGTGGACTGTGACATTTTCATTAACTGTATCTTTATTTGTGGCGCTTATGATAGTGCCTTTAATGTCTTCAAGTATAAAACTTATCCACAAAGAAGGCTCGTCTAAACATATAAAAGAAGTTTTTCTTCTGCCGTTTTATAGACTTCAAAAACGCGCGTTATCTATCGTTTTAAGAAAACGCTTTTTTTATATTTTTTTAGCTCTAGCTGGATTCCTAGGAGCGATGTGGTTATTTCAAGGCATGGGAAAAGAATATCTTGGAACAACAGAACAAAATAGATTCACGGTTTTTATAGAACTTCCAACAGGCGCGAAACTTGACGCGAGCGATGAAGTCGTCCGCAAGGTTGAAGAACTTCTTAAAGAAATTCCTGAAGTAAAAGATTTCACGTCGCGCGTTGAAGCTTGGTCAAGTAAAGTTTATGTCAATCTAGTAGATTTACGATATAGAAAACGTTCTATCAATGAAGTTATAGAAAGCCTACGGCCGAAAGTCGCGCGCCTCCAGCCCGCGTTTATATATTTTGAAGAAGAACAAGAAGTTGGAACAAAAGAAATTATTCTTAATGTTTACGGATATGATTATGATATTTTACGCGAAATAGCTGTAGCGATTACTACTCGAATGGACAAAATTTCTTATTTTACTGACACAAAAATACGTATGCGCGCTGGCAGGCCTGAACTTTGGATAAAAATAGATAAACAAAAAAGCTCTAGTTTTGGTTTTAGTACCCGGGACATCGCGGATATCCTGCACGCGAAAATACGCGGAGTTCGTGCCACTCTTTTTCACACAAAAGCAAGCGAAATTGAAACAATAGTGCGCCTTAAAGAAAAAGACAGGCGGACTATTAAAGATATACACACTGTGACAGTTTCTAAAATTGGGGATGATAAAATAACGGTTGACCAAATGTCAGATTTTAGATACGGCTTAGGCCCCAGTGAAATCTGGCGTAAAGACAGAGCGCGCATGATACAAGTCAGCGCTAATATCGGACAGCTTCCTCTTAGCGACGCGGTTAATATTTTGGAAAAAGAATTATCCGATTTAAAACTTCCTGAAGATTATTTTTATGAAGTAGGCGGAGAATATCAAATGCTTCTTAAAACACAAGAAGAATTTAAACTTACCATTATTGTTATATTGATTCTTATCTATCTTGTAATGGCATCTCTTTTCGAATCATACAAACAGCCGTTTATTATAATGATTACAGTTCTTTTAGGGACAATAGGCGCTATTTTAGCGCTCTATCTTACTGATACTCCTGTGGGAATGGGCGCGTTAATCGGTCTTATGATGCTCGCGGGTATCGTTGTAAATAATGGTATTATTTTGATTGACCACGCGAATCTATTAAAAAAGACACAAAAAAATTGTTTTAAAATAATATTCATAGCGGCAAATGACAGGTTACGGCCTGTTTTAATGACAACCGCCTCAACTATATTTGGACTAATTCCTATGGCTATTGATAAAAGCGAAGGATCTAACCTATGGAATCCGCTTGCTATAACGGTTATAGGAGGATTACTTTTCGCCACACCTTTCACTCTCGTCCTTGTTCCCGCGATTTATTCCATTTTTGAACAATTCACCGACATTCTTAGTAAAATTATAATGCCAAAAAAGTATAAAATTATTTGGATGAATTTTATAGAAAATTTTGCCGGTATTTTTATACGAAAAAAAAAATAGAGAAGAAATTTTAACCCTTCGCCATAAACGTTCTATAAAAATGTTATCCAATGCTCTACATCGTCCATCTATGCTAATCGAAATGTTTTTTCTACCAATTTCTGAAGAAAAATATTGCTAGTGAATTGTGACACCCCTATCACTATTGAATCAATCCTGTCCGGTAAACGTCTAAAAAAATAAAGGGAATCACTCCAAAAATGTTA
>JYNY01000058.1 GCA_000954095.1 Candidatus Omnitrophus magneticus | reverse complement strand
AAGGGTATCTTATTTTATTTGAAATAAAACCTTCCGGTATTATTCCATGGGAAACCCGCGTTAAATGGGAAAATGTTTCTCATCAAAATAAAAAAATTACTGTTGTGGAAATGTGAGATGTTTTCTAATCACTAGGAGGAGAGTAGTAACCCTTTCTATATAATTTAAAAAATTTTGGCTTGCCGGAATGGTAGGAACAAATGCAGTTTTTCTGGTAAATACAAAAAAAGAGGATGGGCATAATACCCATCCTCTTTTTTTCCAAACCACTTGCATTCAAAAACTCTACAATTACGCCGCGATGATGATTGATTCGTAATTTTTCATTTTTTCTACAATGTCTTTATAATTTATTTTTCCTATTGGTTTAAATATAAATGCCCGTAAGATCCCCTCTATTTGTTTTACAACACCTAGATTTTTAGGCACTTCGCAATTATTCGCGGACATTTCTATTACTACTCTAAATAATTCTGACACAATTCCTTCCCCTTCCATCTGGACATATAACGGCGCTTGTTTTTCATCATTGAGCAAGTCTTTATCTTCGTCTGTAAGCTCTATATGATTTGTGTCTCCTATAGCGATTTTAGTTACGTCTATATTAGCGCCAAACGTGTCCTGCATTATTTTTATTGTATCAGAAAGAGAAATACTCCCAGACTGATTCACCAAATTAACATTCGCTTTCCCGAGATACGCCCCAAGCCCGGAATATTCAAGCGCTTTATCGAGTTTGTCTACAGTTATATTGCTGTCAAAAATATTTACTTGAATAAACTTTGACGATTGTTCCGCGTTTAATCCCATATCTCTTATAGAATTCGCGATAAACCTTAAATCTGCGAGACTCTCTGCTGTAAGGCTTATGAATAACGCTTTTTCATCGCGTGAGGCGCTTTTATATAGCTGATTCGCGTAGCGTGTCATGGAAGTAACATTTGGAACAACCTGCTCGTGAATCTTATTTATCTGCATATCATAAACACTTTTTGTCAAAAGATTTAATTTTTCAAGAGGAAGTGTTTTAGCGAATATTTCTGAAAAATTCTTTAATTTTTCGCTTGAAAGTTTTGCTATTTCCTCCGGTGTCAGTTTGCCTGTTTTTAAGTTTATTACGTCTTTAGTAATTTCTGTGACAAAAGCTTTAATCAATTCTTTAAATTGTTCAGCATCAATGCGTTTCGTCTTTTTACCTAACAAATCTACATTTTCTTTTGTTATTTTTTCAAGCACCGATTCATCAAATAATGCGAAAACAACATCAGGCATCCTGAACATTTTACCATTAAGCTCTTGCAACATAGCTTCATGCCCTTTACTTGAAAGCGGAATAACATCTTTAATTCCAAGACTATGCCAGAATACTGTAGAATATCCCGCTTCTCTTATTTTTTTAAAAAACGTTTCAGAGACACCGATAAAAATATTGAAATCAAATCTATCATCTTCATTATCCCCTTTCCCAAAAACGCCTTTTTCACTTGGAACAAACTTATAAAACAACGTAATAACCCCCGCCGCAATCGCCGCAATCCAACCCAAAGAAAAAAGAAATTGGCCATTAAAAACAATCGCGCTTATTTTCTCCGCGGCATTTGCTGTACCACTAAACCACAAACCTGATAAGAATACAGCTATCATATACTCCCTCCCCGCAACAACTTCGACAAAATGACTATACAATGTTTTGAACACCGACATATCAAAATTTTCAGACATTATCAAAGCACCTAACATCGATATTATCCCAAACAATACAGAAATTTTCACATTACCCTTTTCCCCTATTTTCAATTGCGCATCCTCTGTTTTCGTATCAATACCCTCTTCTTGTTCTTGTAACTTTTCTCCGTCAAATTTTTCTACTAACCCACCTTCTTCTCCATCTTGCATCACCGAAACTTCACCTCTTCCTTCGCCATATTTATAAACCCTTATTACAACTTTACCTTGTAATGTATTAAAACGAACAAACACGATATTTCCTTGTATATCAACTTCATATGTATTTAATATTTCCTTAAATTCGTCCAATCCTGTCCGATAAAACTATTTCACCAAAAAACTAGTTGAAATTCCTTAATTTTAAAATCAGAAATTCTGGCTGGTGTTGCGCTTAACAGATCTATCAATGTCAACCTTGATAATAATGCTTCTTTTATTATCCTATGCAAATAAAATAACGATTTTTCATATTTAGATTGGTATTTTATATATGTCAAAAGTAAATAATATATCATCGCTATCCAGACTTGACTCATCACCGCATTTTTACTTGTTCCCAAAAATGTTTTTATTTGTAAATTCTGTTTTATCCATCTAAAAAATATTTCTATTTGCCATCTTGTTTTATATATTTGTACGATCGTTTTAGCTGACAGTTTAAAATTGTTGGTAACAATACTAACTACTTCGTCACTTTTTTCATCTAAAAATCTTATCATTCTTAAATTCTTTTCATATTTTTTATTTTCTAGTTTTATTTTTTCATCAGACAATATCCCGTCTTTCATTGCCTCTAGATGCTGTCCGAGAACTGTATATTTTAGATTGTTTTTTAATTTAGTCACAAAATAACTCTTAGAAAAGTCAATATTACTCCATAGTTCAAGGTCTGTATACGCACGGTCAAAACAATATATGCTGTCCGGTTTAATATTTAATTTATCCTTAGCTATTCTTATATCAGAAATATTCCCTTCAGTTATCACTG
>JYNY01000063.1 GCA_000954095.1 Candidatus Omnitrophus magneticus | reverse complement strand
TCAAGTGGGTAATTTTCAATTGAAATTTTTGGGTATTTTTACATTAAAATTGACAACGTTGTACTTTTTGAAAGTATCGCTGAGTTTGTAGAAGTCAATGAGAGAGCGGGTAATGCGCCTCAAAGTCAATGAAAAATCCATAGTCAAGGCGCAAGAAAATTCCATAGTGTAAATACAAAAAAAAACTAGTTAGAATCACCTCCCTTTTTTAAGGATTTAGCTCTATAGCTGTGACCTGATATGTTGATAATAGTAGAGTAATGAACAATCCTGTCAAGAATAGCAGAAGCCAAATTATGGTCATCGAAAATATCAGTCCATTGTTCAAAAGTTTTATTTGTAGTAATAATTAAAGATCCTTTTTCATATCTACGAGAGATTATTTCAAAAAAATCATTAGCGCTATAGCTTGGTATTTTTTTAAAACCCAGTTCATCTAGGACTAATAAGTCAGCAGATAAATAATATTCTAATTTTTTAAAATAAGTATTATCCGCCTTAGAAGCATTTAAGGTATATAACAATTCAGAACAAGAAGAAAACAAAACTTTAAATCCTTTCATTAAGGCTTTAATAGAGATAGCAATCGCGAGATGCGTTTTGCCTGTTCCCGGTTTGCCGATAAAAACGATATTTCTTTTTTCACTAATAAATGAACAAGTAGAACAATCATTGATTAAACGTTTATCAATTGAGGGTTGGAAAGCAAAATCAAAATCTTCAATAGTTTTATAAGAAGACAGTTTACTTTGAGAGAATCTCTTTTTATAACTATTATCTTTACGAGTATTATATTCATCCTCAACTAATAGTTCTAAGAACTCTAAATAACCCATACTTTTTTGTTTTGCTAAAGACAAGCGTTCTTCGAGAGAATTGCAGATTCCAGATAATTTAAAATCTTTTAATCTATTTTTAAGCGAATTCATATTCAAGCGCCTCCTCTTTTGCAAATTCGACAGGTAAAGAATAAGAGCCATTAGAGCAAATCTTTTTAATAATTTTGTAACTGTAAACTTGATAAGCAAGAGCTCTTTTACAAGCAGAATCAACGACACCGCCGGGATATGTATTTAATAAAGATATTATTCCTTGTACTTTCCTTGACCAAAGATTAGGCGAGTCTTTTAAAATAGCAAAAAACATTTGTTCAGCAAAAGGTCCGATATTGTGCATTTTAGCTTGATATTTTTCTTGATATTCTGTTTCGGAATAAAGTTTATATTTTGGATAATGACTGTTGCTTGTAGAGAAAAGACCTTTACCAGATATAGTTGGATGAGTAGCAATTAATTTATTTTCATAATAGATTTTGACAAAAGATTTAGTTTTTTCGATCTCAAGTATTTTACCTACATATTCAAAAGGAGCAGAATAATAATTGTAATCAATAAATACATGGCAATCATGGTAAAGTTTTCTTGTGCCGACTTTAGCGATTTCAAAATTATTTAGAGGAAGCGGCAATAATAAATGTTTTTCTTCGGCATGAAAAACTTCTTTAGGGATTTTCCGAGTAGTGCCGTGAACTCTGCGATTGCAAGTGTTTTCGAGCCAATATAAAATCTGACGGTCTAAATCATCACCATCTTTAAATTGCCGGCCTAATACAAAATTGTTTTTAAAATATTTTATCCCTGATTCTACCTTACCTTTATCGTTGGGGCGATAAATTCTGCACGGAATGGATGTAAATCCATAATGCGCAGAAAAATCTTTATAAAGCTGTTGAAAGATGGGTTCATAAAAATTAGCTTCTAATATTGCTGCCTTTAAATTATCAATTCGAACAGTTTTAGGTATGCCACTAAAATATTTAAAAGCATTTTTATGACAATTTATAAAAGTTTCAACTGTTTGATCGTAAGTTTTTTCATAATAATCTAATCTAGAATAACTCAGTTTCATGTTAAATACCCAAGTTTTACGACGTTTCCCGTTGATATCAGTAGTGAGGCCAATATACCCAAAATCAACTTGAGCTTCTTCTGCTGGTTCTGTATGAATGCGAACAAATATATTTTCTTTCCTTTTAATACCTGCTAAAAAGCGTTTAATAGCTGAATAAGATATTTTTACTTCAATTTCACGCAGTTTTTGATAAATCAAAATCCCGCTTAATCCTTGTTCCATCCACTCAATAATTTGTTCTCGATAGGTATCGAGTTTTTGAGGATGAGGTTTTTTGATTGGAAAACTTTGATTAGATTTAATACGTTTAATTATCTTATCAACAGTTTTCCAATCATGTTTAACATCACGCGCTATTTGAGATTTGTTAAGACCTTTTTCAAGTAAAGATTTAATAGTAATATACATGGCAACTCCTAACATATTAACCACCCCCGTATATAGTTTAACTATAAATAGGGATGGAAGGTTAAAAAAATAAAAATTTTAGAAGGGGGATCCCCCTTCTACCTTCAAATAAACATCATAATAAAGCAAATACTTTTATTGGTTTATCGCTATGGAATTTTCTTGCGCCTTGGGTATGGAATTTATTTTAGCCTTGAGGATCCTCTTTCTTTCAGAGAAGTTGTATTGTTGAGAGCTCCTGAATTATCAACTTTATGCGACACGATAAAAAACACGCCACTCAACACCGAAATTACAAACTACGAAAAATTTCATGGCCGTCTTACAGAATATTTACAAGAATACTTGTTACACGGAGGATACTTACCCGCTATCTCTGAATACCTTATAAAAAAAACTATTTCAAAAGCAATCTTCGATATTTATATTCAGTGGATTATCGGAGACATTTTAAAACATAATAAAAACGAAAACTATTTATATGAAATATTTAAAGGAATAAACACTACTTACGGTTCACAGATTTCTTGGAATAATATATCAAAACATCTATCAATAGAACACCAATCCTGTCCGATAAAACTATTTCACCAAAAAACTAGTTGAAATTCCTTAATTTTAAAATCAGAAATTCTGGCTGGTGTTGCGCTTAACAGATCTATCAATGTCAACCTTGATAATAATGCTTCTTTTATTATCCTATGCAAATAAAATAACGATTTTTCATATTTAGATTGGTATTTTATATATGTCAAAAGTAAATAATATATCATCGCTATCCAGACTTGACTCATCACCGCATTTTTACTTGTTCCCAAAAATGTTTTTATTTGTAAATTCTGTTTTATCCATCTAAAAAATATTTCTATTTGCCATCTTGTTTTATATATTTGTACGATCGTTTTAGCTGACAGTTTAAAATTGTTGGTAACAATACTAACTACTTCGTCACTTTTTTCATCTAAAAATCTTATCATTCTTAAATTCTTTTCATATTTTTTATTTTCTAGTTTTATTTTTTCATCAGACAATATCCCGTCTTTCATTGCCTCTAGATGCTGTCCGAGAACTGTATATTTTAGATTGTTTTTTAATTTAGTCACAAAATAACTCTTAGAAAAGTCAATATTACTCCATAGTTCAAGGTCTGTATACGCACGGTCAAAACAATATATGCTGTCCGGTTTAATATTTAATTTATCCTTAGCTATTCTTATATCAGAAATATTCCCTTCAGTTATCACTGCAAAATCGGGAATATCTCCTGAATGATCAAATAAGCAGTGTATTTTTACAGCGCCTTTTTTAGTTCTGAATTTCGCCCATGAAAATGTAGCCAGACATACATCAATTGTGGAAGCGTCAATCGTATATAGCGGATTCTTAAAACGAAATTTATGTTTCGGAGTTAAATCTTTGCATTGGGAAAGTATCTTGTAAAATAATGATTCATAAATTTGATAACTTCTTATTTTATTCGCATCTGCTAACGTAGAACGTTTAACAGGCGATAATCCTAAATGGTATAACTTAGAATTATTTATTTCTAGTCCATTTACAATTTCTCTCAAAGATTTTTTCCCGGAGGCTTGCGCGTATAGTAAAGATCCAAGCTGGTTCCAGAATTTAAGAGTCTTAACATAACGGTCGCCATTAAAAGAATTTACAAAACGTTCAAAATGATATCGCGGAATTAATGCTAAAAGTTGATTAAAAACCGTGCTATAATTAGCCATATAGGGAATCCTCCTTGTTTTATGGGCGTTTTAGCGTGTTTCCATTTTACCCATTTTAACATTTTTGGAGTGATTCCCTTTATTTTTTTAGACGTTTACCGGACAGGATTG
>JYNY01000056.1 GCA_000954095.1 Candidatus Omnitrophus magneticus | reverse complement strand
CGCTTCTTGTTAATTCTTGCTCTATTATTAAATTTTTTGTATATGAAAATTTCATCCGCTGAAACTAACATAATAGATAATAATATTTTTCCGCTTTCAAAAAACATCAACAATAAAACCGCGGCTAGTATTTATACAATACCTTCTAATATAGGAATAATTCATAGTAGCTCCTTAAACAGTACTTCCCGTAAAACACTTATTCATATCGAAGACGCGCATTGCAATTTCAGCGCTCAAAAAAGTATTTTTAAAATTATTGATTACATGGAAAAAACTTATGGGATTAATCGCGTAAACTTAGAAGGCGGGACTGGTAAATATGACATATCGTTATTTACTAAAATAGAGAATGAAGATATTCGCGAAAAAATAGCTTCACATCTCGTGTCTAAAGGCGAATTAAATGGAGCTGAGTGGTACAGCGTTTTAAATCCAGAAAAAATTTTATTATGGGGTGTTGAGAATATAGAGCTATATGAAAATAATCTTAAAGCATACAGGGATTTTATTTTTTTTAGCGAAAAAGCTCTAGATTATACCTCGAAAATAGAAAAAATAATTTTAGAAATAAAAGAAAAAGTTTATCCTGAAAAATTAAAAAATATTTTGAGAGTGAAAGCCTCTTATACGGAAGGGAAAATAAAAATCTCCGAATACGCGGAATTTATTATTAATGAATCAAAAAAATACAGATGTAAAAATATATATAAATATAAAAATTTGCAATTACTGCTTAATGCCTCGGAAAAAGAAAAAACAATTAATTTTACGGATGCTTCCAAAGAACGTGAAATATTTCTAGCGGAAATAGAAAAAGAACTGTCTAAAAATGAGAGAATTGAATTATATTCCGTAGCGGAAAATTTCAAAACAGGTAATATAACTAATACCGAATTTTACGAATATTTGATTAACAAAGGCGTTTCACTAAGAGTGAATTTGAAAAAATATAAAGAACTTTTAAAATATTCAGAATATATTTCAACGTTTGAAAAGATTAATCGCGCTAGGGTAAATAAAGAATTATGTTTAGCGGAACAAGAATTAGAAGAAAATTTTTATAATAGCCGCGTGATACCGCGCTTGGGAAAACTTGAGAAAGGCGTAAGAGCCGCGAATAATATTTTTAAATTTACCATAAAAGCTGATGAATATGAATGGTATATTGAAAATCAAAAATTATTTTCTTCAAAGGCTATAGCAAATATTTTAGCTGGTATTGGAGTTAATGAAGCAATAAATAGCGAATGGGATATTTTACTAAACAAAGCTAAAAGATTTTATGAAATATCAAAAAAACGGGATAAAATGTTTATTCAAAATTTGAAATGGGTTAACGGCCCGCGCGGAGAAAAAGTAGCGCTTATTATTGCCGGCGGATTCCACGGAAATAATCTTAAAAAACTTTTAGAAAAAAATAATATAAATTATATATCCATAATTCCTGAACCGGAAAAATTAGATATCGTGAATTCTAGCCTTGACCTTAACTCTAATAAAAAATATTTTAAGATTTTGTCTGGAAAATCAGAAAGCGAATTTAATATTTTAAAAAATATCCTCTCTCCTCAAAGTATGCTCCAAGTAGCCAGTAAAATAAACGCGCTTGGTAAAATAATATTTTCTAGAGAAGAATTAAATACGTTTCATAACGCCATAATGTCTCTTTTAATAATACATCTCGGGAATAAACTTACTGTAACATCAGAAAATAAAGAAGAAAAATTTTCCCTTGGGAAAGGCGACAATCTCACATTAGAGATAAAAAATTTACAAGCAATAAAAGACTCTTTTTACGGAAGCGTACAACATTATGCGCCCCGACGGATCCCAGATCCTCAAAAACTCGCGGCTTTAAAATATCCCGGCACTCAAATCCATCCATATACCCGCGATGATGTCCTAGAAATAATGAACACGGCAAAAACAAAATTTAGAGACACAGACGCTTTTATCCAGCTTAAAAAGAAAAAAGCTGAAGAAATGCTAGCAGTAATGGCAAAACTCCCCTCATCTAAAAATAAGATAAAAACACCTGTAACTATAGGAAAACTTTCTATTTTATTATCTGATTTAGGAAATGACGCGGAGGCATTAAGTTTTTACGGCAAAAAACATAAAGAGTTAGTAATAATTATCAATAATAAAAATAAACGCTCAGATGTGTATTTTAAAAAAAATGATAATTTAGCGTATTTAATAACGCATGAATATTTAGAATCAGTACTCGGCTTAAAACACACTCAAGTAGTCAGAATTGAAACTGAATACAATAACGGCTCCCCGCTTACCCCTCTATCTGAAATTTTAATAAACCACATGACAGTGGAACAACTAAAAAACATATGCCCGATTCATGAAAATGATCCGAATTCCATGTTTTATAATAAAACTCTTGAGGAACTTAATAAACGCGCGGCCAGTACAATTATAACAACAGTAGACACAATCTCATCAGGATTATGGACAAAGAAAAAAATAGATAATTTAGACGGAATACCTATTTCTTCATTAAACACAAATGATAAAGTTTTCCCTATTCCTGATGTTCACGGAAATTTGGAATGCCTTAGAGACTATTTAGAAGGCGCCGGGATAATAAAAAAAGCGATAAATCCTGATGAAGATATTTTTATTTGCGAGAATATAACTATTATTCAACTTGGAGATTTTGTGGATAGAGGAAACGACTCTCTCGCGACACACAAATATTTAAGGCTTATGCAAAAAAATGCCCGGGAAAACGTGTCAAAACATATAGAATTTATCCGTTTAATAGGTAATCATGAACTCGCGTATCTTTTTACGAGAGCCAAAGGAGAGCTTTATAAAAAACGGTTATCGGGAGGCTTGCAAAGTTTTATGCTTGATGAAATTCTTAATGGGAATTTTATAGATGAACTTATAGAAGATATTAAAAATGGCAATATACTAGCTTGTTATGAAAAAGGCGGTAAAATATTTTCTCATGGATTAATAACTGAAAAATTAGCTGAAAAAATAGAAGAAGACGCTACATTAAAATTCAGTATTTTGGGAAAAATTTTAAAAAAATACAAACCTTTTTCATCTTCCGTCTTTGTGAAAACAGCTAACAAAATTTTAAAAGAAGCTGTTATTAAAAATGATTATTCTCATATGTTATTCAATATTGGACACGGTATTGATAACAAAAATATGGGATTATTCACAGGTTACATAACATTTTTCGATAACTACGGTCCATTGTACATGGATTTCGAACAGGTAGTTGGGCATGACCCTCACGGCAAAAAAATTAAAACAGTATTAGACGGCAAGATTATAGGTATTGATGTCTATCTTACAGGCGGGATAAAAAAAGCTATTATGTTTGAAAAAAAGGCCGTTTATTATTTAGAACCAAAACAACCTAAAGAAATATTTGACTCTGCGCGGGACGCTATAATTAATTGGTTAGAGGAAAATGAAAAAATGCCCGGCAAACAGTCTCTAATATCCGCTTCAAAGGATATTAAACAATATGTAAAAATGGATATAAAAAATTTATGGAAAACTTGGTGTGAAACTGATAAAGAATCTCTGAGAGACGCGTATTTTTTAATAGATGAATTCAGATTTCTTTTGGAAGAAGATGAAAAAAAATTGAAAGCGTTACTAGTTCAAGCGCTTTTAAAATATTTTTACGGGCTTACTTCAGGAGATAAAGTTACACTTACCAGTTTACGGGGAACTACGCGAAAAGTTCAATATATGGGTATTGGCCAGTCAGGAATTATTATTAAAGACGGAGAAAATTTTGCCTCGTATAAACTTGACATGCTTGAAAATATTGATACTGGATGGGAAGAAAAAAACATAAGCTTAATAGAAAACTTAGAAGATTCAAGAATAAACAAAGACATGGAATATCAATTTCAAGATATAATCACCAATTTTAGGCGCGGGTCAAGACTATCGCTTGTTGGAAAAATAGAAAACCTTACATCAAAAATGGAAGAAGCGTTTCGAACTGGAAAATATTATATAATGAAACTTAAAAATGGAAAAAATAGATTCTTACTGTTGACATTTTCACTAGCTAAAGTAATATCTGAGACTTCATGGGAATATTTAGGGTTAACTAAAGAACCGTCTCAAGATGAAAAAGAATTAACTTTTAACGCGTTTAATTCATGGTGTAAAGAAGAATGCGGATTTCCTAAAGGAGATATCAATACCGCGAAAAAAATATTTTTAAAACAAATCAACCTGCCTTTTAGAATAAAACTTAATAATGTAGAAACCGCTGGAGAAATTTATTATATTACTGAACTTTTAAAAATTTTGCCAGAATCCCTTCTAAAAAGAGGCGCGATAAAAAATATAAATTTTAACGCTGACAATGATGACTCTGATAAATTCACGTTATATAACCATACAGATAAAGAAATATCCATCATTGAAAAATATATAAAATTTGATAGATATATTCTAACCGCGTCTTTATTGCATTCCGCTGGCCATGCTTTTTATTCTGTCCTGAAAAACAATGAACTTGAAAGACTTTCTAATTTATACCGTGAATTTATAACAAAGAAGGCTATTTTTTGTACAAACTTTTTAGGAGACCCTGCTAATATTAGAGCGTTATATTTAAACACGGTTTCTGACCCTTCTGAATTTTTCGCTGAAAATTTTATGCATTTTATTTTGTTGGGAAGGGAGGGGATTGTTGACGCCGCGCCCAAAGAGTATAAAGCTTTAAGAAAAGAACTCTTTAATTTTTACGCTGAACTCGCGGGCAATACTGAAATCATTATAGATAAAGACGGAAAAATAAAATTGGCGCATACCTCGGATATTATTATTGCCAATAACCTTTATAAAAAAGAAGTAACAAAGAAAACATCAAATTTTTCCGCCGCTAAAAAACTGATTCAATTAATACGGCCAAGTGAATATGCTACTATTGTAATGCTTCCCGTATCAAAAGAAGCATTGCTATTTGACGGCACAAAATATACTTTTGTTAAAAATGATATAAAAAGAAAATTACAAACTAAATATGGCATGAATACAACAATTATTTATTATAAAGATTTTCGCGATCTTATTCTTTTACAAAAAGAATTTTTGTTAGCAAGAGATCGTATTTCTAAAATTAAGGGCGCTAATAATCCATTAACACGAATCATCGCTTATACAACTTTTAGTAACACTTGGAGCAAAAAAATTATTCAAGATGTTTTTAGCGATTTTATTGAAGATACTCGTTTTGCCGGTATTTTAAGTGGAAATTTTAGAATAAATGATAGTGCTAATAAATTCTTGATTACTAATACAGTGTTATTGGGAATAGGCCTAGCAGAGTGGCACAGAAGAAATATCTTAAATAAGGCAGAGGATATAAAAACATTAGAACAAACTATAATAGAACTTTTATTAGATATTACTGAAGATAATAAAATTTTAAATGAAGAAGAACCGGCAATTTTAATTAAAAAAATATTATTAAGCGAATTACCGTTAAAACTCAAAAAAATAAATTTCGCTGAAAAGCGCGACGCGTTTCTCGCTGAACGGATGTTGACAGAATCGCTTTAACCGGAAAACTGCGTTTGGACATAGATGAAGAATGCTAAGATGTTTGAGA
>JYNY01000055.1 GCA_000954095.1 Candidatus Omnitrophus magneticus | reverse complement strand
AAAGAAATATCAAGCTTAATTAAAACCGCTGATTTGCAATATCAACGCGTATTAAGTTTAGAAAATGAAAAAAAGAAATATTTCGAGGAATAATGAGGGAAAAAATAGTTGTGCTAGATAGGGACGTGTTGTTAAATAAAGATGGAGACAGCTGGACAAAAGATCATTATATAACTCGCTGGGAAGATTTTTATTTTCTGCAAAAGGTGCTGGAGGCTCTCAAAAAATTGAAAGAAGAACATTTTACATGTATCATT
>JYNY01000054.1 GCA_000954095.1 Candidatus Omnitrophus magneticus | reverse complement strand
AGACACACTCGGCATGACAAAAGGATATCTTATTTTATTTGAAATAAAACCTTCCTCAATTGTCAAATGGAGAACACGTCTTAAATGGAAAAAGGTTTTTCATCAGAAAAAAAAGATTACTGTTGTGGAAATGTGAGATGTTTTCTAATCACTAGCCCATCTTCCGCTATTCGCGTAAAAAAACAGCTATTTTTCAGATTTTAAAATTTTGAAGTACCCATTTAATGCGGGCTTTATGTTTTAAAAACTCAAAAAATGGTTGTGGGGCCGACCTAGTTGATTGACAAAGTATTTACTTGTGTAAAAATATAGACATTATGTATTTAAAATGTCGCAGAAGGTTTAAAGACGGTAAAGAACATCGTTATTTCAGCATTGTTGAAAGTATTAGAACTCGCCGCGGAGTAATAAAACGACAAGTTCTTTATTTGGGAGAAATTAATGATTCTCAAGAAGCTTCATGGTGTAAAGCTTTAGAAGTATTTGATAAAAGCGATAAGACATATCGCCAGTTATCAATTTTTACGGATGATATAAATCCGCCTGATAAAGTTACTAATCCAATACAGATAAAACTTAATGAAATGCGCCTTGAGCGTCCACGAGAATGGGGAGCATGCTGGTTAGCGCTTGAGATGTGGAATTTTTTGGGATTAGATAATTTTTGGTCAAAACATCTTACCCCTAGCCGTAAAGGGACAAATTGGCTTAATGTTTTAAAAACACTAGTTACGTATCGTTGGATTTCGGCTGGTAGTGAATGGCGTTTACACAGGCAATGGTTTAAAAGTAGCGCTATGGCGGATTTGCTAGGAGAGGATGATTCTATCGCGTTAGATGATACTTTGTATCGCTGTTTGGATTTACTTCACGCGCCCAAAAAAGATTTATTTTCATTTTTATCTGAACGTTGGAAAACATTATTTAATATATCCTATGATGTTTTATTATACGATCTTACCAGCACATATTTTGAGGCAGATTCAAAAGATAATGAACGATTAAAAAAATTCGGATATAGTAGAGATAAGAGAAGTGATTGCGTGCAAGTAGTAATTGCGCTTATAGTCACTAAAGAAGGTTTTCCGGTGGCCTATGAAGTTATGCCGGGAAATACTCAAGACCGGACAACTCTACCGGAATTTTTAAAAAAGATAGAAACAGTATATGGCAAATTAAATAGATTGTGGATTATGGATAGAGGCATTCCTACCGAAGAAAGTCTTAAAAAAATGCGAGAACATAATGCTGATTATCTTGTCGGAACGCCAAGAGGAAAACTGTCTAAGCTTGAAAAACAATTATTAAAAGAACCATGGAAAAAAGTTCAAGAAAATGTAAAAGTAAAACTTATCCGAGAAGAAAAAGAATTGTATATATTGACTTTTAGTAACGGCAGGCGTGATAAAGAAAGGTCAATGAGACAAAGAAGACTACGCAATTTATACGAACGGCTAAAAG
>JYNY01000053.1 GCA_000954095.1 Candidatus Omnitrophus magneticus | reverse complement strand
CTTTTAGCCGTTCGTATAAATTGCGTAGTCTTCTTTGTCTCATTGACCTTTCTTTATCACGCCTGCCGTTACTAAAAGTCAATATATACAATTCTTTTTCTTCTCGGATAAGTTTTACTTTTACATTTTCTTGAACTTTTTTCCATGGTTCTTTTAATAATTGTTTTTCAAGCTTAGACAGTTTTCCTCTTGGCGTTCCGACAAGATAATCAGCATTATGTTCTCGCATTTTTTTAAGACTTTCTTCGGTAGGAATGCCTCTATCCATAATCCACAATCTATTTAATTTGCCATATACTGTTTCTATCTTTTTTAAAAATCCCGGTAGAGTTGTCCGGTCTTGAGTATTTCCCGGCATAACTTCATAGGCCACCGGAAAACCTTCTTTAGTGACTATAAGCGCAATTACTACTTGCACGCAATCACTTCTCTTATCTCTACTATATCCGAATTTTTTTAATCGTTCATTATCTTTTGAATCTGCCTCAAAATATGTGCTGGTAAGATCGTATAATAAAACATCATAGGATATATTAAATAATGTTTTCCAACGTTCAGATAAAAATGAAAATAAATCTTTTTTGGGCGCGTGAAGTAAATCCAAACAGCGATACAAAGTATCATCTAACGCGATAGAATCATCCTCTCCTAGCAAATCCGCCATAGCGCTACTTTTAAACCATTGCCTGTGTAAACGCCATTCACTACCAGCCGAAATCCAACGATACGTAACTAGTGTTTTTAAAACATTAAGCCAATTTGTCCCTTTACGGCTAGGGGTAAGATGTTTTGACCAAAAATTATCTAATCCCAAAAAATTCCACATCTCAAGCGCTAACCAGCATGCTCCCCATTCTCGTGGACGCTCAAGGCGCATTTCATTAAGTTTTATCTGTATTGGATTAGTAACTTTATCAGGCGGATTTATATCATCCGTAAAAATTGATAACTGGCGATATGTCTTATCGCTTTTATCAAATACTTCTAAAGCTTTACACCATGAAGCTTCTTGAGAATCATTAATTTCTCCCAAATAAAGAACTTGTCGTTTTATTACTCCGCGGCGAGTTCTAATACTTTCAACAATGCTGAAATAACGATGTTCTTTACCGTCTTTAAACCTTCTGCGACATTTTAAATACATAATGTCTATATTTTTACACAAGTAAATACTTTGTCAATCAACTAGGTCGGCCCCACAACCATTTTTTGAGTTTTTAAAACATGAAACCCGCATTAAATGGGCACTTCAAAATTTTAAAATCTGAAAAATAGCTGTTTTTTTACGCGAATAGCGGAAGATGGGTTAATGTTATTTGTCATGGCGAATTGTATTTTTTTGGTTTATCCAATGTCGGATGGTTCGGCAGAGCCCTTCTTCAGTAGAAATTCGCGGGATATATCCTAAAATATTAGTAAGAGGGGAGATGTCATAAGTTCTGTTTTTAAAAATTTTATTAAATTTTTTTTTAAAAGGTGGAAACATCAGTCCTAATTGGACAAGCCATTCAGGAATAATAAATATTTTGTTCGCGCCTAATTCTTGTTTCGCGATTTCAATAAATTTTCTTATTGTTATAACTTCTTTATCCGCGGTAATGAATGTTCCCGCTAGAGCGGATTCTTTTATCATGGCGATTTCCATAGCGTCTACCACATTTTCAACATATCCAAGCTGAAGTTTGTCATGCGGATTTTTCATGCCCGGGACAAAAATAAATCCTCTTTTTATCAGCGTGAAAATTTTATCTAGCGCGTGAGGTTCGCCTTCTCCGTAAATCATACATGGCCTGAGAATAGCGCAGGATAAGCCTTTTTTTCTGTAATCTAAAACTATTTTTTCAGCTTCTATTTTTGTTTCGCCGTAAAGGTTAGTAGCTTTATACGGCATGTTTTCTTTTAGTTCTCCTGTATTTCCGGCTATAGTAGCGATAGAGCTCAAATATATAAAACGTTTTATTTTATATTTTAAAGAAACGTCGGCGATATTTCTTGTGCCTTCTATGTTTACCATTTTCATAAGCGCGGCATTTTTTGTTTTGACGATAGCCGCGCAATGAACAACATAATCAAATTTTTCTTGGGCAAAAAATTCATCAAGTAATAATTTATCCGTGATATCACATTCTATTTTTTTTATGGGTAATCTTTCCAGCTCTTTTAAATTGCTATTCTGCCGGATAGTTATAGAAATGTCATATCCTTTTGAGTAAATCCGTTTTGTGAATTTGCCGCCGATAAAACCGGTCGCGCCGGTAATAAGGACTTTGGGCTTATTTTCCATTATTTTTATTTTCCCATGTTATTTTAACAGTCACAATGATGGCGCAAAAAATAAATGTTACCGCGTTTGCCAGAATTATAGGCCATTTATGTATCAAAATTCCGTAAATAAGCCAGAGAAATACGCCGATAGTAAGGATGATATACATTATAAGCGAAATGTCGCGCGCGTGTTTTGTCTGGAGTATTTTTATTATTTGAGGTAAAAAACAAAAAGTAGTACAAATGGCGCCGAGCATTCCGATTAATTCCACAAAAAATTCGTTCATAAAATTATCCCCCTTGCGGGATTAGATGTTTTTTATTTAAAAAAAATCATCCTTAAACCGGTAATAGTTAAAAGTATTCCAAAAATTTTCTTAAGAGGTTCCGCGGGGATATTTACAGCCAATCCAGCTCCGCATAAACCGCCGATAATAAATCCCATACAAATAAATAACGCGCCGTTTAAGTTTACGGCGCCGTGTTTATAATACATCCATGCCGCGAGTATTCCTATCGGAGGAACCATTACTGCGAGCGTTGTACCTTGCGCCATATGCTGGCTGAATCCGAATAAATAAATAAGCGCGGGGATAAGGATAATTGCTCCACCCACGCCAAGTAAGCCGCTTAAAACTCCGCTAACAAATCCTAGGACAATATATAATGTTGGGTTTGTCATAAGAACTCCGTCATTTGTGTTTTTAATGGGTAAAGCTAATATTTTTTGTTAACGCGGAATTAATTTTGTTTATTTTTATTAAACATTATTTTTCTTTGATTTTCAGTCAGATGCCTTTTGCGTAGCCGTATATTTTTAGGCGTTACTTCAACAAGTTCATCTTCATCTATAAATTCTAACGCGAATTCTAAAGTCATTTCTCTAGGAGGAATAAGCTGCATCGCATCATCAGAACCTGACGCGCGCATATTAGTTAATTTTTTTTCACGCATAGGGTTTATAACTAAGTCACTGCCTTTATTGTTGACGCCTATAAGCATGCCTTCATATATGCCGTCGCCCGGCTTTATAAATATTTCTCCTCTATCCTGTAATCCCCAGAGCGCGTAAGCAACGGCTTCTCCCTGACTTTGTGACACAAGGACGCCTACTGTTCTTCCGGGCATTTCTCCTTTATACTTTTGATATTGTGAGAAAACTTGGCACATAATTCCTGTTCCGCGCGTCATCATAAGCATTTCTGTTCTAAAACCTATTAGCGCGCGCGACGCGACGATAGATTCTATTCTTATAGTTCCTACGCTGGTTATTTTTATATCTTTAATTTCCGCGCGCCGGGCGCCGAGAGAGCGCATAATTTCTCCCTGATATTCTTTATCAACTTCTATAACTACTTCTTCGACAGGTTCATATTTTTCACCGTCTATTTCTTTAAAAATAACTTTAGGCTGTGATACTTCGAGTTCATAACCTTCACGGCGCATGGTTTCTATTAAAATTGACAAATGAAGTTCGCCTCTGCCGGATACTTTAAATCTTTCTCCGCCGTCAACTTCTTCAACTCTGATACCGATATTCATCATTGCTTCATGTTCAAGTCTTTCACGTATATGGCGTGATGTTAAAAATCTTCCGCCGTCTTTTCCTGATAAAGGGCTTGTGTTATGGCAAAAATTCATGGAGATGGTTGGTTCATCTATTTTTATAAGCGGCAGGGGATTAGGGTGATCCGGATGAGTAATAGTATCACTAACCCGCACATTATCCAGTCCCGCTATAGACACAATATCTCCCGCGCTGGCGGAAGACGCGGGTACTCTTTTAAGACCGGTATATTTTAAAATTTTTGTGATTTTGCCTTTATCAATTTTGCCGTCTCTTTTTATAAGAGCTACTGTTTCGCCCATTGATATTTTCCCGTGGAAAATTCTTCCTATAGCGATTCTGCCGACATAATTATCATAGTCGAGCATTGTGACAAGCATTTGGAATGGCATCTCAGGATCTGCCACAGGAGGAAGCACTCGATGCAAAATAGTTTCGAGCAGGGCTTTCATGTCTTTTCTTGGCTCATCTAAATTATTCACAGCCCATTTATCCCGCGCTGAGGCGTAGATTATCGGAAAATCCAATTGTTCATCAGTGGCGTTAAGTTCACAAAACAGGTCAAAAGTCATGGACGCGACTTCGTCAGGCCTCGCGTTTGTCCGGTCAACCTTGTTGATTACTAGAATCGGTTTTAAATGGAGTTCCAATGATTTACGTAAAACAAATTTTGTTTGCGGCATCGGGCCGTCAAACGCGTCAACCACAAGGAGAACACCGTCAACCATTTTTATAATACGTTCAACTTCGCTTCCAAAATCCGCGTGTCCCGGAGTATCCACTATATTTATGGTAACATCTTTATATAGAATGGACGCGTTTTTTGAAAAAATAGTTATACCGCGCTCTCTTTCAATCGGGTTTGAGTCCATTATAGTGTCTTCGCCGTCCTTAAATTCATATGTCCCTGTTTCTTTTAAAAGCGCGTCGACAAGCGTTGTTTTCCCATGGTCAACATGCGCTATAATCGCGACATTTCTAACATCTTTTCGTCTTTTTTGATGAGGCATAAAATTTTTCCTTTTTGGGTTTACAATGTAGCGCGCATATCTTTGCCCGCCGTAGTAGTTGTTTATTTTAAAAAATATTATTAATTGTTTATGTTAGAGTTCTTGCAAAACACATAAAAAAGGTAATCACTAAGCGGTTAGTAATAAACCTTTATGTGTCCTTTTGCCCCCATCTTGCCATTCCCTTGGAAAGCGTGAATCTATGAGTGTCTCAGCTAACAAACTGTCATTTCGGAATTTGCCGTAGGCAAATATCCGAAATCCATGGAAATCTCGATTAGAAATCTAATCTTTATTTTAGATTTTAAAAAATTATTTTTCTGAAATCTTATCCCACCTGTATGGATTCCTGCTTGCGCAGGAATGACAGAGGGTTGACGCTATTTTTACTAGCTCAACTCCACTTTTAAAATGCGATACTAGTTGTGACACAGCCTCGAAAGCGGGAATCCATACAAGTTTTATAATATTTTAAAAATATTTATAATTTTGAGTTGTTAAATCAAGTTACGCAAGAACTCTATTTTCGCGTTAATTGGTAGCCGCTGATTTTCCCGCTAAAAATCCGGTAGAGAAAGCGCCCTGCAAATTAAATCCGCCGCATTCAGCGTCAATATCTATCATTTCTCCCGCGAAATATAATTTCCTTCTTTATTTAATCTATGCGCTAATTCATGTAAAAGTGTCGTCTTTCCAGTCTGCCTCGGCGCGTGGATTGTGAAGTATTGCGTCTTCTCTATTAAATCGAATATGATTTTTTGGTTGCGCAAAGGGTCAACCATATAATGTCTTTCAGGCATACAAAAACCAGTTGTATTAAAATATCGTTTACTTTTCATTTTTTAAAATCCTCCATATTCATTCCATGTTTATTTATAAATCAAACGATAAGCTATCTCACATTTCCACAACAGTAATTTTTTTATTCTGATGAGAAACATTTTCCCATTTAACGCGGGTTTCCCATGGAATAATACTGGAAGGTTTTATTTCAAATAAAATAAGATACCCTTTTGTCATGCCGAGTGTGTCAAGGTAGCGTGAAATTTGGTCGAGGCCATCTTCTTTACTATCGCTGTCTCTTTTTAATTTTAGTTCCAAAACAAAGGTATCGCCGGCGAATTCAATGGTTAAATCTGTTCGTCCTCGGCCAACCGCCATTTCACGATCAATTCTGCCGCCTCCATTGATTACTCTCTGCAAAAAGGCCATTAAAAGAAGCCCGTGTCCAGCTTCTTTATAATCAAATCTTTCTAGCCAATGTTCACTATTACGGCGATAAAATTTTTGAAACGCTTTTAATAGTTTATCCATATCAAGCTTAGCGTCAGGTTTTATGTAACAAGAAGTCATGCCTTCTTCTCTAATGTTTTCTTGCATAGAAAAGTATAAAACTCTAGGAATTATTTCTCGGTATATTTCATTTGAAAAAATTATGTCATATTTTTCTTTGCGGATAATTCCTAAATCTATAACATACCTAAGATCATCATTGAAGTTGTCATACACAAGAGAATCGCCGTTTATAATAGCACTGACAATGTTTTTAACTCTGGGTTCTTTCAGTTTATCTAATAAACTATCTAAATGCGTGTCTCTGCGCGCGATTAGATTTTCTTTCGCCTCTTCCGCGTGAGCGAGTGTTATTTTTTTTGTGTAATCACTTTTTAATATTTTCTCCACTATTTCATTCGCTACCGCGTTTACCAGCCACGGCTGGCCTCCGGTTAATTCATAGATTCTATCTATTACTTTTTTTGAAAATATCTGCCCTGTATCTTTTGTGTGCTGACTGTATAATTCAGCTATTTCTTCTTTTGTCCATGTTCCTAAAAGAATTGATTCCGCTTTTATATTAAAGGGCGAACCGGAGCCTAGAGACACTTCACTCGGACGGACTTTTGTTTTATATTCCCGAACATCTCTTAATCCCACTAAAGCTATGGTTGATGGAAAATGTTTTGGCCTTCCTTGAAAACCATTACGTAGTTGTCTTAGCACTGATACTAATACGTCATCATATAACGAATCTATTTCGTCTAATAATAAAACTATTGGTTTTTTTTGAGAACCCGCCCAATTATTTAAATAAGTCTGTAAAGAACACTTTTCATCTGCTAGCGACTTTTTCGGCCATAACTCCTTAGAAATAAATAACTCGCATGATTCATAAAGAGAATTTATTATTTTTAAATTCGCGGTTTCTTCAGTTATAGACCGATACCCCGCGGACTCTACCGAAAACACTACTGAAATATAATTTCCTTCTTTATTTAATCTATGCGCTAATTCATGTAAAAGCGTAGTCTTTCCTGTCTGCCTTGGCGCGTGGATTGTGAAGTACTGCGTCTTCTCTATTAAATCGAATATGATTTTTTGGTTGCGCAAAGGGTCAACCATATAATGTCTTTCAGGCATACAAAAACCAGTTGTATTAAAATATCGTTTACTTTTCATTTTAAAATTTCCTCCAATTTTATTTTTATTTATAAATCAAACAACAAGTTGTCTCACATTTCCACGATAGTAATATTTTTATTCTGATGAGAAATATCTTCCCATTTAACGCGGGTTTCCCATGGAATAATACTGGAAGGTTTTATTTCAAATAAAATAAGATATCCTTTAGTCATGCCGAGGGTGTCTAGATAGCGGGAGATTTGATCTAAGCCTTTTTGTCTCGCGGACGGCATTCTTTTTAACTTTAATTCTAAAACAAATTTATCTCCGTTAAATTCTATAAGTAAATCAGTTCGTCCTGTTCCAACTGCCATTTCGCGATTTATCCTGCCGCCGCCGTTTATTACTCTCTGCAAAAACGCCATTAAAAGTAAATGCGGGCCTGCTTCTTTATAATCAAATCTTTCAAGCCAAACTTCAGAATTTTCACTGTAAAATTCTTGAAAAGCTTTTAATAATTTATCCATATCAAGTTTACCGTTGGATTTTATATACCATTTAGTTTCGCCTTCTTCTTCAATACTATCCTGCAAATTTCTATTTAAAACTCTCGGAATTATTTCTCGGTATATTTCATTAGCTATTCTTATAGGTTTTGTTTCGCTTATAATCCCTAAATCTCGGCAATATAGAAGCGAATCGTCATAGTTGTCAAACAAAACTCCGTCTCCATTTATAATAGCGCTTACTATATTTTTTACCCGCTCCTCTTTCAGTTTATCTATTAAACTATCTAAATGCGTGTCGCGTCTTTGTATTATATTTTCTTTCGCGGATTCAACATGATCTAGAGTTATTTTTTTTGTAAAATCTTCGTTTAATATTTTTACTACTATTTCTCTCGCTATAGCGTTTACCAGCCACGGCTGGCCTCCGGTTAATTCATAAATTCTATCTACTACTTCTTTTAAAAATATCTGCCCTGTATCTTTTGTGTGCTGACTGTATAATTCAGTTATTTCTTCTTTTGTGAATGTTCCCAAAAGAATTGATTCAGCTTTGATATTAAAGGGCGAGCCTGAGCCTAGAGACACTTCACTCGGACGAACTTTTGTTTTGTATTCCCGAACATCTCTTAATCCCACAAGCGCCACGGTTGAAGGAAATCGTTTTGGTCTTATTTGAAATCCATTTCGTAACTGCCTAAGAACTGACACTAAAACATCGTCATATAATGAATCTATTTCATCCAATAATAAAACTATTGGTTTAGTTTGAGAAATAGCCCAATCTATTAAGTAATTTTCTAATGTTAAATCTTTAGTATATTTTTCAGGCGGGATTGGACAATTTTTTTTATTGAGATATTGGCCGCTTGAACTGTAAAGAGAATTAATAATTTTTTTATTCGCGATTTCTTCAGTTATAGACCTATACCCCGCGGACTCTACGGAAAACACTACTGAAATATAATTTCCTTCTTTATTTAATCTATGCGCCAATTCATGTAAAAGTGTTGTTTTCCCGGTCTGCCTCGGCGCGTGGATTGTGAAATATTGTGTCTTCTCTATTAAATCGA
>JYNY01000052.1 GCA_000954095.1 Candidatus Omnitrophus magneticus | reverse complement strand
ACGGAGAATGGGAATGTTCTTTGAAATGCTGGTCTACAAAGCGGTGGAGGGGTCGGTAGGCAAGTAATCAAAGTAAACCCAAGCGGGACAAGTCAAAACCGCTCCAACTGTGGAGAGAGAGAGTTCCGCAGTCCCTTGCTGTTCGCGCGCATAAATGTTCTTACTGTAACATAATTGGGGAGTGTCAAACCTAATTGTATTTTGCAATGTCTGTATAATTTGTTTTGTCGGTTTAATTTTTGGATAGAGGTTTTTTTATGCAAAGACTATCTCAGCTACATATCACAGATGAAGGTTTTATATTTGACCCTTCAATGGGCGAAAGCTTTATAACCAATACAACTGGACTGCTCATTCTAAGGGCTTTAACTCATGGTAAACCCTTAGAGTCAATAGTCAAGGAGTTGTTAGAAGACTATGTTGTAACAAAAGATAAGGTGGAACGAGACCTTTTGGATTTTAAGAATCAATTGAGGAATTATAACTTATTCTGCTAATACAAGAGGTAGACAAAAGATAAATGAAACAACTCATAATTGGAGTATCTGGTATCAGTGCCGTTGATAATCCATGCCCTGGCGTTGGTGTGGCCCGTTCACTTAGAGAAGATAGGGAATTAAATGCCAAGATAATAGGACTAGCCTATGACGTTATGGAACCAGGAATTTATTTAGACTGGCTTTTTGATAAAATATTTATGATCCCATATCCATCACATGACAAAGATACGTTCATTCATAGACTGCGATATATAAAAAAAAACTATGGTCTGGACTTTATAATCCCAAACCTGGATGTTGAACTACCGTTGTATGCAAGATACATAGACGAGGTCGCAGCCCTTGGCATTAAGCTATTTATTCCAACCCAGGAACATCTAAAACTGAGGGCTAAAGATCGATTAATAGAAGTCGCTAGGCTCATTAATATAACCAGTCCTGAAACACATGTTGTTTATACCCTGGAAAAGTTGACCAACATTATATATCGGATGGGCCTTCCGGTAATGGTTAAGGGTATTTTTTATGCAGCCTATAAAGTGAACTCTGTTGATGAGGCATGTTTATACTTTGAGCGGATAGTAGAGGAGTGGGGTTATCCCGTAATAGTACAGCGCATAGTCTGTGGCGAAGAGATGAATGTTGTGGGCGTAGGCGACGGCAATGGCGGAATCATCGGACAGGTGGGCATTAAAAAAATGTGGCTCACATCACTTGGAAAAATCTGGAATGGCGTAACTATAAAAAATAGCGCCATGTTAAAGGCTTCTGAAACCTTTGTCTCACTATACAATTGGCGTGGGCCCTTTGAATTAGAGTGCATCGTTGATAATTCCGATATATATCTTATAGAGATTAATCCTCGTTTCCCTGCATGGTCGTATTTTGCCGCCGGAGTTGGAATAAATCTACCGGCTAATACGGTGAGAATGGCCTTTGATCTTGATCTTCTGCATCCAGGTCGTGATTATGAGGCTGGAAAATTGTATATCCGTTACACGTATGAAACCATTGCCGACATGAAGATATTACAAAATATCATCACTAGAGGAGAAAATTAATCGTATGAAAAAACCCTATGAGTCTCCAGTTATACTAAAGACCAGGATGGCGATTAGCGATAGAGCTGTCAATAGTCTTCATCACAGCCAAACAGTGCGTTCCACCATTGATGACATCGCCGTTAATAAATTGACTGATGATTACGGTTCTCCTCTATTTGTTTTTTCCGAGAAGACTATGCGCCAAAGGTATAGGGATATATATATGGCTTTTTCCACTCGCTATCCTGCTGTAACCTTTGGATGGTCCTACAAGACTAACTATCTGTCAGCTATATGTTCAATTTTGCATCAAGAAGGGGCCCTGGCTGAGGTTGTCTCGGACATGGAATATGATAAGGCGCGAGCACTTGGCGTACCAGGAGAAAACATAATCTACAACGGTCCTAACAAGTCCGTACACAGCTTGAGGAAGGCAATTGCCGATGGCGCATCCATTAATGTTGATCATCTCGATGAGATTTATGATATTAGCAAAGTGGCTGATAGTATGGGACGTAAGGTGAAAATAGGCTTGCGACTTAATCTGGATGCGGGGATTCATCCTCAATGGTTTCGCTTTGGCTTCAATCTTGAATCAGGTCAAGCAATGGACGCCGTAGAGCTTATATCAAAAACGGGTTCTCTCATTGTAAATAGTTTACACTGTCACCTCGGAACCTATATTATGGACCCTAACGCCTATGTAATCGCGGTACAAAAAATGTTGAGTTTCGCTTATGAGGTGGAGGACTCAATCTTCGGTTTTAAAATTGAGAGCATAGACATAGGTGGAGGATTGCCGTCTAAAAGCAAACTGAAAGGAACATATCATGGGCCAGACATCGTTGTCCCTTCAATTGATGAATACGCTGAAAAGATTACTACCGCCATATATACGCATAAGCGAGATGGCAATACCCCTCGTCTAATCCTGGAATGTGGACGAGCCATAATCGATGAAACCGGTTATTTAATAGTCAGTGTGGTAGCGTCCAAACGTCTGCCCGATGGTCGCAAGGCATATGTAGTGGACGGAGGTATCAATCTACTGTACACATCTTTTTGGTATAAATACAACATTGAGCTTACTCGACAGGTTGGCGGACTTAATGAAGAGTCTGTAATCTATGGGCCTTTGTGTATGAACATTGATGTTATTGAAGACAACGCCTTTTTCCCATCTATAGACAGAGGAGAGCGTATAGTTATTTCTCCTGTGGGTGCATATAATGTTAGTCAGTGGATGCAGTTTATAGAGTATCGTCCAAACATTGTGCTTATAGCGATGGATGGGAGTGTAGACGTTGTTCGCGAGGCCGAAAATCTGACAGATATTCAATCACGGGAAATAATTCCTGAACGATTACTCGCGAGGCCGAAAATCTGACAGATATTCAATCACAGGAAAGAGCGGTCGCGAATGATTACAGGGTTATAACATGAAGGATGTTTTGCTGCCGCTTTAATGTGCAATTTGCTTTTATGATGAAAAGCGTCTCGGCCAACGATCGGCATTTTGTAACACATTGGGACGTTAGAAAATAATGTCGTTTTTTCGGACAGAATATTTAGCATATCCAGGCGCCAGAGATTTGGTACCTCGAAGATTTGATCAAGGGCAGTGCATATCTCGGCAAGAGAGGCTATTCCTGTTCTTTCGCCAAGCCCATTTATTGAAACATCTATAAGGTTAATACCGGCCTCATAAGCAGCGATGGCGTTTGCTGAGGCCATTCCAAGATCGTTATGACAATGTACATGTAGAGGGGTTTCTATTTCATCTTTTAATCTCTTTATAAGGTTATAGAATTTTATAGGGGTGGCGACGCCAACAGTGTCGGCTATGCTGATCCTGTCAGCGCCGGAAGATATGGCAATGTGAATGGCCTCCAAGAGGGTGTTTAACTCTGTTCTTGTGGCGTCTTCAATGGTAAGTCGAACATTCATTTCCTTGTCTTTCGCGAATCCTATGGACGAGCGTATTCTCTCATGAACTTGAGCCATAGTTACGTTATACTTATATCTCAAGCTCATGTCGTTTACACCTATGAATATTCCAACCCATTTGGCGGAACAGTCTTTTGCGGCCTTTACATCTTCGATCTTTGCCCTGGCGTGGGTTATCACGTTTGCTCTCAGACCTATTGAGCAAATCTCATGGACGTCATCCCTAATTTGTTCAGATACTACTGGATGACCCACTTCTATGAAATCAACACCGAATTCGTCTAATAGACTAGCTAGTTCGATCTTTTGTTCCAGGGAGAAGGAAACGTCTCTCGACTGTTCGCCTTCTCTGAGGGTAGAATCTAATATCTCAATCATGGGTTATCAGAAAAAAACACACATTAGTGTACGATATTTATCCACTAAAATGACTGCTTTTGTGGACTATATACATGTAGCTAAAGCACATTATCACAATAATCCTGTCCCAAAATAGAATATATTACTTCAAGGTCCATGTCTTTGTCCTCGCATAGATTGCCAAAAGCATCGGCCCTGCACTGCTTGCAGTGGGTCATCTGGGGGATAAAGGGTTCGCATATGGATTGCCATGTGACTATAGCCTCTCGAGAAGGCTTTTGTTTGTCCTTAAACTCGGATTGGGGAATGAGAGGTATTATATTCATAAGACAAGCTCCGATAGAACCGCCTATGGATGCTATCTTTACCATCTCGCCATCGTTTATACCAGGTATTAATACTGTGTTTATCTTTACAGACATTCCAGCGTCAACGGCCATTTTAAGCCCTGTCCACTGATTGGCTATAAGCAGGTCCATGGCGGCCTTGCCCTCAATCCGTTTTCCCTCCCAGATAATCCACGAATAAATGTTTTGTGCAACATCAGGGCTGACGGCGTTTATTGTCACCGTCAGGCTTTTCACTCCAACATCGACGAGGTCATCCATGCGCTCAGGCAACAGAAGACCATTAGTGGATACACAAGAC
Organism: Candidatus Omnitrophus magneticus; assembly: GCA_000954095.1. GTDB lineage: Bacteria > Omnitrophota > Gorgyraeia > Tantalellales > Tantalellaceae > Omnitrophus_A > Omnitrophus_A magneticus. The sequence continues at coordinate 1,549 of JYNY01000052.1, read as the reverse complement.
ATAATATCTGGAAATTTGGCCCTTACTTTTTTTAGGGTCTCGAAAGTGGCCTCGTTTGCCATCGGGTCTCCAGGCCCAGCAATGCCTACCACGGACAAAAAATCCTCGCGGACAACCAGACGCTCAAGCTTGTCAACAGCCTCATCCGGAGTCGCCAACTTACTCGTCACCCCTGGCCTTGATTCGTTTACACAGTCAAACAACCTTGTGCAATATCTGCATTTTATATTGCAAACAGGCGCTACTGGCAAATGAATCCTGCCGTACTTGTGATGAGCTGTCTTCGAGAAACATGGATGACGCTCCAATACATCCTCATTGAGATATGGCCTGGCGTCAGTCATTATTATCACCTTTATTCGTTATTTAAGTGTTATGTGAGTCTGGGTCTTTTTAGCGCAAATTCTGCCGCAAGCCTCACAACCTATACAGTTTTCCGGATGTGCTACAGACATGATCTTATTGCCCATATCATCTCCGAACTCATCGTCGCCCTCGAAAGGTTTCTCTATTAGTTCCAGGACATTTCTCCCGCAGACCTTGTAACACCGTCCGCAGCCTATGCACTTTTCTGGATCAATGGTCTCGATGTATCGAGGAATCCACTGGATTTCTCCCCTTGTATAATATCTATGTTCTGACATTAAACCCTCTTTTCTCAATCAATCTCGCAAGTTACGGTTTTTTCTCCTACTTCTCCGGTTCTGATCCTTGTACTCTCCTCGATAGGAGAGACAAATATTTTTCCATCGCCATATCTACCTGTCTGATTGACCTTGATTATAGCCTTAATTATACCTGGCACCAACTCATCAAGAACAACAACAGAGATCATTCTCTTAGGCACATAGAGTACAGCCTTTGGTAGATCATGCTCCATGGCGTACACAGACGGCGTAGGTGTGAGCTTAACAGATGTGGAGTAATCGTCCGCCATATCTTTATCAAACTCAGCGTACATAACGCCTTTCTGCTTTCCTCTGCCATCAACGCTGTAAATCGTAATCGAGGGGCAACCCAGGTCCGCTAGAGCGTTCTTCGTATCAGGCAACTTATCCCTTCTGATGATAGCTGTCACCTCTTTCATAGCGTGGCCTCTCCTGTTCTGATTGTGTAACTGGCCTCCACAGGACTCACAAATATTTTACCATCGCCTATGAAACCGGTTCTGGCTTTTTCTGTTATAACATTAATTACTTTTTCAGTGTCTTCGTTTTTCACAACTATCATGATCATAATCTTGGCGAGTTCGTCATAACGAATAGGCCCTACCTGGAGACCTTTTTGTTTACCTCTACCGAAGACAGGCATTTTTGTAAGTGATGGGAACCCCGCTCCTTCCAGGGCCAGGACTATCTCTCTTTCTTTTTCCGGCCTAATAAACGCTCTAATCATCTTCATACTTTATCCCTCCTAAGCGCTCGGCGCTTTTTATTTAATTTATGTTTTTAGGGCCTTCTTAAGCCATATTGGTGGAGAGGACTGTATGGAATCGTAAAGTTTTTCCATAGACTCCTCAATAGAGACCTCTTCTTTAACCTTAACGGGC
>JYNY01000051.1 GCA_000954095.1 Candidatus Omnitrophus magneticus | reverse complement strand
AAAACTAAAAAATCGTAGTTGTGACACAGCCGCTTTCGCGGGAACGACAGAAGGGAATTTTTTGAAGGACACAGAAAGATTTTTATCTCTTTTTTATGTGTTTTGCAAGAACTCTATTAACAAAAATTGCTAATAATTTTTTTTATTCTCTCGGGGCAAACTAAAATTTCTATAATGCTTCATCTAAGGGTTACTCCGCGACGGAACACGTGATAAAACATAAAACTATTTAAGGAATACTTATGAAAAAAATAATATTAAAATTAACCATATTTTTCTTTATTATTAGTTTGATTGATTACACGGTGGGCTCAACGTTTGACCGTTTATTTTCACGTATTGAAGAAGGCCATTTTGGCGGCAGAATAAATTTCGCGAAAAAAATTAAAGCCGATATATTAATTTTTGGGAATTCCAAAACTCTGCATAATTACGTGCCTGATATTATTTCAAAAAAAACAGGGATGACTGTTTTTAATGTCGGCATGGATGGTCAGTCCATTTTTTTTCATTACGGAGTGGAACAGATTTTATTCTCGGAATATACACCAAAAGTTATAGTGCTTGACTATAACACGTCGGAACTCCTTGATGACGGAGGAACGTCTCTTTCGCGCCTCTCGGTTTTATTGCCGTTTCATAAAAATCCGGGTGTGCGTGAAGTAATCATGAAAAGAAGTATTTATGAACCATTGAAACTTATCTCAAAAATATATCCGTATAATTCTAACGTGTTTCCTATTTTAAAATTCACATTGTTCCCGGACAATGAAGGAAGTAAAAAAACAATGGGATATCTGCCTTTACACAGAAGCAGTATTGTCCAGCTTATTGAACGCGAAGAAAAAGGTATAACTGCTAAAAAAGATTTGTCTAAAAAACCTATAGATCCGGCAAAAGCCGCCACATTTAAAAAATTCATAAAAAGCGCGCAAGAAAAAGGAGTTCTTGTTATTGTGGCTGAATCTCCTTTCTGGCATATGGATTTATACGGCGATAAATTAAATAAAAATATGACAGAGCTTTATAAAAAAATCCGAGAGGAAAATAGCGTTCCTTTTATCAGTATTACTCAGGATAGTTCTGAAAAATTTAAAGATAAAAATATGTTCACGGATTTTATCCATTTAAAACATGAAGGCGCTCTTATTTTTTCTGAAATGTTTAGCGAAGAATTAGTAAAAATACTGCGCCTTGAAACAGCCAAAAAAAAAATAAATTTTCAAATAAAACAGTTTGAAACTATTAAAGCTCCTACGCAATCTAAAACTAGCATGGAATCTCGCGCGTATGCCGCGCCTTCAAGCCTCGCGCGGCCATAAATATTTTTTAACTAATAAAAAATAATCATCCTCTTTCTTACACTGCGAAGAACAAAAATAGCCGATAAAGTCTCCACCTAAAAACAAAAATTGACAGGCATGCCGAAATATCTATACAATAACTTATTACCCGCGAAGGTTATTATTTAAACCGTTTTATTATTATTCAATACTAGTGTACCCACGATAATCCGTAAATATCTTTTTTCATGATAAATATTTAAAAAAATTATTTTTTTCAAATAACTTAAGGAGGAAAATTATGAATAAACAAGTCCCCGGTCTTTTAACGCCTGCTAATTGTACGTTAATTTTTATAGACCACCAGCCCCAAATGACTTTTGGTGTTGCCAGTATTGACCGAAAAACCTTGGAAAACAACGTATTAGGTCTTGCTAAAGCGGCTAAAGTTTTTAATGTCCCTACTATTTTAACTACAGTTGAAACAAAAAGTTTTAGCGGACCAATGTGGCCCCAACTACTGGATATTTTCCCAAATCAGACACCTATTGAACGTTCCAGCATGAATTCTTGGGAAGATGCAAAATTTGTGGCAGAAGTAAAAAAAACAGGCCGTAAAAAACTTGTTATAGCGGCATTATGGACAGAAGTATGTTTAACCTTTCCCGCGATTGAGGCTCTAGAAGCTGGATATGAAGTGTATTTCGTAACAGATGCTTCCGGCGGGACATCAAAAGAAGCGCATGACATGGCTGTACAAAGACTCATACAGGCCGGCGCTGTCCCCATGACTTGGATTCAAACTATGCTGGAATGGCAAAGAGACTGGGCAAGAAAAGAAACATATAACGGTGTAATAAGTATTGTTAAAGAGCATTGCGGAGCTTACGGACAAGGCGTTGAATACGCCTATACAATGGTGCACGGCGCGCCCGCTAGTAGAAATACAAAATAAAATTTATTTGAGTTGTTAATTTGATTGTAATTCTCTTCCAAAATTTTTATAAAACAAAAATTTTGGAAGAGGAGCTCGCGCGGCATGAAAAAAATTTTTATTTTTTTGCGCGGATCTAACATGTTTAAAAAAACGGCTTTTTTGCCGAAATCTTTTCTGCGGCAAAAAAAGCCGCATGCCACGCGAGCCACGATAAACCCCTCATCAACCAAGGCGCGTAGCTATCTCATTTATTCTCTAACAAAACTATAGGGAGATTGAAATGAACAATGAAACTACCCCGGATATAATCCTTCACAATGGGAAAATTACGGCATTAGAAAATAATCAAAAAGAAGAACAATCCCTTGCAATTAAAAACGGCAAAATAACAAAAACTGGTTCTAATAACGAAATTTTAAAATTAGCAGGACAAAAAACAATAACAATAAATTTGAATAATCGGCGTGTTATACCGGGACTTAATGATTCCCACCTTCATGTTATTAGAGCCGGACTTTATTATAATCTAGAACTTAGATGGGACGGTGTTTCAAGCGTCAGTGAAGCGCTTTATATGTTAAAAGAACAAGCGAAACGCACTCCGCCGCCACAATGGGTGCGTGTTATAGGAGGATGGAACGAATGGGGATTCCGCGAAAAAAGAATGCCGACACTTGATGAAATTAACTCTGCCGCACCGGATACGCCTGTCTTTATTCTTCATTTATACGACTGCGCTCTTTTAAACCGCGCGGCATTACGCGCGTTAGGAATGGATAAAAATACGCCAAATCCGCCCGGCGGGCTTATCGCGAGAGACGCTTCCGGCATTCCAACCGGATTATTTATCGCGGAACCGAATGCCTTAATTTTATATTCCACAATTTCTATGGCGCCAAAATTATCTTTTGATGATCAACTTAATTCATCAAGACATTTTATGAGAGAATTAAATCGTTTTGGTGTAACCAGTGTCTCGGACGCCGGAGGCGGCGGACAAAACTATCCGGAAGACTATGCCGTAATTCAAAAATTAGCTAATGAAAATCAATTAACTGTACGAATAGCCTATAGTCTTTTCGCGCAAAAACCCGGTAAAGAAATAGATGATTATAAAAGATGGATTAGTATGACAAAACCCGACGAAGGCGATATGTTTCTTAAAATGAACGGCGCCGGTGAAAACTTAGCATGGTCTGCGGCTGATTTTGAAAATTTTCTTCAAGTGCGTCCTGATTTAAAACCATTCATGGAAGAAGAATTAGAATGTATCGTACGAGAGCTGGTTAAAAACCGCTGGCCGTTTAGAATCCACGCGACATATGAAGAAACCATAAAAAGATTTCTTAATATATTTGAACGAGTAAACAAAGATATTCCATTTGATAAATTGCGATGGTGGCTGGATCATGCTGAAACAATTTCAAATGAAAGCATAGAACGCGTTGCTTCATTAAACGGAGGAATCGCTGTACAACATAGAATGGCATACCAAGGAGAATATTTTATTAGACGTTACGGCCAAAAATCCGCAGAATCTTTACCGCCTATAAAAAATATTTTAAAAGCCGGAATCCCTGTCGGGTTGGGCACTGACGGAACACGCGTCGCAAGTTACCATCCATGGACTTGCCTGTGGTGGCTTGTAACAGGAAAAACAGTAGGGCACACTATTATCACGCCTACAGAAAACAGGATGACCAGAAAAGACGCGTTAATGCTGTATACTAACGGTAGCGCGTGGTTTTCAGGAGAACAGGAAAATAAAGGATTATTAAAACAAGGCCATTTAGCTGACATTTCTGTTTTAAGCGATGATTATTTCAATATCCCTGAAGACAAAATACGAAATATTGAATCTTTGTTAACTATTGTTAATGGAAAAATAGTTTACGGTTCAAAAGAATACTCTCAATATTGCCCGCCATTACCTAAGGCTAGTCCTGATTGGTCGCCGATAGGCCGATGGGGCGGATATCACCAAGAAACTAATTGCTCCCACTGCCATGAACATACCACTTGTTCGCCGTTACACCATCATAACCCAATAATGGGTGCTGACGGCAGACTCTGGAACGCGGGATGCGACTGCGCGGTATTTTAACTTTAATATTTTAAAAATAATTTTCCATAAAAAATAACAAAATAAATATATTTATTTTGTTACCGCTCTTTTCTCTCCTAATTTGACTAGACCTGTTTTTTCAGATAAACTTGCTAAAACCCGAAAAATACGTTTCGCTATGCTAAAAAACGCTGTTTTTTCGTAGCGAATAACACGCGCGCGTGAATAAATCTTTTCCCGGAGTTATTTATGAAATTCGGTAAAATTAATGAAATACAACCAGCTCTCTCTCATACATGGGAAAAGACTATTTTTATAACTTTTGATATCGAATGGGTAACTGATGAAATTTTTGACTGGGTATTGAATAAAATTAATCAATCCGGCATAAAGGCTACACTTTTCTGCACGCATTATACGGATAAATTACAGACTGCTAAATCTAACAATAATATTGAATTAGGAATACATCCTAATTTTAATTATTTACTCAACGGAAATTTCAGATACGGGAAAAATATAGATGAAGTAATAACATTTTATAAGAATATTGTTCCGGAAGGAACAAGCTATAGATCTCATTGCCTTACCCAAAGCACAATTTTAACAAGGGCATTTGAAAAACACGGTTTAAAATATGACTGTAATTCTTTTATTCCTGTTTACGGATATAATTATACATTGGAACCATGGCTTGATTTCGGAGGAGAAATTATTAAAGCCCCGATGTTCTGGGAAGATGATATACACTGTATGTATAAATGGCCTTTTGATTTAAAACTATTTATGAAACATGCCGGCCTTAAAATTTTTAATTTTCACCCTGTGACTCTTTTACTCAATATAAATGACATGGATAAATATAATCAGGCTAAACCGTTTTACAATGATATCGCGAAATTAAAAGAATTAAAAAATACCGGTTACGGCGTCAGCAATTTTTTTGACGAAATAATTCAATATGTAAAAAAAACACCGGACATTTTATAAACCCAAAAATTATCATTTAAGGTTAAATTTTTTATGAGTAAAAAACGTGTATTAATATTTTCAAACTGGGCGCCGCCGATAAAATCGGGTTCATCATTTTACGCGGATAGTTTAGCGAAAACCATCCGCGCTAAAGGAGATGACGTTGTTTTTGTAACACTGGCTTGGGGAAAAAATATGATTCCGGAATTAAGTAATGACTTTATTGTATATCGGCTTCCTGTTTTGAGACTGCCTAAACTCCCTATTTTTTATAATTCCGGGCTTATGGGATTTTCATTTAATTTGGGTAACTACAATCGGCTTAAACAAATAATAAAAAAACATTCCATTGATATTATTCACCATGTAAATCATATTTTTGATTCCACTATTTTAGTGACTAATACAGCGCGCGCCACGCGCGTTCCGATAGTCGGTTCAATAACGACTCCCATACAGCATCAACATCCTTTAATGCAAAAAATAATGAGCATGGCGGATGTTTTAACTGTGGGAACATTCGGCGTTAAAAAATGGGACGGAATAATAAGTCTAGACAAAATGGTCCATGAATATGTGGGAAGTGTTTACGGAAAAAAAACTCAAACGAAATCAATTGTAATACCTTTTGGCGCGAGACTTGACTCTATGGCGCAATACAAAAATAATTCCGTAAAAAAATCGGCAGTGCCGCTAATTCTTATGGTAGGGCATATTCATCCATTTAGAAATCCTGTCAATCTTATACGGGCATTGCCTTATGTGTTAAAAGTATTTCCTTCGGCAAAAATTATTCTAGCCGGACGCTTAGATATAAATGAACCAAAACAAATAAGAGACGAACTCGGGTTAACGCCGGAACAGGTAAATTTTTTAGGTGAAACCAACCACGATAAAATAATTTCGCTTATGAAAGAATCTCATGTTTTCGCGAGCTGGGCAACAGGCCCTTTTGTTGGGCTTGGAACAGCGGCGATGGAAGCTATGTTATGCGGAACTCCTGTTGTAAATGATTTTCCTGAAAATCTTTTTGGAGAGAATAAACTCAAAAACGGAACAAATATAATATTAGTTGATTCTAAAAATCCGGAAAAAATAGGACAAGAATTAATAAACCTTTTAAAGAGCCCGGAACTTATGAAAAAAATCGGCGACGCTGGAAAACATTTTATGAATACTCATCTAAACTGGGATACCATAGGCGACAACATAGAAAAATTTTACGACAAAATTATCGCGGAATATAAAAAATAGTAGTTATGACACAGCCTCAGGAATAGGGAATGACAAAATATAGTATTTTTTAAATTACAAAGAAAATTTTATTGCTAACCGCTTAGTGATTCCAAAAATTTTATAAAAATGCTGGGGGCATTTATGAAAATACATTTATTAGATACTACCGACGCAAAACAAAAAACTGAATGGAAAAACTTTATTGAAAATTCTAATAACGGCACCATCTTTCATGATTTAGATTTTCTTGATTATCATCCTGCCGGAAAATTCAACACGCATCACTTGGAATTTTTTGAAAAAGGAAAATTAACAGCCATTCTGCCAGCGGCCTTAAATATTCAGGATGACGGAATAAAAACGCTTCGCTCTCCATACGGCGCGTCTATCGGTGGATTTGTTTTTCAGCCGGGATTAAGAATAAAAACAATTATGGAAATTATAAAATTACTTCAAGAATACTCGAAAGATAATAAAATAAATACCGCGGATATAAAATTAGGGCCTATCCCTTACATGAAAATTCCGGACACTGTCCAACAATTCAGCCTTCTCTCTTCTGGATTTAATTTAGCATGTTCATGGGTATCGTATCTCGTGCCTTTATCTCCGGAATCAGATATTGTAACGGAATTGTTTTCAAGTAATAAAAAATATGAATTTAATTATGGCGAAAAATTAGGCGCTACGGCAAAAGAAACAGACATATCTGAAATTGATTCATTTTATGAAATTTTAATGGAAACCGAAGCCCGTCTGGGCGGAAAACCAACGCATACCAAAGAAGAATTAATAGATTTATATAACAGACTTCCGGGAAAAATTCGAATATTTATGGGCTACTGCGAAGGCCGTCCGGCAAGCGGAGTTCTTATTTTTATGCTTAATAAAAAAACCGCGTACACATTTTATATATGCGGAAAAACCGAATTAAAAAAATATCATCCGCAATTAGTAACACTTGGATTTTTAATGAAAAAACTCGCGCTTGAGGGCGTATCGCATCTTGATTTAGGACCTACTTCTTTTGACAATATGCAGTTAAATGAAGGTTTAGCGCATTTCAAGGAAGACCTTGGAGGAAAAGGTTTTACGCGAGACTTTTTTAGATGGAAAGCCTAAAACGCGCGTATTTAGCTGTAAATACTATAATTTTTAAAAAAATTTTAGGAAATACTTATGCTTAAAAAAGTTTCGTTTATGCCGTTAGATCATTGGGATGGAAACAATACTATCACTTCATCTGAAAAAATGTCACCTTTTCATATTATAGAAAAACTCTGCTCTATAACGCGTAAACGGGAAGGCCTTCTTACTTTTCAAGGAAGAGACGCAATAACATATCTTTTAAAAAAAATAGGTTTATCGCGCGCGGATGACGTTTTAATATCAACTACTTTCGATTTAGCCAATGTTTCAAGCCACGTAACCAGCACGATTTTTAATATATGCGGGGTTTCTCGCGTATTAAAGCCATCGACTAAAGCAATTTTTATCATACATGAATTCGGAGTGCCAAATCCATTAACTCCGGCGCTTCTTAAAGAAGCAAAAAAAAGAAATATTCCGGTGATAGAAGACTGCGCTCATACTATTGATTCGAAGCTCGACACTTGGCGCGTGGGAACGCTCGGCGATTACGTCATCGTCAGTTTACCAAAAATATTTCCTGTTTCACATGGCGGCATTCTTTTAGGAAACGATTTTTTTAATAATTACACAGCGCACACGAAAGACGCCGCTCTAATGAAAAAATCTTCTATTACCGCGGGATTACTATGGCAGGAACTTGAAAAACATTCCATAGCTAGACGCGATATTTACGGAAAACTCTACGGCAAAATAAATAAACTCGGAATAAAACCGGTATTTGAAATAAACGACAACATTACTCCGTGGTTTTTCCCGGTAACACTGCCTAATTGTAAACAAGCAATCAGTATCGCGGAAAAAACAGGCGTTGACGCGGCTCTTTGGCATGGAACAAATATCGCGGTATTTCCATGTCATCAATATCTGTCACAAATTCATATAAATCTTATAACGAATGTTATAAAAAAATCATTATAAACCCGAAAAATATTGAGGAGAAAAATTATGGAAGAACAAAAATTATTTTCTCAGGTCAACGTAAAACTAGGACAAAACTGTACTATAAGCCCGTTTTGTTCACTAAAGAATGTGGTTTTAGGCAATAATGTAATCATAGGAGATTGGTCGAATCTCTCCAATGTAATCATAGGAGACAACACAAAAATCGGCAGGAATACTGTTTTATATTCCGCGGAAAACGGGAAACCGATTAAAATAGGTAAAAAATGCTGGCTTTCTTATGGCGTGTTCGCGGAAGGCACGGGAGACAAAATAGAAATCGGAGATTATGTTGTTATAGCGCATTCAACAAAAATTCTTACTAGTTCCGGCCCCGGAGAAAATAGCCCTATTATGAACGCTCTTTATCCAAAAGAAACAGCGCCTATCATAATCGGAAATCATTCATGGATCGGAGCCGGTTGCGTGTTACTGCCGGGCGCGTTTCTTGAAGAGGGCGTTGTTTGCGGCGCGAATTCTCTTATTCCAAAATGGGAATATGCCGCGTGGACAGTATACGGCGGAACCCCCGCAAAATTCTTAAAAAAACTTGATATGAATAAAGTCGCGCTTGAAAAAAATAAACTTTAAAAATAAACCCAATACGCTACAACATTTGTTTCTACCATTTCACCCCGAAAAATAAATTTTTCAGGGTGATACATTTTAGTAATTACTAAGCGGTTGGTAATAAACTTTTCTATAGTCCTTTAAAAAACATCATTTTGTCATTCCCTCGGAAAGCGGGAATCGGCCTCTTCTGTCATTCCCGCGAAAGAGGCTGTGCCACAACTAGTATCGCATTTTAAAAGTGGAGTGAAACTAGTAAAAATAGCGTCAACCTGCTGTCATTCCTGCGCAAGCAGGAATCCATACAGGTAAATAAAGCTATGTTAAGCGGTCAGACCTCAAAATTCAAATATAGCTCTTGATGTGTTTATAAATGAGATAAACACTTACTTATCAAAACCGCATTAAAATCAATATGTTTATCCCGCCAAGAATTTTTCATTCCTTCGATTTTTTATTTTTCTACACGAATAGACGAAAGACGCGAGGAATGGAAAATAGGGCAGTTTTGTATGCTTATTTCAACGGACTTGTTTTTTATTGATCTGACAATATCA
>JYNY01000057.1 GCA_000954095.1 Candidatus Omnitrophus magneticus | reverse complement strand
AATAGATACCCCCGCCTTTACAGGCGGGGTTCTTTTTCAGAATTCAAACTTCGTTTGTCCTGTGTCTTCCTTCTCTTGACTCTGAATATATCTACAGATAATCGCCTCATCTATCCCCACCGTTGAGACGAAAAATCCTTTCGACCATATCCCCTCATTGTCCCAATACACTTCTTTCAAAAAACGAAACTTCTTGCTCATGTGCCTACTTGTATTTTTTTTCAACGTTTCAACAACCATACTTACTGCATATTTCGGTGGAATTACCATTTGCAAATGAATATGATCAATATCTATTCCTACAGCAATGTATTCCCAGTCGGGGTAATACTCTCGGACCTCAAGAAGTTTCGTTTTCAGATATTCACGAACTCCTTTGTTCAGGATTTTTCGTCTAAATCTTGTAACCCATACTATGTGGTACTGCGTCCTATATACACTATGTGCTGACTTTATTAATCTCATTTACTCAGTATAACATACACGGAAGACACAGGAAATATGCTCTCATCCCCGCCTTTACAGGCGGGGATTTCCCCCTAAATTAAAAAATATCCTTAGGCCATCATGCGCGTCTCTCATTGTTGGATATTCATGAACATAAATATTACTGTATTTAACCGTACGCCAGAGACGCTCAATAAAAATGTTGTCAAAGACCCTGCCACGTCCATCCATGCTTATTCGAATATTTGCGTCCAATAGCTTTTGGATAAACTCCATCGACGTGAACTGTGTACCCTGATCATTGTTAAATATCTCTGGCTTGCCATATTTTTTTAAAACTTCATCAAGGCATTCCACACAAAAAGACGCATCCAGTGTGTTACTAAGCCGCCAAGAAAGAACATAACGGCTGAACCAGTCCATAATAGCCACTAGATAACAATACCCTCTGGCGAGCTGAATATACGTGATGTCAGTGGCCCAGACTTGATTAACTCGGACAATCTCAACACCTCTCAGCAGATACGGGTAAATACGGTGTTCCGGATGTTTCTGGCTTATCCGTGGCTTTGGATAGATCGCCACTAGGTTCATCGACCTCATAAGCCGACGAATCAATTTTTTCCCAGCGGTATGCCCCAAACGCCGTAAATACTTCATCATTTTAATAACGCCGCATGGATCTTTCATGAACTGTTCGTCGATTGCTCTGCGAAGCTGGTGTTCATCCAAAAGTTCTTTTTCCTGTCTCTGATAATATAAGTTCGACCGATTGAACCCCAGTAATTCGCATTGCTGGCGAACGCTCAATTCCGTATTATTTTTGTCAATGAACAATATTTTTTGCTCGCGACTTATAGTCCAAGCTTTTTTTTTAGCCAATCAATCTCAACCTGCTGACGGCCAATTTGTTTGTACAAATTGTCTAGCTGTTGCTTGGCATCTGGCTCTTGTTCGTTCTTGCGCG
>JYNY01000049.1 GCA_000954095.1 Candidatus Omnitrophus magneticus | reverse complement strand
CGGGCAACCGGCAGGCCTGACGAAGTCGCGTACATGACTTTTTACCTTTTTTGTGAAATTAACGCCACTAATGAACAATTGGATTTTCCGATAATCTACGCCTCAGCGCGAGATAAATGGGCTGTGAATAATTTAGATGAGCCAAGAAATGACATGAAAGGCCTGCTCGAAACTAGTTTGCATCGAGTGCTTCCTCCTGTGGCAGATCCTGAGATGCCATGCAAAATGCTGGACACAATGATCGACTAGTAGAATTAAGTCTGCAGATTAGCTATAGGAAGAAGTTCACAAGTGAAAATATGAAAGAGGGAAACAAAGATCTTTTACAGGAATTTAAAAAATGTCACGACGCGGGGAAGGTGGAAGTTATAACTTTTTGCGCTACT
>JYNY01000048.1 GCA_000954095.1 Candidatus Omnitrophus magneticus | reverse complement strand
TCCTGTTTACTCTTCACCCTCCCGTTCTGATAAATAAGCATATGCCCCGCCCTTAAACCAAAAATCCCCCCCCCCCTCCTACTCGGGCCCCGACCACCCCACCCCCCCCCCCACCCCCCCCCCACCTCCCCACCCCCCCACTTCCTCACCCCCCTCTCCCCTCCCCTCCCTCCTCCCCCCCCACCCCACCTACCCACTCCCTCCCTCCCCCCCTCCCCTCCTTTTTTCCTCTTTTCTCCTGCTCCTCTCGTTTCACTTCGAGCGTGGCCTGACTTCTATATGATAAGCTTGCGAGAGTTTTAGTAAGAACAAACTGCGGAT
>JYNY01000047.1 GCA_000954095.1 Candidatus Omnitrophus magneticus | reverse complement strand
TTATATGATTGACCCTTTGCGCAACCAAAAAATCATATTCGATTTAATAGAGAAGACGCAATACTTCACAATCCACGCGCCGAGGCAGACCGGGAAAACAACACTTTTACATGAATTGGCGCATAGATTAAATAAAGAAGGAAATTATATTTCAGTAGTGTTTTCCGTAGAGTCCGCGGGGTATAGATCTATAACTGAAGAAATCGCGAATAAAAAAATTATTAATTCTCTTTACAGTTCAAGCGGCCAATATCTCAATAAAAAAAATTGTCCAATCCCGCCTGAAAAATATACTAAAGATTTAACATTAGAAAATTACTTAATAGATTGGGCTATTTCTCAAACTAAACCAATAGTTTTATTATTGGATGAAATAGATTCATTATATGACGATGTTTTAGTGTCAGTTCTTAGGCAGTTACGAAATGGATTTCAAATAAGACCAAAACGATTTCCTTCAACCGTGGCGCTTGTGGGATTAAGAGATGTTCGGGAATACAAAACAAAAGTTCGTCCGAGTGAAGTGTCTCTAGGCTCAGGCTCGCCCTTTAATATCAAAGCTGAATCAATTCTTTTGGGAACATTCACAAAAGAAGAAATAACTGAATTATACAGTCAGCACACAAAAGATACAGGGCAGATATTTTTAAAAGAAGTAGTAGATAGAATTTATGAATTAACCGGAGGCCAGCCGTGGCTGGTAAACGCTATAGCGAGAGAAATAGTAGTAAAAATATTAAACGAAGATTTTACAAAAAAAATAACTCTAGATCATGTTGAATCCGCGAAAGAAAATATAATACAAAGACGCGACACGCATTTAGATAGTTTAATAGATAAACTGAAAGAGGAGCGGGTAAAAAATATAGTAAGCGCTATTATAAATGGAGACGGAGTTTTGTTTGACAACTATGACGATTCGCTTCTATATTGCCGAGATTTAGGGATTATAAGCGAAACAAAACCTATAAGAATAGCTAATGAAATATACCGAGAAATAATTCCGAGAGTTTTAAATAGAAATTTGCAGGATAGTATTGAAGAAGAAGGCGAAACTAAATGGTATATAAAATCCAACGGTAAACTTGATATGGATAAATTATTAAAAGCTTTTCAAGAATTTTACAGTGAAAATTCTGAAGTTTGGCTTGAAAGATTTGATTATAAAGAAGCAGGCCCGCATTTACTTTTAATGGCGTTTTTGCAGAGAGTAATAAACGGCGGCGGCAGGATAAATCGCGAAATGGCAGTTGGAACAGGACGAACTGATTTACTTATAGAATTTAACGGAGATAAATTTGTTTTAGAATTAAAGTTAAAAAGAATGCCGTCCGCGAGACAAAAAGGCTTAGATCAAATCTCCCGCTATCTAGACACCCTCGGCATGACTAAAGGATATCTTATTTTATTTGAAATAAAACCTTCCAGTATTATTCCATGGGAAACCCGCGTTAAATGGGAAGATATTTCTCATCAGAATAAAAATATTACTATCGTGGAAATGTGAGACAACTTGTTGTTTGATTTATAAATAAAAATAAAATTGGAGGAAATTTTAAAATGAAAAGTAAACGATATTTTAATACAACTGGTTTTTGTATGCCTGAAAGACATTATATGGTTGACCCTTTGCGCAACCAAAAAATCATATTCGATTTAATAGAGAAGACGCAGTACTTCACAATCCACGCGCCAAGGCAGACAGGAAAGACTACGCTTTTACATGAATTAGCGCATAGATTAAATAAAGAAGGAAATTATATTTCAGTAGTGTTTTCGGTAGAGTCCGCGGGGTATCGGTCTATAACTGAAGAAACCGCGAATTTAAAAATAATAAATTCTCTTTATGAATCATGCGAGTTATTTATTTCTAAGGAGTTATGGCCGAAAAAGTCGCTAGCAGATGAAAAGTGTTCTTTACAGACTTATTTAAATAATTGGGCGGGTTCTCAAAAAAAACCAATAGTTTTATTATTAGACGAAATAGATTCGTTATATGATGACGTATTAGTATCAGTGCTAAGACAACTACGTAATGGTTTTCAAGGAAGGCCAAAACATTTTCCATCAACCATAGCTTTAGTGGGATTAAGAGATGTTCGGGAATATAAAACAAAAGTCCGTCCGAGTGAAGTGTCTCTAGGCTCCGGTTCGCCCTTTAATATAAAAGCGGAATCAATTCTTTTAGGAACATGGACAAAAGAAGAAATAGCTGAATTATACAGTCAGCACACAAAAGATACAGGGCAGATATTTTCAAAAAAAGTAGTAGATAGAATCTATGAATTAACCGGAGGCCAGCCGTGGCTGGTAAACGCGGTAGCGAATGAAATAGTGGAGAAAATATTAAAAAGTGATTACACAAAAAAAATAACACTCGCTCACGCGGAAGAGGCGAAAGAAAATCTAATCGCGCGCAGAGACACGCATTTAGATAGTTTATTAGATAAACTGAAAGAACCCAGAGTTAAAAACATTGTCAGTGCTATTATAAACGGCGATTCTCTTGTGTATGACAACTTCAATGATGATCTTAGGTATGTTATAGATTTAGGAATTATCCGCAAAGAAAAATATGACATAATTTTTTCAAATGAAATATACCGAGAAATAATTCCTAGAGTTTTAAACTTTTCTATGCAAGAAAACATTAGAGAAGAAGGCATGACTTCTTGTTACATAAAACCTGACGCTAAGCTTGATATGGATAAACTATTAAAAGCGTTTCAAAAATTTTATCGCCGTAATAGTGAACATTGGCTAGAAAGATTTGATTATAAAGAAGCTGGACACGGGCTTCTTTTAATGGCCTTTTTGCAGAGAGTAATCAATGGAGGCGGCAGAATTGATCGTGAAATGGCGGTTGGCCGAGGACGAACAGATTTAACCATTGAATTCGCCGGCGATACCTTTGTTTTGGAACTAAAATTAAAAAGAGACAGCGATAGTAAAGAAGATGGCCTCGACCAAATTTCACGCTACCTTGACACACTCGGCATGACAAAAGGGTATCTTATTTTATTTGAAATAAAACCTTCCAGTATTATTCCATGGGAAACCCGCGTTAAATGGGAAAATGTTTCTCATCAGAATAAAAAAATTACTGTTGTGGAAATGTGAGATAGCTTATCGTTTGATTTATAAATAAACATGGAATGAATATGGAGGATTTTAAAAAATGAAAAGTAAACGATATTTTAATACAACTGGTTTTTGTATGCCTGAAAGACATTATATGATTGACCCTTTGCGCAACCAAAAAATCATATTCGATTTAATAGAGAAGACGCAATACTTCACAATCCACGCGCCGAGGCAGACTGGGAAAACAACACTTTTACATGAATTGGCGCATAGATTAAATAAAGAAGGAAATTATATTTCAGTAGTGTTTTCCGTAGAGTCCGCGGGGTATAGATCTATAACTGAAGAAATCGCGAATAAAAAAATTATTAATTCTCTTTACAGTTCAAGCGGCCAATATCTCAATAAAAAAAATTGTCCAATCCCGCCTGAAAAATATACTAAAGATTTAACATTAGAAAATTACTTAATAGATTGGGCTATTTCTCAAACTAAACCAATAGTTTTATTATTGGATGAAATAGATTCATTATATGACGATGTTTTAGTGTCAGTTCTTAGGCAGTTACGAAATGGATTTCAAATAAGACCAAAACGATTTCCTTCAACCGTGGCGCTTGTGGGATTAAGAGATGTTCGGGAATACAAAACAAAAGTCCGTCCGAGTGAAGCGTCATTAGGCTCAGGCTCGCCCTTTAATATCAAAGCTGAATCAATTCTTTTAGGAACATTCACAAAAGAAGAAATAACTGAATTATACAATCAACACACAAAAGACACAGGACAGGTGTTTACTAAAGAAGTAATAAATAGAATTTATGAATTAACCGGAGGCCAGCCGTGGCTGGTTAACGCGGTAGCTAATGAAATAGTGGAGAAAATATTAAAAAGTGATTACACAAAAAAAATAACACTCG
>JYNY01000046.1 GCA_000954095.1 Candidatus Omnitrophus magneticus | reverse complement strand
ACAAAAACAAGAAAGATCTTAAATATTTATGTTTTTTAATATTTTGCCAATTGCTTCAGACACAAAAAAGTTGACAGTCTCTTGCATCAAGGCGCTCTTTTCAACCGATACCTTATCCGCCCCGTCCTCAAAGGTAAAGCCCAATGTTAACAATGGCTCCTGCCCCAACATTACGGAAACCTTGTTCTTAGCGGTCAGCTTAAACGGAACAAAAAACCGACTATTGAAAATCTCGATAACCGATTCCCATTGTGTTCGCTGTTTGCCTGCGGCCACCTCAATATCTTTCGATTTTTTTTCAACATCCTGATATGCCTTGATCAGATCATTAAATAATTCGATTCGAGCCTTGATATAGGACTTCCAGGCATCTTCCTTGAATTTCTCAATGTTTTTTAACGCCGGGAGAATCTCTACATGCTGTTCCAGGTACGCGCCAAAATCCCTAACGCTGGAATTCTTGTATAGCAGCTTCTCAATATCCGCAAACTTCTTTCTCAGATCCTTATCTTGCGAAATGCCTTCCTTTTCCTTTGCAATCAGCTCTTCAAGTTGCTTCTGACTGGTTATCTCCAGATTCTTGCCAGCATTCAAACTAACCGTATGTTTGGCATCAAAGAAGCCGTTCTCTGCAAGACTTTTCGCAATGGTGGTCGCATTATAATAATTGAATATGCCCTTCTTGAAATACGTAGATGCCGCCAATAAGTTATTGTATTTTACAATATATTCTTCGATGGCCGTTTTGACGTCCTTTGTGCCAAGAACACTCAAAACCTTCTCATCGAATATCGTATCGTAACTAATATCAGCGTATGGGGCGTCTTGTTGCGCAACAACTTCATCCTTAATACGAGAAAGGGCAACATAAAACTCGTCATCACTTTTAGTAAATGTGGATGAGATTTCTTTTTCCACATCCTTCTTCGACTGAGATTGCTCCCTTAACGCCCTCAGAAACGATTCCTTTGTTTTATCTATTTCAGTATGAAGTTGTTCATATTCCTTCCGGAGCTTGCTATCTACAAGTAAAGTGGAAGTTTTTTCCGTGTGACCAAAGAACTCATCGTAAGGAGGGACAACAAGAACTACTTCCTTAGGCAAGTCGAGACCATTCTCATCCGTAATCTTTCTGCTGCACACTCGGGTCGGAAATATCCTGTCCCTTGATGCGGCCGCATCAGCCACATCCTTGAAAGTCTGCGCTAACGAAGACTTCATCGCACCATTAGGAGCGTAAATGGCATACGCTGAGTCCTGAGAGAAATCAAACTGGAATTGAAGCTTCTTGATTCCATAACAGTTTTCTAAATCAACATTCAACTTGTTCATTCCTAATAACCCCCTCCCATTATTGAATAGCTATTAAATATTATCCTTCAAAATTTAGATCTATCGACCATGCTCAATCAAGAACTGACAAAAACACTTCCGCCACCCGAAAATCTCCCGCTGATACGGTCTCGAGAACAATATCCTTAAAATCATTATTTTCCGGTGAAAGAATGATCCGTTTATGACACCACTGATCATCATCGAGATACTCTTTCTCGCTGCGATACTTCTTCACGGTGAAGCTCGCTTGCGTTTCTGGGTCAACAATGCGCATAGACTCAGCCAATATAATAAGACCATTACTTGTTCCGCCTTGTTCATGGCGAAAGATGCACCAGCTACCATCCTTGAATTTGTTTGGTCATTCTATAAGTCATTTATGCGCTGACGACGATCTTCTAATGCTTTGTTTATTTTCAAAAGAACCTTATCCAGTCTTTCCTTGATATCTTTTTCCCAAAAACGCATAACAATCCAACCTTCGCCTTTGAGCTCTTTCGTAACTTCTCTGTCGCGGAGAATATTTCTCTGAATTTTCTCTTTCCAGAAATTTCGGTTTGTTTTAATACGGTCAACGGTATCAGAACAATGTTCTCCGTGCCAAAATTCACTGTCACAAAATATTGCGATTCTTTCCTGTTTGAAAATAAAATCCGGCTTGCCAGTAATGCTCTTAACGTTCCTTTGGTTTTTTAATCCGCTTTTTTTAAGCCCAGCCCCGAGCACATTCTCAATAACAGTTCTCTTAGATGAAATCCTGGCCATATTGTGGCTTCTTTTCTCTTTTATGGTCCTTGTATCATCAGTAACTTTGCCGGTTAGAACACATTGCAACTGACGAACCACATGCCACATTAATACGGGAGGGATAGCATTACCAAGTGCCCGGTATTGGGCTGCTTCTGAACCAGTGAGCTTGAATGTGTCAGGAAAAGATTGAATTCTCGCTACCTCCCGCGGAGTAAATCTACGATACCGACCGTTCACCTTTAAAACCGGATCAGTGCTATTTAGACTTACTTTAGCCAAATGCGCCCCAACCGTATTACAAGCTTTATCTTCATCCTGTGCCCGACCTTTATTCATTTTGGGATTCGCTTTAAGCATCCCGTGACAGGCTTTATCTGAAAAATAATACTTATCAGGAACGCTCTCATGAGGCTCCAGACATTTTTTTAATGCGACCCACTGACTTGTAACCAAATCACCGCTTAGACTGTGAGTAGGCGGTGGCGGTATAAACTTCTTTCCAATATCCTTACGGATACCAACGATAAAGACTCTCTCTCGTCTTTGCGGCACTCCGTAGTCGGCTGCATTCAGCAAGTGCCAGGAAACAATATAACCGCATTTCTCAAACGCAGCAATTATCAGCGGGAAGGATTCGCCGCTATTTGCTGATAAAATGCCTTTAACATTTTCTGCAACAAAAACACGTGGCTTTTTCTGTTTCAAGATACGACACATTTCAAAGAAAAGTTGGCCTTTTGCATCCTTGCAGCCTAATCGTGGAGGATTCTGGGCAACAATAGAAAATGACTGACAAGGAAAACCTCCGGTCAGAATATCATGGTCAGGAATTGTATTTGCTGAAACTTTTCGTATATCTCTCACGGAACATCTGATACCGAAATTAGCATCAAAGATGCCTGCAGCCTGAGAATCAAAATCGTTTGCATAGGTCAACTCTGTCGGGTGTCGGGGGTATTCTTTCCCAAGGAACGAGAACCCCCCTTCAATTCCGAGATCCGTACCTCCACAACCACAAAACAAAGAAATGACTTTTAGTCTTTCCATTCCAAAAGCTCCGTCCATTCTCCACTTTTATCAGGGCTGAATGAAATGTCAGCCCCGTTTCGTGGAGTCATTTTAAGCCTATCTGTTTTATATTGCCCTACAGGGTCTCTAAGAATAAATAGCTTAAGCTTGTGCTTACTTAATAAAAGCCGATATACAAAATACTTTTCTTTGTACGTATCTGCCGAGGACCACTCTGACGGTGTAAGGTGGAACTTGGAGAAATCAAGTTCTCTTTGACTGATAGTAGTTTTCACTTCGATAAGACGATGCGTAGCATCCAGCTCCACCGACTTAATGTCATATCCAAGAGCAAGGTGGCTGGGAATATGCTGAATCAGGTGAAGCAGATCTTCACGCCCACCAATCTTGATTCGCATAGACTCGTGACCAAACACAAGCCCTTCCCCGATATCGCCAATCTCTTTTGTTCCGAGAGCTCCTTCTTCTGCGATCTTATCTTCGATGCCGCTCAGAATCTTTTTCTTCAATGCGTTGTAATCTTTTTCATCTTTGGCAATAAAGGCAAGAATGTCGGTTTTAAAGAAATCGTCATCTCGTTGCATATTTACATATTTATACCAGTCTTCTTGTAATGCGCTGACTTCAGGGGTACTAACTGCTCTTGCTTTTATGAATGCATCGTACCCGGAAAACCAGTCATCCGAACTTACAACCTTCAGAACAGCTGCCTTTTCCAGTGAATTGGCGAAAAATTGGGTGCCGTGGCATACCACAAGGTTTGCTATTTCCATGTAGTCAAGAATATCCCCAGCATAGCGTATAACATCACCTTTCCAATCATATTCCACTCTATCCTGTCTATTTTTAGAAATTCTTTTCCAGGTATCTAACACATCTTCTCCGTCACGAATAACTCTGAGGTCGTTAAAAATGCAGTGAGTTGCCTCGGCCTTGTTAATCCAAACTCGCTGTTTAGTTTTTTCCTCAACTGCCAGAAGCATCTTAAGGATATGCTGTGCCGGCCTAAAATGAACACCTTGTCTTATTAACTCGGCATTTTCGTGAGGTTTCAAATGCCCACCGGGATACTGAAAATGATAGAGAAAAAGTTTAAAGAATAAGACAAGATCTTGACGGTCTGCTAACTCAACTGCCCTGAGCCCCGGGAAAGATACGTTTCGTCCAGAATCAGTCTGAAACAGCCCGAACAAAGAGGATATTTCGGTTCTCCAGTTGTTTATTGTCTTTTCCTTCTTTGTAATATTCCCCGGGTATCTCTTTATAGCCGCATTTACCGACTCAGCAAAAATATCGCTTGGTTTTTCTCCAATTTTTGAAATTTCTGTAGCCATGAAAATCAGAACACTTTCAATATCGTTCTTGAACCTCGGTCGAATATGATGAATTCTGTAAAAATGCTCCCTGGGCACCGAATATCTACTCATAGATACTCCTTCAGCTTCAAAGCAATCGCCTTGGCAAGTAAAGGCGGAACGGCATTACC
>JYNY01000045.1 GCA_000954095.1 Candidatus Omnitrophus magneticus | reverse complement strand
CGGCCTTAGGACTTTAAAAGAATTTCAGAAAATGAATCTCGGAACAAAGGTTATTGTTGTTCCGGCAATCGAAGATCATGACAACGTTGAAGAGGCGACGGGAAGCAGGTGGTTGGGTAGCAGTCAGTAGTAAAGAGGGCGTGTGATACCGAAATAAGTAAGGTAGTGGGCGAGGAAGGGACAACAGTTGAGGATTATGTTGTTTATTTAAAAGCAGAAT
>JYNY01000044.1 GCA_000954095.1 Candidatus Omnitrophus magneticus | reverse complement strand
ACAAAAACAAGAAAGATCTTAAATATTTATGTTTTTTAATATTTTGCCAATTGCTTCAGACACAAAAAAGTTGACAGTCTCGCGCTATGAAAAAAGCGGTTCATCGCCGGAACATAGGTAAAAAGCATCTGCAACCCCAGCATAATTAAAACACCGACAATCAGCCATCGATTAGAAAAGAACCCCAAGGTAAATGGCGATTGTGATAATGAGCGGCAGGTAAACAAATAGGATAGCTCACCTATAACCAAAACCCCGACTGCCGCAGTCCGCGCCTCTTCTATGCTCAATCCGCTGTTTCTTTTGTAGTAATAATTAAAGATCCTTTTTCATATCTACGAGAGATTATTTCAAAAAAATCATTAGCGCTATAGCTTGGTATTTTTTTAAAACCCAGTTCATCTAGGACTAATAAGTCAGCAGATAAATAATATTCTAATTTTTTAAAATAAGTATTATCCGCCTTAGAAGCATTTAAGGTATATAACAATTCAGAACAAGAAGAAAACAAAACTTTAAATCCTTTCATTAAGGCTTTAATAGAGATAGCAATCGCGAGATGCGTTTTGCCTGTTCCCGGTTTGCCGATAAAAACGATATTTCTTTTTTCACTAATAAATGAACAAGTAGAACAATCATTGATTAAACGTTTATCAATTGAGGGTTGGAAAGCAAAATCAAAATCTTCAATAGTTTTATAAGAAGACAGTTTACTTTGAGAGAATCTCTTTTTATAACTATTATCTTTACGAGTATTATATTCATCCTCAACTAATAGTTCTAAGAACTCTAAATAACCCATACTTTTTTGTTTTGCTAAAGACAAGCGTTCTTCGAGAGAATTGCAGATTCCAGATAATTTAAAATCTTTTAATCTATTTTTAAGCGAATTCATATTCAAGCGCCTCCTCTTTTGCAAATTCGACAGGTAAAGAATAAGAGCCATTAGAGCAAATCTTTTTAATAATTTTGTAACTGTAAACTTGATAAGCAAGAGCTCTTTTACAAGCAGAATCAACGACACCGCCGGGATATGTATTTAATAAAGATATTATTCCTTGTACTTTCCTTGACCAAAGATTAGGCGAGTCTTTTAAAATAGCAAAAAACATTTGTTCAGCAAAAGGTCCGATATTGTGCATTTTAGCTTGATATTTTTCTTGATATTCTGTTTCGGAATAAAGTTTATATTTTGGATAATGACTGTTGCTTGTAGAGAAAAGACCTTTACCAGATATAGTTGGATGAGTAGCAATTAATTTATTTTCATAATAGATTTTGACAAAAGATTTAGTTTTTTCGATCTCAAGTATTTTACCTACATATTCAAAAGGAGCAGAATAATAATTGTAATCAATAAATACATGGCAATCATGGTAAAGTTTTCTTGTGCCGACTTTAGCGATTTCAAAATTATTTAGAGGAAGCGGCAATAATAAATGTTTTTCTTCGGCATGAAAAACTTCTTTAGGGATTTTCCGAGTAGTGCCGTGAACTCTGCGATTGCAAGTGTTTTCGAGCCAATATAAAATCTGACGGTCTAAATCATCACCATCTTTAAATTGCCGGCCTAATACAAAATTGTTTTTAAAATATTTTATCCCTGATTCTACCTTACCTTTATCGTTGGGGCGATAAATTCTGCACGGAATGGATGTAAATCCATAATGCGCAGAAAAATCTTTATAAAGCTGTTGAAAGATGGGTTCATAAAAATTAGCTTCTAATATTGCTGCCTTTAAATTATCAATTCGAACAGTTTTAGGTATGCCACTAAAATATTTAAAAGCATTTTTATGACAATTTATAAAAGTTTCAACTGTTTGATCGTAAGTTTTTTCATAATAATCTAATCTAGAATAACTCAGTTTCATGTTAAATACCCAAGTTTTACGACGTTTCCCGTTGATATCAGTAGTGAGGCCAATATACCCAAAATCAACTTGAGCTTCTTCTGCTGGTTCTGTATGAATGCGAACAAATATATTTTCTTTCCTTTTAATACCTGCTAAAAAGCGTTTAATAGCTGAATAAGATATTTTTACTTCAATTTCACGCAGTTTTTGATAAATCAAAATCCCGCTTAATCCTTGTTCCATCCACTCAATAATTTGTTCTCGATAGGTATCGAGTTTTGGAGGATGAGGTTTTTTGATTGGAAAACTTTGATTAGATTTAATACGTTTAATTATCTTATCAACAGTTTTCCAATCATGTTTAACATCACGCGCTATTTGAGATTTGTTAAGACCTTTTTCAAGTAAAGATTTAATAGTAATATACATGGCAACTCCTAACATATTAACCACCCCCGTATATAGTTTAACTATAAATAGGGATGGAAGGTTAAAAAAATAAAAATTTTAGAAGGGGGATCCCCCTTCTACCTTCAAATAAACATCATAATAAAGCAAATACTTTTATTGGTTTATCGCTATGGAATTTTCTTGCGCCTTGGGTATGGAATTTATTTTAGCCTTGAGGATCCTCTTTCTTTCAGAGAAGTTGTATTGTTGAGAGCTCCTGAATTATCAACTTTATGCGACACGATAAAAAACACGCCACTCAACACCGAAATTACAAACTACGAAAAATTTCATGGCCGTCTTACAGAATATTTACAAGAATACTTGTTACACGGAGGATACTTACCCGCTATCTCTGAATACCTTATAAAAAAAACTATTTCAAAAGCAATCTTCGATATTTATATTCAGTGGATTATCGGAGACATTTTAAAACATAATAAAAACGAAAACTATTTATATGAAATATTTAAAGGAATAAACACTACTTACGGTTCACAGATTTCTTGGAATAATATATCAAAACATCTATCAATAGAACACCAATCCTGTCCGATAAAACTATTTCACCAAAAAACTAGTTGAAATTCCTTAATTTTAAAATCAGAAATTCTGGCTGGTGTTGCGCTTAACAGATCTATCAATGTCAACCTTGATAATAATGCTTCTTTTATTATCCTATGCAAATAAAATAACGATTTTTCATATTTAGATTGGTATTTTATATATGTCAAAAGTAAATAATATATCATCGCTATCCAGACTTGACTCATCACCGCATTTTTACTTGTTCCCAAAAATGTTTTTATTTGTAAATTCTGTTTTATCCATCTAAAAAATATTTCTATTTGCCATCTTGTTTTATATATTTGTACGATCGTTTTAGCTGACAGTTTAAAATTGTTGGTAACAATACTAACTACTTCGTCACTTTTTTCATCTAAAAATCTTATCATTCTTAAATTCTTTTCATATTTTTTATTTTCTAGTTTTATTTTTTCATCAGACAATATCCCGTCTTTCATTGCCTCTAGATGCTGTCCGAGAACTGTATATTTTAGATTGTTTTTTAATTTAGTCACAAAATAACTCTTAGAAAAGTCAATATTACTCCATAGTTCAAGGTCTGTATACGCACGGTCAAAAACATATATGCTGCCCGGTTTAATATTCAATTTATCCTTAGCTATTCTTATATCAGAAATATTCCCTTCAGTTATCACTG
>JYNY01000043.1 GCA_000954095.1 Candidatus Omnitrophus magneticus | reverse complement strand
TTGTGAATTATCTCTTTCCCAAGACAAACAGCTTCATTAAGGGCAAGTGTCAGCCCCTGGCAGACATAGAGGAGTTCTCGAGCAAGATTAAGGCCGGCAAAAATACACAAGAATACGATGATTTTTGCATTGTGGCTCGCACAGAGGCGTTCATAGCAGGATGGGGTCTGGAAGAGGCTGTAAAGAGGGCGTCATCATATGTATGCATACCTTTTAAGAAAGAGGCGCCAAAAGTATCACCCTTATTCACTGCCCCCTTAAGATCAAATCCATAATTTGAGAGAAGGTACATATCAGGGGCGGCTTCAACAAAATCACCATGAAAGATATCACCCTTAAGATAGACCTTGTTAATTACCTTTTGCCCTTCAAAGGTCAAGTCCATAAAGCCATCCCTCAGTTCATTCAATATTGCGTCACAATCACCTTCTGTAACTTTGCCGTCTCATTATTAGGTTTGGGGAGATCATCGCCATTTGCGACGCTGCTTGCACGAATTGACATAACTTTTATATCCTGGCCGAGAGAGGCATCCTCGGAGGAGTGTTTTTCTTTTGAATCGAGATTACGTAGATTTTTTTCACCTTCCCCTTTGGCCTCTGTTGCAATTTTAGAGGTGTTAGGTACACGCTGATCGACTTTTTGACGTCTGGGCCCTTTAGTGATTACCATACCATTGGGGAGTTTCTCGGTCCGTGGAGTCCTTGATTTCTGACCATCAGAGCCACGTCCCAACCCATTCGACACAGTTGCCTTAACTACTTCAGAGTTGGAATCCTGGGAGCTGTTGTCCGCGTTACTGTCCACACCGCCAGCAGCGTCAAGGGCAGGGCCTCCAGAAACATCGCCATCGAGATTATTCATTTGAGTGTTATCATCACCGTCTTGAACAAGGTCAGTATTATTTACCCCCTCAGCAAGCGCCTCGTCACCATTTGTCTTTGCGTTGTTAGACGACATGTTGGCGTTCTGGCCGGCTGAGGAGGCGCTTGATGTGCTTGAGGCGTTACTGTTCTGGCCGGCTAAGGCGCTTAAGGCGTTGCTGTTCTGGTCGGTTGAGGCGCTTGACGAGGCGCTTGACGAGGCTCTTGACGAGGCGCTGCTTTCGTTTACACTCAACTCAGAATTACCATTATCCGAGTCACTAATACTCAAGCCGCCGAGTACGGTTAAGCTGACTTCAGCTGTGTCTACGCTGACATTAGTAGATAAGGCTATGCGCCCATAATCGTCTTCCGATTTAAGCTTATCTGACGCTGCTTCGGGCATACCTGCCAATGTAGTAGATACAGCACCTTCTGATACATGAGTTTCCCCTTCAACCGTTAGAGTTATCCCTATAAAATTAGGAAGATTGGCTGCGACCAAAGCGGCAGACGATTCCTCTATACTAAGTTTAGGTACCGCAACGCCGAGATGAGACATCCATGCCTCGAGACTGGCCCCCATGGTTGTACCATGTGATGTTCCTGTCTCTACATTTGAAACATTAGAGTTGCCTTCTTTTGTTTCTTTTCCTTCCGTTGTTTGGCTTGTTTCTTCTCCAGAGTTTTCATTAACAGCTCCAGACCCGGCTGGAGGGTTGGCGTCTTTAACCATCCCTTTAACCAGTTCACTAAACTCACCAGTGCAACCTACCTGCCC
>JYNY01000042.1 GCA_000954095.1 Candidatus Omnitrophus magneticus | reverse complement strand
TATTTTTTTATGTTGTAAAAATAATTCTAATAAAATAAAGATTCCTACACACAGTTTTTTTCATAGGGGGAAGGGTTCCCTTCCCCCTCTTGACGCTCGCCTTTCTTTATCCGGTTAACTTTTGTCGTGTCTTGCAAGTTGCTTGATTATGGGGCTCGCTGTCACCCCCTTGCCTAAGGTCTATTTTTTCTGTATCAAAGGAGAAGGGGAAATGTTCCCCTTCTCCTTTGTATCCTTTTCCCCTTTTAAGGTAGTTACGATATATACTCTACTTCTTCATCCGTCTTCAATAACTCACTCCAAACCCAAATAGTAGCTCTAATCCCATTCCGCCCGGGCTTTCGGTAACTGGCGAACCTTCAAGTCCTCAGCCTTAGAAGATATATTTATGGTTATGATTATTCAGCCAATAGTCTCCCAACGTTTTCCCTTGCGTCTCTGAAAATTCTTCAGATGTATAGCGCCATGTGTAACCGTTAAGTGTTACGCTTCCAGACTGGGCTTGATATAACGCGTATAACGCTTGAACTTCAGCGTAACTCCAATCTTCATTAAATGTTTCGCTAAAGTCCGCGCTGTATCCGGCTTTCCCGATTCTTTCCCATGCTATATCTTTATCAAATGTTGTTATACCTCGTGTTCCAGAATCTAAATAAATATGTTTATATCCATATTTATCTGTCCAGCCATTACTCACGGTTTTACCTAATCCCCAAAATCCATTATTTGATAAATTTCTTCCTAAATATCTCCATGTTACGCCGTCTATTGTCGCGCTTTCTCCTGATGTATCAAGTGCGGTCATCGCGTCTACTTCTCCCAAATTCCAGTCTACGCTACCGAATGTATTATTCGCATCTGCGTTCGCGATGTATTCCCATTGGCTAGATCTATCAAAATTACTGATACCGCGCG
>JYNY01000050.1 GCA_000954095.1 Candidatus Omnitrophus magneticus | reverse complement strand
CTTTTTAACTGTTATCTGCGCTCTTTTGAAAGCAGTAGACACATATGCGCCTATGCTTAGAGCCGCTGTGGCAAGCGCGGGAAACGATCATAGACTTGGCGCGAATGAAGCGCCTCCGGCAATTGTGTCAATTTTTCTTGGAGATCAATTGACCGATATTATGCAACAATTGGAAAAGGGCAGGCCAAATAGCTCAAAAGCAGGCGGGATTATTGAGATAGGTGTTTCTTCTTTACCTAAATTGCCAAAAGACGTTACAGATAGAAATAGAACAAGCCCATTTGCGTTTACTGGAAATAAATTTGAATTTAGGGCTGTTGGTTCTAGCCAAAGTTGTTCAGGCGCGAATATAGTGATCAATACAATTTTCGCAGAAGCCGTAGATGAGATTTGTTCAGAGTTAGAAACAGCTGTAAGTAAAGGCAAAAATTTTAATGATACATTGCAAGGCATTCTTCAGGGTATAGTGAAGAAACATAAACGTATTATTTTTAATGGCGATAATTACAGTGCGGAATGGACAAAAGAAGCGGAGAAGCGCGGATTGCCTAATTTACGCAACACGCCTGATACTTTGGAAGTTATTGAAAAAGATAAAAAATATGGAGCTTTATTTGAAAAATATGGCGTTCTTACAAAAGAAGAATTTAAATCAAGAAACGATGTGTATCATCACGCGTATGAAATGACTATAGCTATGGAAGCAAATTGCGCTATAACTATCGCGAAGACTCTTGTAATTCCTGCCGCGTTAGAGTATCAAGGAGTCTTAGCAGAGACAATTCAGAAAGTGGGAAGCATAAGTAAAAAGATTACAATGCTAGAGTCGAAGAAGCTTTTAGTTAGCTTGGTGTCTAACGTGGAAGAAGCATTAGCGGCTGTAAGCGAACTTGAGGCAAGTGTGGCAAGCGGAAAATCCGCGAAGAAAACAATCGCTAGCATGGTTAAGCTAAGAGAAGCTATTGATGCATTGGAAGGGATTATTCCAAAAGACAAATGGCCACTGCCGACATACGCTGAGATGATGTTTATGATGTAAGTTTGTTGCGCGATTATTATATGTCTTGGATAAGAGGCAAACTTTGCTGTAGAATATGCTAGATATTGTGGCATTTTGAAAAGCAGGTTTGCCTTTTTTTTAGAGAAAAGTTGGAGGGAGTTTATATGAAAAAAACCAGTGAAGATTATTTAGATACGCTTACCAAAATTAGTAAAGCGATAACAGCAGATCTTTATTTAGAAGATATTTTAAAACTTATAGTTAGTCTTACTGCCGGAGTTATGGGCGCTAAAATTTGCGCGTTATGGCTTCTTGATGAAAAAAAACAGGAGCTGAAAATCAGAGCCACACAGGCAATGAGTCCTGATTATTTAAGGGAACGCATAATTAAGGTTGGCGAGGGTATTGTAGGCCTTGTCGCGCGCGACAAGCAAGCAATAGCAATTTTGAAAGTTTTAGAAGATCCGAGATATAAAGAAAAAGAATTAGCTAAAAAAGAAAATTTTGTTTCTATGCTTAGCGTGCCGATGGTTGTTAAAGACAGAGTGATAGGGGTAATAAATTGTTACACAACGCAAGAATATGAATTTATGTCTAAGGATATAGATCTTTTAAGCGCAGTGGCGAATCAAGCCGCGGTTGCGATACAAAATACAGAGCTATTAGTGCAGACCAAGATTATTCAGGAAGAATTAGAGACAAGAAAAAAAGTTGAAAAGGCAAAGGGGCTTCTTATGAAGGCGCATTCTATAGAGGAAGATGAAGCATACCGTATGATGCGTAAAGCCAGTATGGACAGGCGCGTAACAATGAAGGAGATAGCGGAAGCGGTAATTTTGACATATGAATTAAAAAAGAAATAATATTGAGGCGCCCTTTCCTTTTGATGCGCCAGCAATTTTTAGAAACGGTTGGTGCTCTCTGCTCCAAGAGAAGAAATTAATGAAAAATGCTGGAAAAAAACTTTAAAGAAAAAATTATCCAAATCTTCAGCGAAGGCATAAACCAATATTTCGCGGAAGAGTCCGCTTGTCGTGCGGATATTTCTTCTTCTCTTATTTCCCTCGATGCCCCAAAAGAAAAACTTCATGGGGATATCACTTCCAATATCGCTATGGTTTTAGCAAAACAAGTAAAAGCAAATCCTGTCATTTTAGCTCAACATATCAGTGAAAAAATAAAAAAAATATTTAATCAGAGAAGCGACATTAATTCTTTTATCGACGGTATTGAAGTAAAAGGCGCGTTTATTAATCTTTGGCTTTCTGATAAATATTATGAAAATATTCTTTTGGAAATATTTAAGAATAAAGAAAAGTTTGGGCAGAATAGCGACTTTGGCGGGAAGAGAGTTAATATAGAATTTGTTTCAGCGAATCCTACAGGACCTCTTACGATTGCGCACGCGAGACAAGCCGCGATAGGCGATGCTTTAGCGCGAATATTAAAATTTAATGGATATGACGTGACAACAGAATATTATCTTAATGACTGCGGCAGGCAGATTAATATGCTGGGAAAGTCGCTAGAAATTAGGTATAGGAATTTATGCGGGAAAGAGGATAGTTTGCCGGAGGACGGGTATGTCGGGGAATATGTTATTGATATTGCTAAAGAAATAAAAGAAAAACACGGGGAAATGTTTTTAGAAGAAACAGAAAAAACTAGTAATTTTTTTAGAAAATACGCAGTAGAAAGCATAATGAATCTTATTAGAAAAGACCTTGAAGATTTTAGGGTTCATTTTGATGTATGGACAAGCCAAGCAGAATTTGAGGAAAGAAAAATTGTCGAACGCACTTTAGAAGAGCTGGAAAAAGCCGGCTATCTTTATGAACAAGACGGAGCTAAATGGTTTAAGTCAACGGCATTTGGAGATGATAAGGATCGGGTTGTTCGTAAAAGCGATGGTTCGTATACATATTTAGCGCCGGATATAGCGTATCATAAAGATAAATATTTACGGAAGTTTGAGAAAATTATTGACTTGTTAGGGCCGGATCATCATGGATATATAAACAGAATGAAAGCGGCTGTTTCTGCTATGGGATATGATAAATCCTCTATAGATATTCTTATAGTTCAGTTGGCTACACTGCTTCGAAATGGTGTAGCGGTTTCCATGTCTACACGTAGAGCGGAATTTATTTCTTTAAGGGAAATCATTGAGGAGATTGGCGTTGATGTGGCGCGGTTGATTTTTTTAATGAGAAGGCGGGACAGCCATCTTGATTTCGAGTTTGAGGTTGCTAAAAAAGAAGCGACTGACAGAAAGGATTGTACC
>JYNY01000041.1 GCA_000954095.1 Candidatus Omnitrophus magneticus | reverse complement strand
CAGTGATAACTGAAGGGAATATTTCTGATATAAGAATAGCTAAGGATAAATTAAATATTAAACCGGACAGCATATATTGTTTTGACCGTGCGTATACAGACCTTGAACTATGGAGTAATATTGACTTTTCTAAGAGTTATTTTGTGACTAAATTAAAAAACAATCTAAAATATACAGTTCTCGGACAGCATCTAGAGGCAATGAAAGACGGGATATTGTCTGATGAAAAAATAAAACTAGAAAATAAAAAATATGAAAAGAATTTAAGAATGATAAGATTTTTAGATGAAAAAAGTGACGAAGTAGTTAGTATTGTTACCAACAATTTTAAACTGTCAGCTAAAACGATCGTACAAATATATAAAACAAGATGGCAAATAGAAATATTTTTTAGATGGATAAAACAGAATTTACAAATAAAAACATTTTTGGGAACAAGTAAAAATGCGGTGATGAGTCAAGTCTGGATAGCGATGATATATTATTTACTTTTGACATATATAAAATACCAATCTAAATATGAAAAATCGTTATTTTATTTGCATAGGATAATAAAAGAAGCATTATTATCAAGGTTGACATTGATAGATCTGTTAAGCGCAACACCAGCCAGAATTTCTGATTTTAAAATTAAGGAATTTCAACTAGTTTTTTGGTGAAATAGTTTTATCGGACAGGATTGAGGTAAGATAGAAAAGAAGTATAATAATAAGAAAAAACAAAGGCAGGTATGCAATGGCTAATACTAAAAAAAATTTCAGTAAAGAATACTATAATGCTTCCCTTGTCCAGACCAAAATTAAACAAATTTAAGGTGAAAAAAAATTTTTAAGATTTCCACCTTATCTATTTTTTTCTTGTAAGATATACCTCCTTTTTCTGGTCTGTTTATTTTTGTAAACATAAATATAGTAGTAGTAAGTGTGGAGACTGTGTATAACTGTGTAACAGTTATACAAGTGATGGATGACAAGTTGTGGGTAACCGCTTTGGGGTTATCCACAATCTTGTCTCCAGAACGCCAGTATCCACACGTTCTTGGTTAATAATCTCAAAACCAGCCATCCGAGTAAACAGTATAAAATTTTTACGGTAAACTCAAAGAGTTTCCTTGTGATGGCTGGCAAAATTTTATCCCGTAATACACCTCCCATGGCGTTTGATAATATAGAGACTGATGAAGCCTTTCGGTATTGTACCCATTAAAATATATCCTTAGGCCATCATGCGCGTCTCTCATTGTTGGATATTCATGAACATAAATATTACTGTATTTAACCGTACGCCAGAGACGCTCAATAAAAATGTTGTCAAAGACCCTGCCACGTCCATCCATGCTTATTCGAATATTTGCGTCCAATAGCTTTTGGATAAACTCCATCGACGTGAACTGTGTACCCTGATCATTGTTAAATATCTCTGGCTTGCCATATTTTTTTAAAACTTCATCAAGGCATTCCACACAAAAAGACGCATCCAGTGTGTTACTAAGCCGCCAAGAAAGAACATAACGGCTGAACCAGTCCATAATAGCCACTAGATAACAATACCCTCTGGCGAGCTGAATATACGTGATGTCAGTGGCCCAGACTTGATTAACTCGGACAATCTCAACACCTCTCAGCAGATACGGGTAAATACGGTGTTCCGGATGTTTCTGGCTTATCCGTGGCTTTGGATAGATCGCCACTAGGTTCATCGACCTCATAAGCCGACGAATCAATTTTTTCCCAGCGGTATGCCCCAAACGCCGTAAATACTTCATCATTTTAATAACGCCGCATGGATCTTTCATGAACTGTTCGTCGATTGCTCTGCGAAGCTGGTGTTCATCCAAAAGTTCTTTTTCCTGTCGCTGATAATATAAGTTCGACCGATTGAACCCCAGTAATTCGCATTGCTGGCGAACGCTCAATTCCGTATTATTTTTGTCAATGAACAATATTTTTTGCTCGCGACTTATAGTCCAAGCTTTTTTTTTAGCCAATCAATCTCAACCTGCTGACGGCCAATTTGTTTGTACAAATTGTCTAGCTGTTGCTTGGCATCTGGCTCTTGTTCGTTCTTGCGCGTAAAAATATTAGCTATATTATCGTGTAATTGCTTCTTCCACTTGCTGATCATGTTGCTGTGAATTTCGTATTCAGAACTAAGTTCAGCAATCGTTTTTGTTTCCTTAAGAGCCTCCAGTGCCACACGAGCCTTTAACTCTTTTGGATATTGTATTCGCTTCTTCATTTTGACCTCCTAGTTTGGCTATTATTATAGCCTGTTTTCACACCTTAACCAGTGGTCTGAATTCAGGGAAGCATTATAATATTGATCTCACCGGTAAAAAAGAGGTTCTCGGCCTTTGGGTTGGTGAAAATGAA
>JYNY01000040.1 GCA_000954095.1 Candidatus Omnitrophus magneticus | reverse complement strand
TGACTACTTTTACTATCTTCATGACACACCGTCCTTTCGCGCATTGCGCGATTTTATTTATCCCTGAAATTTTTTTAGCAACAGCGCCAAAAATAATTTTAGAGATAGTTACTAAAACTTTACTGACTTCTTTTGTGCTTTTCATGGCACACCTCTCTTTGCCCATTTGGGCGGTTTTTGTTTTTTTGAATATTTTTAATAAATATTGAGAAAAATTTGT
>JYNY01000039.1 GCA_000954095.1 Candidatus Omnitrophus magneticus | reverse complement strand
CAATCCTGTCCGGTAAACGTCTAAAAAAATAAAGGGAATCACTCCAAAAATGTTAAAATGGGTAAAATGGAAACACGCTAAAACGCCCATAAAACAAGGAGGATTCCCTATATGGCTAATTATAGCACGGTTTTTAATCAACTTTTAGCATTAATTCCGCGATATCATTTTGAACGTTTTGTAAATTCTTTTAATGGCGACCGTTATGTTAAGACTCTTAAATTCTGGAACCAGCTTGGATCTTTACTATACGCGCAAGCCTCCGGGAAAAAATCTTTGAGAGAAATTGTAAATGGACTAGAAATAAATAATTCTAAGTTATACCATTTAGGATTATCGCCTGTTAAACGTTCTACGTTAGCAGATGCGAATAAAATAAGAAGTTATCAAATTTATGAATCATTATTTTACAAGATACTTTCCCAATGCAAAGATTTAACTCCGAAACATAAATTTCGTTTTAAGAATCCGCTATATACGATTGACGCTTCCACAATTGATGTATGTCTGGCTACATTTTCATGGGCGAAATTCAGAACTAAAAAAGGCGCTGTAAAAATACACTGCTTATTTGATCATTCAGGAGATATTCCCGATTTTGCAGTGATAACTGAAGGGAATATTTCTGATATAAGAATAGCTAAGGATAAATTAAATATTAAACCGGACAGCATATATTGTTTTGACCGTGCGTATACAGACCTTGAACTATGGAGTAATATTGACTTTTCTAAGAGTTATTTTGTGACTAAATTAAAAAACAATCTAAAATATACAGTTCTCGGACAGCATCTAGAGGCAATGAAAGACGGGATATTGTCTGTTGTAATAATAAAACTAGAAAAAAAAAAATATGAAAAGAATTTAAGAATGATAAGATTTTTAGATGAAAAAAGTGACGAAGTAGTTAGTTTTGTTACCAACAATTTTAAACTGTCAGCTAAAACGATCGTACAAATATATAAAACAAGATGGCAAATAGAAATATTTTTTAGATGGATAAAACAGAATTTACAAATAAAAACATTTTTGGGAACAAGTAAAAATGCGGTGATGAGTCAAGTCTGGATAGCGATGATATATTATTTACTTTTGACATATATAAAATACCAATCTAAATATGAAAAATCGTTATTTTATTTGCATAGGATAATAAAAGAAGCATTATTATCAAGGTTGACATTGATAGATCTGTTAAGCGCAACACCAGCCAGAATTTCTGATTTTAAAATTAAGGAATTTCAACTAGTTTTTTGGTGAAATAGTTTTATCGGACAGGATTGGTGTTCTATTGATAGATGTTTTGATATATTATTCCAAGAAATCTGTGAACCGTAAGTAGTGTTTATTCCTTTAAATATTTCATATAAATAGTTTTCGTTTTTATTATGTTTTAAAATGTCTCCGATAATCCACTGAATATAAATATCGAAGATTGCTTTTGAAATAGTTTTTTTTATAAGGTATTCAGAGATAGCGGGTAAGTATCCTCCGTGTAACAAGTATTCTTGTAAATATTCTGTAAGACGGCCATGAAATTTTTCGTAGTTTGTAATTTCGGTGTTGAGTGGCGTGTTTTTTATCGTGTCGCATAAAGTTGATAATTCAGGAGCTCTCAACAATACAACTTCTCTGAAAGAAAGAGGATCCTCAAGGCTAAAATTAATTCCATACCCAAGGCGCAAGAAAATTCCATAGCGATAAACCAATAAAAGTATTTGCTTTATTATGATGTTTATTTGAAGGTAGAAGGGGGATCCCCCTTCTAAAATTTTTATTTTTTTAACCTTCCATCCCTATTTATAGTTAAACTATATACGGGGGTGGTTAATATGTTAGGAGTTGCCATGTATATTACTATTAAATCTTTACTTGAAAAAGGTCTTAACAAATCTCAAATAGCGCGTGATGTTAAACATGATTGGAAAACTGTTGATAAGATAATTAAACGTATTAAATCTAATCAAAGTTTTCCAATCAAAAAACCTCATCCTCCAAAACTCGATACCTATCGAGAACAAATTATTGAGTGGATGGAACAAGGATTAAGCGGGATTTTGATTTATCAAAAACTGCGTGAAATTGAAGTAAAAATATCTTATTCAGCTATTAAACGCTTTTTAGCAGGTATTAAAAGGAAAGAAAATATATTTGTTCGCATTCATACAGAACCAGCAGAAGAAGCTCAAGTTGATTTTGGGTATATTGGCCTCACTACTGATATCAACGGGAAACGTCGTAAAACTTGGGTATTTAACATGAAACTGAGTTATTCTAGATTAGATTATTATGAAAAAACTTACGATCAAACAGTTGAAACTTTTATAAATTGTCATAAAAATGCTTTTAAATATTTTAGTGGCATACCTAAAACTGTTCGAATTGATAATTTAAAGGCAGCAATATTAGAAGCTAATTTTTATGAACCCATCTTTCAACAGCTTTATAAAGATTTTTCTGCGCATTATGGATTTACATCCATTCCGTGCAGAATTTATCGCCCCAACGATAAAGGTAAGGTAGAATCAGGGATAAAATATTTTAAAAACAATTTTGTATTAGGCCGGCAATTTAAAGATGGTGATGATTTAGACCGTCAGATTTTATATTGGCTCGAAAACACTTGCAATCGCAGAGTTCACGGCACTACTCGGAAAATCCCTAAAGAAGTTTTTCATGCCGAAGAAAAACATTTATTATTGCCGCTTCCTCTAAATAATTTTGAAATCGCTAAAGTCGGCACAAGAAAACTTTACCATGATTGCCATGTATTTATTGATTACAATTATTATTCTGCTCCTTTTGAATATGTAGGTAAAATACTTGAGATCGAAAAAACTAAATCTTTTGTCAAAATCTATTATGAAAATAAATTAATTGCTACTCATCCAACTATATCTGGTAAAGGTCTTTTCTCTACAAGCAACAGTCATTATCCAAAATATAAACTTTATTCCGAAACAGAATATCAAGAAAAATATCAAGCTAAAATGCACAATATCGGACCTTTTGCTGAACAAATGTTTTTTGCTATTTTAAAAGACTCGCCTAATCTTTGGTCAAGGAAAGTACAAGGAATAATATCTTTATTAAATACATATCCCGGCGGTGTCGTTGATTCTGCTTGTAAAAGAGCTCTTGCTTATCAAGTTTACAGTTACAAAATTATTAAAAAGATTTGCTCTAATGGCTCTTATTCTTTACCTGTCGAATTTGCAAAAGAGGAGGCGCTTGAATATGAATTCGCTTAAAAATAGATTAAAAGATTTTAAATTATCTGGAATCTGCAATTCTCTCGAAGAACGCTTGTCTTTAGCAAAACAAAAAAGTATGGGTTATTTAGAGTTCTTAGAACTATTAGTTGAGGATGAATATAATACTCGTAAAGATAATAGTTATAAAAAGAGATTCTCTCAAAGTAAACTGTCTTCTTATAAAACTATTGAAGATTTTGATTTTGCTTTCCAACCCTCAATTGATAAACGTTTAATCAATGATTGTTCTACTTGTTCATTTATTAGTGAAAAAAGAAATATCGTTTTTATCGGCAAACCGGGAACAGGCAAAACGCATCTCGCGATTGCTATCTCTATTAAAGCCTTAATGAAAGGATTTAAAGTTTTGTTTTCTTCTTGTTCTGAATTGTTATATACCTTAAATGCTTCTAAGGCGGATAATACTTATTTTAAAAAATTAGAATATTATTTATCTGCTGACTTATTAGTCCTAGATGAACTGGGTTTTAAAAAAATACCAAGCTATAGCGCTAATGATTTTTTTGAAATAATCTCTCGTAGATATGAAAAAGGATCTTTAATTATTACTACAAATAAAACTTTTGAACAATGGACTGATATTTTCGATGACCATAATTTGGCTTCTGCTATTCTTGACAGGATTGTTCATTACTCTACTATTATCAACATATCAGGTCACAGCTATAGAGCTAAATCCTTAAAAAAGGGAGGTGATTCTAACTAGTTTTTTTTGTATTTACACTATGGAATTTTCTTGCGCCTTGACTATTGATTTTTCATTTACTTTGAGGGAATAACAGTGTCATCAAGGATTGCATTAAGTACGTGGCGCGGTTAACCGAGGCGGAGATATTAAACGCTCTTGCGGACGTTTTGGGTGTAAAGAACATCCTTGTCGGCAGGGGGATTTATAACACCGCCAAGGAAGGCAAGACGTTCATCAACGGCGATATTTGGAATGCCTCTTACGCCATGGTCGCGGTGATTGGCGATGCGAATCGTCTTTCTGATCCGAGCGTTGGAAGGACGTTCCTTTGGTCGTCTGATAGCCCGGAGAATGCTACGGTCGAGCAGTACCGTGATGACGCGTCACGAAGCGATATCTTCCGCGTGCGCCAGCATGTGGACGAGATCGTCATTGATCCGTACTTCGCGCACCTCATGAAGGTTGCTTAAGGAAATTAAGGCAAGGGGGATCCTCTTTGCAGGGGATCCCCCGCAACCTTTGGAGGAGAGATGAGTTTTAAGACTCAAGTTAAGCAGGATGCGGCTAAAGGTTTTTTAAACGCCAATGAATTCGCGGAAAGCGTCGTATACACGCCCAAGGCAGGCGTTCCGAAGACTATCACGGCTGTTGTTAACCGTAAACGTTTAGACCCTGCGTCTGAGGATATCGGCCGTGTTCTTATCAATCAATGTGAAATCTTTATTGCCAATGATGCGGCGGCAGGCGTTGTGTCCATTAGCAAGGGCGGGGATATTGTGTCATTTCCTGAAAATATCGGCGGATCAGCGATTAATTGGATCGTCGCGGATATTTTAGGTCAAGACGAGGGTATTTGGCATTTACTGGTGCAGAAATGAGCGAATTAACTGTCGAGATAAACACGCAGAATCTTGAACGGGCGATCAGGTTATTCCCGAAGGATCTTAAGTATGAAATCGCCGACGGCATGGATCATATCAGCCGGAAGTTCTTGAAATTGTTCAAGCAGACGCGGCTTCAGGGCCCTCCGGGTATAAAAGGGCGGCCGCATGGGATATTCACGCATTTTAGCCGCGCGAGTTTAGTGTCGCAGGATATTGAAGGCATGGGCATGGTGATTTTCTCGGACTCGAAGATCGCGCGCATGCATGAGGAAGGTGCCACGGTTAAGAACCCGGGCGGAGGGAAGCTCGCGGTGCCACTTTCGGCAAGACGCGAGTTGTTTACCTCTAACGGACGTCTTAAAAAGCAATACCGACAGCCGCGGCTAATTAAGAACGTGATTCCCATTCAGTTGAGAGGCAAGACGTTTTTGGCGAGGATTATAAAGAAGGCGAGGCAGATTCTACCGCTTTTTGTTTTAAAGAACAGGGTATTTATATCTTTTTTCTTCACGTTCCATACACGCGTAGCTTACTAGATTTAACGCGCTGTCTTCTGTTGGAAAACTTCTTCGTATTTTAGTGGTCCGTTTTATAGAATCATTCAAATTTTCTATCCAATTTGTTGTATACAGCATCCTTCTTATTTGCCAAGGGAATTCTAAAAATGCAAATAATTTTTCACTAATTTCTTTGTCAAACATACGGTTCATTGATGGATATTTTTTGCTCCATTTTTCCACAAAAGTTTCTGTTTCTTTTAT
>JYNY01000037.1 GCA_000954095.1 Candidatus Omnitrophus magneticus | reverse complement strand
TAGGTAAAAATGGGCAAATCAGGAAAGACTTGTCTACTATCCCTAAAGAAAACAGACCGTGGAGAGAATCAGGGATCGCCTTTAAGTCAATGGATACAAATAACAATGAGACTCATACCGCTATAGTATACGATTACGGTGGGATATGGGACCCTGTAGACGGTAAAGTGCCTGGCGAGCACTACGGCACCACATTCTTTGGTTATTTGTCAGCTCTCATGTATCGAGACACCGGGGAAAATCAGTTCTTATACAGAGCAATAGCCGCTGGCAGGTTTCATATCAACACCTCTGTAGACGAATACTACGAACCCTCATACGAGTATCATTGGGCCTTTAATAATCTCGCGTTTATAGAGACTTATTGTTTAATAAAGCGTCATCTTTCTAGAGAGGAACGTGATAGATGGGAACGCTGCATTCTGAATTGGAAAGAACTCTTTCGCCATCCCGTGACAAACTGGCAAATCATGAGGGCTTATAGCTATCTGTTGCGATACAAACTCTTCAAGAAACCTCTTGATATGGTTTACCATCTATATTTCTCTCTTCACCTCAGAAGAGGTATACAGACTCTGGATGGATGCGTTTACGATATTAAAGACAACACATGCCCACTTCAGTACCACGCTTATGTTCTGGCCATTTTGCACAAACTATATATATTGTCCAAAGGTGAATTTATAAAGGTGATGTTTATAAAGGGTATAAATTATATATTGCCGTTTATAGACCCGGACGGTGATTTCAATTACATGGGACGAGGGCAGAGGCAGATATTTGGATACTCCTCGTTGATATACGCCCTTGAAGCAGCCAAAAACATAGTTCCTGAGCGTGCTATAGAATATCAACATTATCTCGATCTTGTGTGGAACTATTTTTCCAGTTATCAGCGAAAGGATGGATATTTCCCACTGATCTTGACTGAAACTGACGAACACGATCAGCCTGTATGGTATAGGTATCATCATTTGACTGTGTATAACGCATTCACGGCGTTGTGGTTATATGAGGCAGGGAAAATGGCTAGTCCAGCAACCGATGGCTACAAGGAACAGAAAAAAACGCTGACCTACTTCAATACGACTGGCACGATCATAGCCAGTATGGATAAATACTACGCCGTCATCTCGGGGGGTGAACGTAAATATCTTGCCGATGGAGGACTGACCTTTCAGCATATATGGGTGCAAGGTCTGGGGGCGTTTTTTTCGTGTCCAGGAGGGCCGTCTGGCAAACATCTGGTCAACCTTGAAGGCCAGGATAATTTCTACAAGAACTTTCTGGCTCCTATCGCTATGAGTGATGGTGTATGGTTCTGTCCAGCCTTTAGTAGGGGAGAGGTAAAGAGAATAAATTCTGAGACCTTCGTGATTAAATATAATTATGGCCCTTTTACTGTGACAAGGACTATTATTTTTAATGCCGACAATATTGACGTGAATGATTATATCTTGTTCACAAAATGCAAGAGATATAATGAATTTAGAATTTTTAATATGCCCTTTTCGCCGTCAACGTGTGAAGCGAATGAGGCGATTGGATCAACAGGGGGGGGACTGACTCTGACATCTACCAAAAAACCTGATAGCAATGTAAAGATAGATATAGAATACACCGATGGAG
Organism: Candidatus Omnitrophus magneticus; assembly: GCA_000954095.1. Lineage (GTDB taxonomy): Bacteria > Omnitrophota > Gorgyraeia > Tantalellales > Tantalellaceae > Omnitrophus_A > Omnitrophus_A magneticus. Next base: position 6,322 of record JYNY01000037.1, on the reverse strand, counting down.
AAGACTCAATTTTTTCTGTAGATGAGCGAATATTAGCTACATACGGGCCAATGATTGTGTGCTCAAGAAAACATATAAACTTTGAATGTCACGAAGGAAAAGCGTTGAAGATCGGTTTTATAATGAGGTTCTGAATATCACTATGTTTTTAGGGCCGTATTAAACCTCTCTCCATGAAGCAGCGGAATAAGCGATACCCCAAGGATTAACCAAAATGTATGTCTCATGGCCTGCATATCATATTCAGGGCCAAACTGTAAGAACAAGATGGATCCAACAATCCCAAGCCCTGTGGAAATTAGCAGTGGTGACGTTTTGTGATTGATTTTATCCGCATTCAGTTTTTTTAAAGAATTTTTAAGCTCTTGAATACACAGGAATAAAAATAGTAAAAATATTATAAGTCCTGGTAATCCATTTTCCGCAGCTATCCTGAAGAACAAGTTATGTATATAAGCTCTAGATGCCCATTCAGCGTCCATGGTAAAGCTGAACCTGATCTTTTGTACATATTTATCAGCTAAGTACCTGTAATTCCTGGAACCAACCCCGAGGAGCGGGTTCTCTAAAATAGCTTCTTTCGCGAGCATAATAGAAGGTATTCTTGCATAAGCTGCCTCTCCCCTTTGAGTACCGCCAAGTCTATCACCATACATGACTACGAATATCCCTCCGAATATAAGTGCGGAGGCTAACCCTATTTTTACAAACATTCTGATTCGCTTTTTACCATCTTCCGCGAGGTATTTTGGCATAAGAATCACTAACAGCGATAACGCGAATGTAGTTGATATTAAACCAGAACGACTATATGTAGAAAATAACAGGGCTACAGATGTTAGAAATATAAAAAGAAAATAGGCCCTCACAAGCGCCTTCTCAGAGACAAGATACAGTGTAAAAAATGTTGGTATCAATAAAGTAAGACAGGCGGCGAAAATATTACAGAAACCTGTGAGACCGCTATAACGAACAAATCCGTAGTACATGAACTCAGACTCCTGTATCTCACCTAAGAACTGGAGGCCTAAGGTCGAACCTTTTATAATTTGTCCAGCCGTCAAAGCGCCCTGGATTAGTATGTTAACACCAAGAGCAATAAATATGTTTCTCAAGTCTTCGTAGGTACGAATAAAGTGACGAAGACAAAAAGATAGGATAAATACCTTAATTAATTGCATAACCTCTATCATGGCCACAAAGGTGTGAGTAGATGTAAAAACGCTTATTACGTTCCACACAATGAAGCAAATAAATGCTACATCTGGGGCTATTAACTTTGGAGTACTATCAAACGCAACTATACGAACGAGAAAGATTATTGCCACAATGACAAGAGGAAAGTCCATAGGCGAGAAGAATACCTGTGTAAAAGAATCTTTATAGAGTTCAAGTATTTGCATATTAGTCATCGTCAATATGGCCAATATTAATAATAAGTTTTTAGCCATACGCTTTTGAGTAAGCAGGAACGTGACGACAGCGATCCCGAATACGACGGCGCCGACTTTTATCATGGAGTAATTGTATAGGAGAAATAAAACAGCCGCCCCCAGTGTTGTTCCAATAATAACCGTTAGGATGTGTATGAGGGCGCGTCCTTTTTCGTTACCCGACAACACCAAAAAAGTCCTTTATAAGGTCTGTTACTCGTTCTTGATGCTCAACCGTTAGATCTGGGTACATGGGTAATGACAGAATTTCTTTTGCCAATTTTTCGGCTATAGGGAAGGCTCCCTCGCCATAACCTAACCATGAGTAGGCCTTTTGCAGATGAATTGGGGTCGGATAATGTATCTCAGCGGAAACCCCCTTTGAACGTAAGTATGCTTGCAGCTCATTTCTCTTGCTAGTTCTTATGACGTATAAGTGATACACACACTTGGTCCAGATCGGATATTCCGGCACTTTGATTTCATTAATAGCGTTTAATAAGGCATTGTATCTTTTTGCATTTTGTATGCGCTTTTCATTCCACATAGAGAGATAACGTAACTTGATTTGCAACAGTGCGGCTTGTATAGCGTCAAGTCGGGAGTTATAGCCTTCTACGTCGTGGACGTTTCTTGTTGTTTGCCCGTGGTTGCGGAGAATCTTTACCGCTTTTGATATTTTTTCGTCATTTGTAACCATGGCTCCGGCGTCGCCGAACGCGCCTAAATTCTTGCTTGGATAGAAACTAAATGCCCCGCTTATCCCACAGGAACCGGCTGTAAGCCATTTTTCTTGGCCTCCATTTTTGGATAAATATTGTGCTCCATGGGCCTGACATGCGTCTTCTATAATTTTCAGGTTATATTTTTTTCCTAATTCCATGATAGGATCCATATCCGCCATTTGACCATATAGATGCACGGGTATTATGGCTGTTACGGCACGTCCGGTTTTTTTATGTATTAGGGTGGCCGTGGCGTCATCCCACTGACAGTGATCTTCTATATAGTTAGTAAGCTTTTCTATACTTATATTGTTGGTCTGTTCATTTACATCAACGAAGTCTGGCACCGCACCTGCCAGCGATATGGCCTCTGCGGTGGCAATAAAGGTGTTGGGTACAGTAATTACCACATCTCCTTTATTAACCCCTGCTGTCATGACAGCAAGTTGAATAGCGTCTGTGCCGTTGGCTACTCCAATACAGTGTTTAACATTGCAGAACCTGGCGAAGTCCGCCTCAAAATCGTCAAGGAATTGTCCACCTATAAAACCTCCTGAGTTCATAATTGTATTAAAAGTGGCCTTTAACTCTTCAGCGAGTACGCTGTGGGGGGTGTTAATATCTACAAAGGGTATTAGTACCTGTGGTGTGTTCTCTGACATTTTCTCTTCCTTATCGTATCAAGTTTTTAGTCTTCTTCTAATTAATGCTACCGAGAGGTATGCTGTCTCCGAGGAAGGTGAGGAATCCAAGAGATTATAGAGTTCTTCCCCGTCAAGACCGATGCGTCTAATCATATATGCGTGTGCTGGAGCTGTAATTTGTACAGCTCTCATAAGGCAATCGAGTTTCTTGTTTACTTTTAAGAATACTACGGATGAGTGTCGCTCTATGATTTGTACGGCTTCATCCACATGGAAAGGCAGTTCGTATACGGCGAAGTTTTCGCCTTTTACGCATAGTGGTAGTCCCAAGCGCGATGAAACGGCATTTATTGAGCTGATCCCTGGTATGTGTTGAATTTCCACTTTGAGTTTCTTGAGGCTGTCTGTGAGATAATTAGATGTACTATATATTGTGGGGTCTCCGAGGGTTACAAATGAGACTATTTTCTTATCTTCAATAAGATCACTAATATGACAAGCTAGTTTAGAGTAACGAGCATTTAGCTCTTCTTTATTGTTATTCATTGGGAAGTGATACATAGTTATCACGTCTGGATTAACGTAATAGGATACAATTTCTTTAGCTACGCTTCTCCCTGTTTTATCAGACTGCGGGACTATGATGACGTTCGATTGAGCGAGTATCTTACTGGCCTTTACGGTTACGAGATCGGGGTCTCCTGGTCCAAGTCCTATGGAATACATTAGTCTATTCATTTCCTGCCTGAACGAAACCTTCTTAACTTACTTTTGGAGAATAGCTCTTTAACTATCTCAACCAAGTATGACTTTTGTAATTTCCAGCGATGTTTGTTATATACCACTATTCCAGCTTTAAGAACGGCCTGTCTCTTTGATGGGTTCTGGTAAACCTGGAGAATCGTATCAGCAAGACTTGATGTTGATTCAGACTCTCGTTTAATACCTGTTTTGCTTATATCACCGCTGTTGAAGAAGAATATTGATTCATCATCAAAATAATCAGTTATGCCGCGTGTCTTCGGAGCTATTACTGGTTTACCCATGCACAAATATTCGAATATTCTAGTAGGCAGATTTATCTCTGTGAAAGTTGTCATTTTATTTGGAATCAAGCCTACGTCTGTATGTTTTATGGCGTCGGCTATAGTTTCAAGGCTTACATGACCGTGGTATTTTACCACATTGGTTAGATTTTGTTTCTTAACCTTCTCAATGAATTGACCTCGGAAATCGCCGTCGCCGTATACGTTCAATATAATATTTGGTATTTTATCGCCTATAAGCGTGAGAGCGTCTAGGGCTGTGTCGAGTCCATGACGTTCAACAATTGTACCGTGGTACATTATAACAAATTGATCGTTTTTTGTTTGATCTAATGTAGAGTCTATGGAGTCGCCAAAGATGCTCTCTTGTGGGGAATTCATTATAATCTTCACTTTTTCATCATCACAGCTTCGCGATGTGAATAGTGTTTTAAATGCTATATTCGGGGTTAATACGAGATTGGCTATTCTTATGCTAAATTTCTCAAGTAGGAGCAGTATCTTAATAACAGGATGTGTGTATGGTAGTGAGTACTTTGTCATATATACTTCCGGCATTGGATCATGCAAGTCAAGTATGACTTTAGCTCCAGTAAGTTTTGGTATTATAGCGCAAAGGACTAGTATATCAGGCATATTATGGATATGTACAATATGATATCCTCGTTTTGCATGAAGCCATGCCAATTTAAGTGAAGACATAATTATAAATGTGGCATACTCCCGTAGGTATTGTACCTTAGCACCTCGTTTACGTTCTATAGGAAGGCGATAGACGTTTACGCCGTTGAAGGTTTCCTCTTTGGACTCGTTGTTTGCTCTGAGGCAGATTACGTCAACCATAATGCCTTCTTCGACCAGTGCTTCGGCACTTCTTCTTACTCGTGGGTCGGAGGGGTAGTAAGAAAAAACAACCATTGCGATTTTCTTCATATTTTATGGCTCCAAAGTTTTATTTATGACGTATTTATGTTTTCCACTTATTGTCTTTGGCGTTTCATTGGTCATCTTTATGTTGACTTCAAAACCCGAGAATTTTTGTTGTATCATAGCCCTTATGGAGTTTAGTTCTTTCAAGGGATATTCTTTTGTTGTTTTGAAGTAAATTGTTATTTTGGAATGGCTTTCTTGTACTACATAGAATTGATGTATCCAGTCATGGGTTTTAAACATATGGTCAAAAAACGTATAATTTACTCTTTCGCCGTCTTTGTTTGTGCAATAATCGCTAACACGACCTTTTATGTTTGTAAGCAAAGGTAGTCCTCTGCCGCATGAGCAAGGGCTTTCCGAGAAGGATGAAATATCACCTGTTTTGTAGCGAATAAATGGCATTCCGTAGTTAAATAAATCAGTAGTGCATATCTCGCCTTCTTCCCCTGGGGCTAAAGTTGAACTGTCTTCGTTGGTTATCTCAAAAACGCAGTTTTCCAATACTACATGGAGTTTTTGCATCTCACACTCAAACGCGAAACCGGCTCCATCGCTTCCTCCGTACTCATCATAGACTTTGCAAGAGAACACTTGTTCGGCTTTTTTTCTGATTTTGTCTGTCAGTACTTCTGAGGTGGTGAAAATGGCGTCAAAGGTTATGTCGTTTATTGCTTTGCGTTCTATGTAATCAGCAAATACATAAACAGAATTAGCGTATGTATACATATATCTGGCCTTGAATTTCCTAATCTTGACGACCCAAGCTGCCATATTATCGTCGCTCATATCAAATGCCGAAAATAAAATCCAGTTGTTGATAGTGGCATAAGCCCATTTTCTTATTGCCGTGGTTTTTGAAAATAGAGATGTACCACCAATAACTACGACTTTCTCTCCAGGGGTCCAGCCTCCTATATTCCAGGCTCTATATATATATGCCCACTGCATACTATGGGCTTTTTTATCTATATAAAAAAGGAGAGGATTACCTGTGGATCCGCCGGTAGATTTTGGATGAGGTTTGAATTGCTTCATGTTAGATGCGAACATATCGGCGTAGTTAGTTTTTATTATATTTTTATCAAGATATGGTACTTTTTTGAAGTCTATGAAGTCTTTAATGTTTTCTACTTGTAAGCCGTGTGCATTGAAGGTTCGACGATAGTATGGAACATTGTTATAGGCGTGTGTTAGGAGGCGTTTTAGATTTTGGAACTGAATCTCTTGAATGTGTTCATGGGAATACCACTGCGAATTGATAAAATCATAATAATAACGCATTGCATCTGTGCGTCTGATAAGATTAATGAGACTCATTCTTAATGGGTGATGTGTACGAAATTCCTTTATGCGATTTACATTGGGACAGGTTCCCTTTTCGGGACTGATAGGCATTGCAGCCTCCATATAAGATTTTATAGCCTTCCTCGGCTTTAGCCATTAGGAAGCGTCACTTAACAGCTATTATACCAGAAAAGTTGTACCATTTGAAAAATACTTCGCAATACCTGAAACCCTTTGACATCAATAATTCCCTGTTT
>JYNY01000036.1 GCA_000954095.1 Candidatus Omnitrophus magneticus | reverse complement strand
TTTTCGTGAAATCACTTTTTAATATTTTCTCCACTATTTCATTAGCTACCGCGTTCACTAGCCACGGCTGGCCTCCGGTTAATTCATAAATTCTATTTATCATTTCTTTAGAAAATACTTGCCCTGTATCTTTTGTGTGCTGGCTGTATAATTCTGTTATTTCTTCTTTTGTCCATGTCCCTAAAAGAATTGATTCAGCTTTGATATTAAAGGGCGAGCCTGAACCTAATGACGCTTCACTCGGACGGACTTTTGTTTTGTATTCACGAACATCTCTTAACCCCACAAGCGCTACGGTTGAAGGAAATCGTTTTGGTCTTATTTGAAATCCATTTCGTAACTGCCTAAGAATTGACACTAAAACATCGTCATATAATGAATCTATTTCATCCAATAATAAAACTATAGGTTTAGACTGTGCGCTTGCCCAGTCTATTAAATAATTTTCTAATGTTAATTTTTTTTTATACTTTTCCGGTTGAGGCGGACAATTCTTCTTATTAAGATATCCCGCGCTGGCATTATAAAGAGAATCAATTATTTTTCTGTTCCCAATTTCTTCAGTTATAGACCTATACCCCGCGGACTCGACAGAAAACACTACTGAAATATAATTTCCTTCTTTATTTAATCTATGTGCTAATTCATGTAAAAGCGTAGTCTTTCCTGTCTGCCTTGGCGCGTGGATTGTGAAGTATTGTTTTTTTTCAATAAGATCAAAAATGATTTTTTGGTTTCTTAGCGGGTCTATCATGTAATGCGTGTCAGGCATACAAAAACCTGTTGTATTAAAATATCGTTTACTTTTCATTTTAAAATTTCCTCCAAATAATTTTATAGATAAATATTTCTAGATTATAACAGATTGCGCAGGGAAATAAAATAATAGAAAATATAGCGGTTCCACTCATTGTTAGCCCTCTAGCTCGTGGCAGTACGAGGTTATAACTTCTTACTAGGCGCTGTCGCAAAATGAAAAAAATATTTTTTATTTTTTTTAAGGTTACATTTCCACTATAGTAATTTCTTTATTCTGATGAGACAGAGTTTCCCATTTAACGCGCGTTTCCCATGGAATAATACTGGAAGGTTTTATCTCAAATAAAATAAGATATCCTTTTGTCATGCCGAGGGTGTCTAGATAGCGCGAAATTTGGTCTAGACCTTTTTGTTTAGTGGACGGGAGTCTATTTAATTTTAATTCTAAAACAAATTTATCGCCGTTAAATTCAATAAGAAGGTCTGTCCGTCCTGTACCAACTGCCATTTCGCGATTTATTTTGCCGCCACCGTTTATTACTCTTTGCAGAAACGCCATTAAAAGTAAATGCGGTCCTGCTTCTTTATAATCAAATTTTTCAAGCCACATTTCAGAATTTTCACGATAAAACGCTTGAAACGCTTTTAATAATTTATCCATATCGAGTTTACCATTGGGTTTTATGTACCATTTAGTTTCGCCTTCTTCTTCAATACTATCCTGCAAATTTCTATTTAAAACTCTCGGAATTATTTCTCGGTATATTTCATTAGCTATTCTTATAGGTTTTGTCTCACTTATAATCCCTAAATCTCGGCAATATAGAAGCGAATCGTCATAGTTGTCAAACAAAACTCCGTCTCCATTTATAATAGCGCTTACTATATTTTTTACCCGCTCCTCTTTCAGTTTATCTATTAAACTATCTAAATGCGTGTCGCGTCTTTGTATTATATTTTCTTTCGCGGATTCAACATGATCTAGAGTTATTTTTTTTGTAAAATCTTCGTTTAATATTTTTACTACTATTTCTCTCGCTATAGCGTTTACCAGCCACGGCTGGCCTCCGGTTAATTCATAAATTCTATCTACTACTTCTTTTAAAAATATCTGCCCTGTATCTTTTGTGTGCTGACTGTATAATTCAGTTATTTCTTCTTTTGTGAATGTTCCCAAAAGAATTGATTCAGCTTTGATATTAAAGGGCGAGCCTGAGCCTAGAGACACTTCACTCGGACGAACTTTTGTTTTGTATTCCCGAACATCTCTTAATCCCACAAGCGCCACGGTTGAAGGAAATCGTTTTGGTCTTATTTGAAATCCATTTCGTAACTGCCTAAGAACTGACACTAAAACATCGTCATATAATGAATCTATTTCATCCAATAATAAAACTATTGGTTTAGTTTGAGAAATAGCCCAATCTATTAAGTAATTTTCTAATGTTAAATCTTTAGTATATTTTTCAGGCGGGATTGGACAATTTTTTTTATTGAGATATTGGCCGCTTGAACTGTAAAGAGAATTAATAATTTTTTTATTCGCGATTTCTTCAGTTATAGATCTATACCCCGCGGACTCTACGGAAAACACTACTGAAATATAATTTCCTTCTTTATTTAATCTATGCGCCAATTCATGTAAAAGTGTTGTTTTCCCAGTCTGCCTCGGCGCGTGGATTGTGAAGTATTGCGTCTTCTCTATTAAATCGAATATGATTTTTTGGTTGCGCAAAGGGTCAATCATATAATGTCTTTCAGGCATACAAAAACCAGTTGTATTAAAATATCGTTTACTTTTCATTTTTTAAAATCCTCCATATTCATTCCATGTTTATTTATAAATCAAACGATAAGCTATCTCACATTTCCACAACAGTAATTTTTTTATTCTGATGAGAAACATTTTCCCATTTAACGCGGGTTTCCCATGGAATAATACTGGAAGGTTTTATTTCAAATAAAATAAGATACCCTTTTGTCATGCCGAGTGTGTCAAGGTAGCGTGAAATTTGGTCGAGGCCATCTTCTTTACTATCGCTGTCTCTTTTTAATTTTAGTTCCAAAACAAATGTTTCGCCGGCGAATTCAATGGTTAAATCTGTTCGTCCTCGGCCAACTGCCATTTCACGATCAATTCTGCCGCCTCCATTGATTACTCTCTGCAAAAAGGCCATTAAAAGAAGCCCGTGTCCAGCTTCTTTATAATCAAATCGTTCCATCCAATGTTCACTATTACGGCGATAAAATTTTTGAAACGCTTTTAATAGTTTATCCATATCAAGCTTAGCGTCAGGTTTTATGTAACAAGAAGTCATGCCTTCTTCTCTAATGTTTTCTTGCATAGAAAAGTTTAAAACTCTAGGAATTATTTCTCGGTATATTTCATTTGAAAAAATTATGTCATATTTTTCTTTGCGGATAATTCCTAAATCTATAACATACCTAAGATCATCATTGAAGTTGTCATACACAAGAGAATCGCCGTTTATAATAGCACTGACAATGTTTTTAACTCTGGGTTCTTTCAGTTTATCTAATAAACTATCTAAATGCGTGTCTCTGCGCGCGATTAGATTTTCTTTCGCCTCTTCCGCGTGAGCGAGTGTTATTTTTTTTGTGTAATCACTTTTTAATATTTTCTCCACTATTTCATTCGCTACCGCGTTTACCAGCCACGGCTGGCCTCCGGTTAATTCATAGATTCTATCTATTACTTTTTTTGAAAATATCTGCCCTGTATCTTTTGTGTGCTGACTGTATAATTCAGCTATTTCTTCTTTTGTCCATGTTCCTAAAAGAATTGATTCCGCTTTTATATTAAAGGGCGAACCGGAGCCTAGAGACACTTCACTCGGACGGACTTTTGTTTTATATTCCCGAACATCTCTTAATCCCACTAAAGCTATGGTTGATGGAAAATGTTTTGGCCTTCCTTGAAAACCATTACGTAGTTGTCTTAGCACTGATACTAATACGTCATCATATAACGAATCTATTTCGTCTAATAATAAAACTATTGGTTTTTTTTGAGAACCCGCCCAATTATTTAAATAAGTCTGTAAAGAACACTTTTCATCTGCTAGCGACTTTTTCGGCCATAACTCCTTAGAAATAAATAACTCGCATGATTCATAAAGAGAATTTATTATTTTTAAATTCGCGGTTTCTTCAGTTATAGACCGATACCCCGCGGACTCTACCGAAAACACTACTGAAATATAATTTCCTTCTTTATTTAATCTATGCGCTAATTCATGTAAAAGCGTAGTCTTTCCTGTCTGCCTTGGCGCGTGGATTGTGAAGTACTGCGTCTTCTCTATTAAATCGAATATGATTTTTTGGTTGCGCAAAGGGTCAACCATATAATGTCTTTCAGGCATACAAAAACCAGTTGTATTAAAATATCGTTTACTTTTCATTTTAAAATTTCCTCCAATTTTATTTTTATTTATAAATCAAACAACAAGTTGTCTCACATTTCCACGATAGTAATATTTTTATTCTGATGAGAAATATCTTCCCATTTAACGCGGGTTTCCCATGGAATAATACTGGAAGGTTTTATTTCAAATAAAATAAGATATCCTTTAGTCATGCCGAGGGTGTCTAGATAGCGGGAGATTTGATCTAAGCCTTTTTGTCTCGCGGACGGCATTCTTTTTAACTTTAATTCTAAAACAAATTTATCTCCGTTAAATTCTATAAGTAAATCAGTTCGTCCTGTTCCAACTGCCATTTCGCGATTTATCCTGCCGCCGCCGTTTATTACTCTCTGCAAAAACGCCATTAAAAGTAAATGCGGGCCTGCTTCTTTATAATCAAATCTTTCAAGCCAAACTTCAGAATTTTCACTGTAAAATTCTTGAAAAGCTTTTAATAATTTATCCATATCAAGTTTACCGTTGGATTTTATATACCATTTAGTTTCGCCTTCTTCTTCAATACTATCCTGTAAATTTCTATTTAAAACTCTCGGAATTATTTCTCGGTATATTTCATTAGCTATTCTTATAGGTTTTGTCTCACTTATAATCCCTAAATCTCGGCAATATAGAAGCGAATCGTCATAGTTGTCAAACAAAACTCCGTCTCCATTTATAATAGCGCTTACTATATTTTTTACCCGCTCCTCTTTCAGTTTATCTATTAAACTATCTAAATGCGTGTCGCGTCTTTGTATTATATTTTCTTTCGCGGATTCAACATGATCTAGAGTTATTTTTTTTGTAAAATCTTCGTTTAATATTTTTACTACTATTTCTCTCGCTATAGCGTTTACCAGCCACGGCTGGCCTCCGGTTAATTCATAAATTCTAT
>JYNY01000035.1 GCA_000954095.1 Candidatus Omnitrophus magneticus | reverse complement strand
TAATAGGTATTTCTCTAGTTCTTTTATATTTTTTAGCGGGTTTAGGAGGTTTCGAACTTATCTTATTTTTTTCTTAGGCTTAAATAATTATTTTATAGTAAAGGTATTATAGATTAGGTTTTCTACTTTTTATAGGAGAAAGTTATTAAACCTTTTTTATCCTATTTTTTAATTAGTTTTTTACTTTTATTAATAATTACCTTATAAACCTTTTTACCGCTTTTAATAGCATTACTTTTTATAGGACTTAGTAAAAGGTGCCTATTACTTACCTTTTTAGTATAAATAATAGGCAATTATATTAATAAAACTATATTTAAATCGTTATCTAATAATAAAAGCGTTAAACGGTTAAAAGCTTTATCGCTTTTTTATATAAAAGTTTTATACTTTTTTAATTTTTTTAGATTTTCTTTATTCTTGGGTTACCTATTATACGCACCGGGGAAATACCGTTTTACTTGGATAAAAATGCTCA
>JYNY01000034.1 GCA_000954095.1 Candidatus Omnitrophus magneticus | reverse complement strand
GGTACAATCCTTTCTGTCAGTCGCTTCTTTTTTAGCAACCTCAAACTCGAAATCAAGATGGCTGTCCCGCCTTCTCATTAAAAAAATCAACCGCGCCACATCAACGCCAATCTCCTCAATGATTTCCCTTAAAGAAATAAATTCCGCTCTACGTGTAGACATGGAAACCGCTACACCATTTCGAAGCAGTGTAGCCAACTGAACTATAAGAATATCTATAGAGGATTTATCATATCCCATAGCAGAAACAGCCGCTTTCATTCTGTTTATATATCCATGATGATCCGGCCCTAACAAGTCAATAATTTTCTCAAACTTCCGTAAATATTTATCTTTATGATACGCTATATCCGGCGCTAAATATGTATACGAACCATCGCTTTTACGAACAACCCGATCCTTATCATCTCCAAATGCCGTTGACTTAAACCATTTAGCTCCGTCTTGTTCATAAAGATAGCCGGCTTTTTCCAGCTCTTCTAAAGTGCGTTCGACAATTTTTCTTTCCTCAAATTCTGCTTGGCTTGTCCATACATCAAAATGAACCCTAAAATCTTCAAGGTCTTTTCTAATAAGATTCATTATGCTTTCTACTGCGTATTTTCTAAAAAAATTACTAGTTTTTTCTGTTTCTTCTAAAAACATTTCCCCGTGTTTTTCTTTTATTTCTTTAGCAATATCAATAACATATTCCCCGACATACCCGTCCTCCGGCAAACTATCCTCTTTCCCGCATAAATTCCTATACCTAATTTCTAGCGACTTTCCCAGCATATTAATCTGCCTGCCGCAGTCATTAAGATAATATTCTGTTGTCACGTCATATCCATTAAATTTTAATATTCGCGCTAAAGCATCGCCTATCGCGGCTTGTCTCGCGTGCGCAATCGTAAGAGGTCCTGTAGGATTCGCTGAAACAAATTCTATATTAACTCTCTTCCCGCCAAAGTCGCTATTCTGCCCAAACTTTTCTTTATTCTTAAATATTTCCAAAAGAATATTTTCATAATATTTATCAGAAAGCCAAAGATTAATAAACGCGCCTTTTACTTCAATACCGTCGATAAAAGAATTAATGTCGCTTCTCTGATTAAATATTTTTTTTATTTTTTCACTGATATGTTGAGCTAAAATGACAGGATTTGCTTTTACTTGTTTTGCTAAAACCATAGCGATATTGGAAGTGATATCCCCATGAAGTTTTTCTTTTGGGGCATCGAGGGAAATAAGAGAAGAAGAAATATCCGCACGACAAGCGGACTCTTCCGCGAAATATTGGTTTATGCCTTCGCTGAAGATTTGGATAATTTTTTCTTTAAAGTTTTTTTCAAGCATTTTTCATTAATTTCTTCTCTTGGAGCAGAGAGCCACAACCGTTCTATCCCATAAAAATTGCGCGCGTCTTTATAAAAAACATGCGCTATTACATCTCCCGCGTCAACCAATGTCCAAGAAGGATTATTTTTCCCCTCTAGGCGAGCGTTTTGCTTCCAGTTAACGGACAGCTCTTCGTCTATGGCTTTTGCTATTGACTGAACTCTTTTAGATGAACCAGCAGTAATCAACACAAAATAATTAAAAATATTAGCGGATTTGGTTAAATCTAAAACAAGAATATCTTCGCCTTCTTTTTCAAGCGCAACCCTAGCTATTGCATGCGCCTTTTCTAAGGCTAAATCTTTAATTTTTCTTTTTACCACAGATTACCTTTAGGTATAAAACATTGTAGGGACTCGATAATTTCGTGCCCCTACAATTTAATATCCTTTTAATAATTAAAATTCTTATTTACCCAATATGCGATATAAGCCTGTGCCGCAACTATTACAAGACCCTTTAATTGCTTTACGGCCGTTTTTCATAGTAACTTCCTGTGGGCTTTTCATTTCTTTCTTAGTTTTACATTTTACGCAATACGCCTCTGCCATACTCCACCTCCAAGTATAAAATAACAAATTCTCCTTACAAACAATGAAAATAAGTTTATCATACTCTCTTTAAAAGTCAAGAACCTTTCCTTGCAAAGAAATTTTTAGCATAAAAAAAACGGCTCACCAAAAAGGTGAGCCGTTTTCCCTCCCTGATCTCTTGCTTAAAAATAATTAGAAGTTAAGAGAAACAGATCCAACGACATCTGTAGCAACATCATCTTGGCTGTTAGCAAAATGATCGCCTGGGAAGAACCATGCTGTCAAAAGACCAAACTGCACATCTTCTGTGTAATCCCAAGTCAATGTAATATCTGCTTCACTACCAAGGTATTGCTCTTCATTCTGATTAACTACGGTTGTAGTTGACGCCCATTCTTCAGCAAGCCAGAAATTGCCAAAAGTACCTTTTAATGTAAGGCTATCTGTAGGCTCTACTTTACCTGTTAATAAAATCTGGTGCTGATTAGTTGTAGATGGGGAACTTCCCATCGCTGTTCTGTAAAATACATTCTGGAATTCACGAATAGCTGTATCAAACTTGCCTCTGTATACAGGATCCCATCCGTTATATGTTCCATTCGTAGTAGCTGTTGTATTACCAAGATTTTCTTCGCCGGAATATAAAATATATTCAGCGCCAACAACCGGTCTCCACGCAAAATTATCTTGGAAATAACGGCATTCTACCATAGCATCTACTGCCCAAGCGCTTCTGCTTCTTTCTTCTATCTGTTGTGCTGCTCCGATATATTCGCCAAGCTGGTAAGCACCTTCAAGAGCAATTGTCCAATCCTCTATAGGATCAAAACTACCTCTTAAACCAAAAGTATGAACATCATTTGATTGGTGGCCGTTAAGAACTGACGGCATTGTTGCCCCGTTGGAAGTTGTTCCAACATATCTCTGTTGTTTGAACCACCAGTAACCTTCGGCTTCCGCGTTATATTCATTGAATTTATACCCACCATTTTTACCCCCACGATTTATATCATCATTTGCCCTGTCTTAGCTCCCGCGGATTTCCGCGAAGACCCCGTCAATTGTCCAAGTTTTTTTAAATAAAGGGGCGCACATCGAGACATAAGATTTAATCGCTCAATTTTCTCTTGGAATTAAACCAGCATTAGGATCTTGTAAGTTAGCACCAACGATAAATCCTTTACCAAACCAAAGGTCCTGAC
>JYNY01000033.1 GCA_000954095.1 Candidatus Omnitrophus magneticus | reverse complement strand
ATTCCGCTTTTATATTAAAGGGCGAACCGGAGCCTAGAGACACTTCACTCGGACGAAATTAGATGTACATACACACCTGCAGAATTTCCAGAAACGCAAGGAAAAACACTAGGCAATTAATGGGTAAGTAATAAAACTAAATTTATCTACTTAGGCTCAGGTCTTGAAGGTTCGCCAGTTCCCGAAATCCCGGGCGGAATGACCCTCGCGCTACTATTTGGGTTGGGAGTGAGTTATTTAAGACGGATGAAGAAGTAGAGTATATATCGTAACTACCTTAAAAGGGGAAAAGGATACAAAGGAGAAGGGGAACATTTCCCCTTCTCCTTTGATACAGAAAAAATAGACCTTAGGCAAGGGGGTGACAGCGAGCCCCATAATCAAGCAACTTGCAAGACACGACAAAAGTTAACCGGATAAAGAAAGGCGAGCGTCAAGAGGGGGAAGGGAACCCTTCCCCCTATGAAAAAAACTGTGTGTAGGAATCTTTATTTTATTAGAATTATTTTTACAACATAAAAAAATAGACTTATGTGCACACCTCCTTAAAAGAAGTCCGTCTTTGATGTGTTGTCAAAGGCGGATTTCTTTTTTTTGTAAAAATTTTTGGCGAAAATAATTTGTTTTGAGAAATTGTTCTTTTGTAATCACTAAGCGGATGGTAATTGCAAGCTTGATTATTAACGTTGGGATTTTCAATGAAGCAGGAATTTATATATGGTATAACCATTTCAAAAACATCATAAAACCCTTATGGATTACCGCGTTCGCGGGAATGACAGCATGATGTCTTCTAAAGGATATAGAAAAGTTTATTACTAACCGCTTAGTGCTTACGTTCTTTTTCTCACGTTTTGCAATGCCGCGCGCGGGAAATAATTCTAGAGACTACTAGAATCGCGCTATTTTCTATTATTTTCTTTCCCCGCGCAATCTGTTATAATCTAGAAATATTTATTTATAAAATTATGTGGAGGGATTTTTTTAATGAAAAGTAAAAGATATTTTAATATAACCGGGTTCTGCCGTCCTGAAAAACATTACATGTTGGATCCATTAAGAAATCAGAGTGTAATATTTGATTTTATTGAAAAAGAAGAGTATTTCGCCATCCACGCGCCGAGGCAGACTGGAAAAACAACACTTTTACATGAATTAGCGCATAGATTAAATAAAGAAGGAAATTATATTTCAGTAGTGTTTTC
>JYNY01000032.1 GCA_000954095.1 Candidatus Omnitrophus magneticus | reverse complement strand
ATATCGCGTTGTTCCTTAAAAGAAAAATCGTTTGAGGACTTATTTTATGTTCCGGCACATTTGATAATACGAAAATTTTTAGAAGGCGATAATAACATCCATAAAAAATGCTTAATACAAAATAACAAACAAATGTTATAATTTTAAAAATTTTTTATGAATAATTATTTTTGAAAATAAAAGGGAGGGTAAAAATGATTTCAGCTTTAGAAATTTCAAAAATTGTGAAAGGTATTCTCTTTGGAGACGGTAGTGTAATTGTAAAAAATATTTCATCCAGCGATACCGCGCGTGAGGGCGATATTGTTGTTGTCGCTGATATTCAAAGTTTAGAAAAAGCCAAAACAAGTGCGGGAATATGTGTTATGACTAACGTGAGTGTGGAAAAATATCCTAAACCTTTAATTGTCGTGAACAATATAAAAGAAGCCGCTACCATTCTTTATAATTTTATGCTTAATTTGCCGAGTTCTTTTAAAGGCGCAATTCATCCATCCAGCATAATTGCTAAAACAGCTAAAATAGGCCAAAACGTTAGTATCGGCGCGTATGTGGTTATAGGCGAAAATACTATTGTCGGCGATAATGTAATTATAAAAGACGGTGTTATTCTCGGCGATGATGTGACAATCGGAGAAAAAACTATTCTTTACGCGAATGTGACAATTTATGACAATATGGTTATTGGAAAACGGGTTATTTTGCATTCTGGAACTGTCATTGGCGCGGACGGATTCGGATATGTGCCCAAGTCTGACCGTATATACAAAGTGCCGCAGTTAGGGCGTGTTGTAATAGAAGATGATGTGGAAATAGGCGCGAATAGCTGTGTTGATAAAGGCGCTTTTACTGATACAATTATCGGAAAAAGTTCTAAGATAGATAATCTTGTGCAAATCGCGCATAATGTTAAATTGGGTAAAAATGTAATAATCGCGGCAAATTCAGGAATTGGCGGAAGTACTGTTGTCGGAGACAATGTAATGATGGGTGGAATGGTTGGCGTTGCTGATCATGTTACTATCGGTTCTAATGTAAGAATAGCGGGAAGAACCGGTGTTCATACGGATATTGAAGGTAATAAAACATACATGGGGTATCCTGTAAAAGAAGCGCATGAAACCGCGAAACTTTTCGCGCTTTTTTCAATACTCTTAAAAAATTCAAAAAAATTGCGGATGTTTTTAAAAAATTTGCCGGAATGAAATTTTACGAACTTACTACTTTCTTTATTTAGAAAGATATAGTAAAATTTTGTCGCGGTTTTTTGGGTGATTTTTAAATTAATATTTGTTCGCGCGTTTAGGTTTACGCGTCGTAATATTAACAAGGAGAACATGGTATGATTGAGCAAAATTCGAAAAATATAAACATACATGAGATTACAAGATTAATTCTCGCGGCAAAAGAAAAAGCCATGAAAGAAACTGAAAGCACGCCTGAACCCGGATTAACGGGCTTAATAAAATGGCCTGTTACGTGTTTGGTCGGTCCCGGGCTTGAGGGCGCGATAAGTTGTGAAACTAAAGTGGGGTATGTAAACGGCGCTAAAGGATGGCTTATTTATAGAGGTTATGATATTTTTGATTTGTGCGCGTATTCAACTTTTGAAGAGGTATCATATTTATTACTTTTCGGAGAATTGCCTTCAAAAGAAGCTTTAGATGTTTTTAAAAAGAAGCTTATAGATTATAGAAGTATTATCAATACTCAAAGATTTTTAATGAGTTTCGCGCTTGAAGAAATGAATACAATGGCGGCTATGCGTATGGGCGTTAATTTTATGAGACAGGAATTTAGTTATAAAGGCGCGAGGGCTGAAAATAAAGTTGTAATCGGTTCAGATGAAGATTCAATCGCAATGGAAACTACTCCGCGCGGCGAAGAGCGCGCTATTTATGAATTCGCGAGAGAAGAAGACGAAAAAGAAAGAGAATTGGAAATGTGTTATCATCTTATCGGCGGAGTGCCCGCGATTGCCGCTACTATTTCCAGAATTAGAAATGGTAAACTGCCTATAGAACCTGATCCGTCATTAAGCCATTCTGCTAATTTTTTATACATGATGACTGGTATAAGGCCGACTCCTTTAGAAGAACGGATTATGGATGTGTGTTTAATACTTCATGCTGATCACGGTATGAATGCTAGTACATTTGCCGCCATGGTTGTCGCGTCAACATTATCTGATTTTTATTTTTCAATAGGTTCAGGGATTGCCGCTCTGAATGGGCCTTTACACGGCGGCGCGAATGAGCAGGTTATGAATATGCTTAAAGAAATTTCAAGCCCTGAAAACGTGAAATCTTGGCTACAAGATAAGATAGATAAAAAAGCGCGTGTTATGGGATTCGGCCACCGTGTCTATAAAGCCTATGATCCTAGGGCGCGTGTTCTTGGCCCGCTTGCTGAATATTTGGCATCTTTCTCGGACGCAGAAACACAAAAATTATTTCAAACAGCGAAAGTGCTTGAACAGGAAGTTATAACAGCTTTCGGCGCTAAAAAAGGTATATTCCCAAATGTTGATTTTTATTCAGGTATAGTATATTCATGCCTTGGAATTCAGGCGGAACTTTTTACTCCTATTTTTGCTGTTAGCAGAGTCGCGGGCTGGACAAGCAGAGTTTTGGAATATTTGAAAAATAATCGTATTTTTAGGCCGCGCGCAATGTATGTCGGGGATTTTGCTAAAGAATAAAAGCCAAGAGACAAAAGATAATAATTTTTCGAAATGGCAAATTATGTTTTATTTGAGAAAAATATGGACACTATAAAACCAGTAGAAAATTTTATTACAGAAATTATAGACAGCGGTTTAAAAGAAAATAAATACGGCGGACGTGTGCATACACGTTTTCCTCCTGAACCGAATGGATATCTTCACATAGGCCACGCAAAGTCAATATGTCTAAATTTTGGGCTTGCCGAGCAATATAAAGGACTGTGCAATCGTAGGTTTGACGACACTAATCCTGAAAAAGAAGAAGTAGAATATGTTAACTCCATAATGGAAGACGTGAAATGGCTAGGTTTTACTTGGGATGACAGGCTTTATTACGCGTCTGATTATTTTGAAGAAATTTATGGACACGCGTTGACTTTAATTAAAAAAGGTAAAGCATACGTGTGTGAATTAAGTGTTGATGAAATCCGTGAATACAGGGGTACTCTTACATCCCCGGGAAAAGATAGCCCGTATAGAAACCGCTCTATTGAAGAAAATTTAAAATTATTTTTTGCCATGCGTAGTGGAGAATTCGCCGAAGGCGCTAAAGTTTTAAGAGCTAAAATAAATATGGCGTCGCCGAATATTGTTATGCGTGACCCTGTTCTTTATAGAATAAAAAAAGTCGCGCATCACCGCGTTAAAGACAAATGGTGTATTTATCCCACCTATGATTTCACGCATTGTATTTCAGATTCAATTGAAGGGATTACTCATTCTATCTGCACTCTTGAATTTGAAATTAATAGGGAACTTTAGGATTGGATGGTAGAAGAATTGGGAGTCTATCACCCGCGTCAGATAGAATTTGCTCGTTTAAATTTAAGCCATACGGTTTTAAGTAAACGTAAACTTTTGAAACTTGTAACTGAAAAAATAGTTGATGGATGGGATGACCCCAGAATGCCTACCATATCAGGCTTAAGACGAAGGGGCTATACGCCCAGTTCTATACGGACTTTTTGCGAAAGAATCGGCGTTGCTAAATTTAATAGTACCGTTGATATGATTGTTTTAGAAAATGCTATACGCGAAGAACTTAATAAAACAGCGCAAAGGCTTATGGTTGTGTTAAAACCCGTTAAAGTTGTTTTGTTAAATTATCCTGAAAATCAGGAAGAAGAATTGGACGCGGTAAATAATCCGGAAGATTTATCTATGGGTACGAGAAAAATTCCTTTTTCGCGTGAAATATATATAGAACAAGATGATTTTCGTGAAAACCCGCCGAAAAAATTTTTTAGGCTCGCGCCCGGAAATGAAGTAAGGCTTAGATACGCTTATTTTATAAAATGTGTTGATGTAATAAAAGACAACGCGACAGGAGAAATAAAAGAAATACATTGTGTTTATGACCCGGCGACAAAAGGCGGAGATTCGCCTGACGGCCGAAAAGTTAAAGGAACTATTCATTGGGTTTCAGCTAAACACGCTGTCAATATGGAAGCGCGTTTGTATGAATCATTTTTTTTGAAACGCGATCCGGAAGATTGCCCAGAAGGCAAGGATTTTTTAAGTAATTTAAACCCTAATTCTTTAGAAATAGTTCCGTTATGTAAGGCAGAGCCTTGTATAAAAGAAGTTACACCTTCCCGTAGATATCAATTTGAACGGCTTGGTTATTTTGTTTTAGATACCAAAATTACAAAATCTGGAAAATTTGTATTTAATAGAATTGTCCCGCTAAAAGATACTTGGGGCAAAATAGAAAAATCTTCCGGCGGAGAATAATTTTGGATTTGGCGAGCGCTAGTGTCTAAAAATCAGAAATACCCCTATCCAATAGATGTCCTTTTCTTATGTAAGTTTTTTACTCTATAAAATTGCAATCTTTTAAAAATACAGGTATAGTCTATTTTAGGTTAACTTTAATCTCAAAATTTAGCCATATTAGCGCCGTGAGATTTGATTCGATCTAAGCACGTGGTAAATGGAGAATATTATGGATAAAGAAAATTTTTTAGAAAAAGATTACGGAGCAAAAAAGATTTTCATTCCGGCGGCTATTGCTATATTCGCGTTTTTTGCAGTTTCTATTGTTGCATTTTATACGCATTTTAAATATGAAAATAAACAGTATATAGATACTATTGAGAACTTTCAGTTTTTTGATATATATCTTTTGGGTTTGAATTTTATGATATGCTTTATTTCAGGTGTATTTTTTTTTATACATTTAAATAAAAGAGAAAAAGTACTTTTTAAAACAAACCAAGCGCTGGAATTTGAAATACAGCAAAGAAAAAAAAATCAAAACATCCTTCAAGAGAATAATGAAAAATTTGAAGAATTAGTATCAGAACGAAGTAAGCAATTAATTGAATCGAATAAAAGCCTCGAACGTGAAATTTTGGACCGTAAAATGGCTGAAGAAGCCTTTAAACGGGCGTATACTGAGCTTCATCAAGTTTTCAACCACGCTTCTTACGGAATGTGTATAATTGATAAAGATTTTAAGATATCTAAAGTAAACGACACATTTCTTCATTTATTCAGGGTTTCACGGACTAGGTGTATAGGCCAGAAATACTGCGATATTTTAAAACATACTGATTGTGGCGAAACAAGTTGTCGTTTAAAAGATATTTTTAATGGCCAGCCTTATATTGAATATGAAATAGAACGTAGTTTTGATGACGGCACTAAAATATTCTGCGTAGTTTCGGTTGTTCCGTATCGTGATATAAATGGAGACATCTCGGGAGTTGTTGAAAGTTTTAAAGATGTGACAGCTCACAAAAAATCAGAAGAATCGCGTAAAAAATTGGAAGAACAATTATTGCAGTCCCAAAAAATGGAAAGTATAGGCACTTTGGCCGGAGGTATCGCGCATGATTTTAATAATATTCTTTCAATTATGTTCGGGTATATTGATTTTTTAAGCAAAGAAGTTAAAAATAATCAAACAGCGGCTGGTTATTTGAAACAAATAACAGAAGCCGCTGAACACGCGAAAGATATAGTAAAGCAAATTTTAATATTCAGTAGAAGAACCAAACATGAAGTATCGCCAATAGATATCTATTCAATTGTTAGAGACGCTTTGAAACTTATTTTTTCAGGAATGCCCCCGAATATAGAAATTAAACAGAGTTTGGACCCATCAGCCGGAATTATTTCAGCTGACGCGAACGAGATACGCCAAGTACTTATCAATCTTTGTACAAATGCTTTTTATGCTATGAAAGAAAAAGGCGGGATATTGTCTATCAATCTTGAATCTGTGGAAATTGATGAGGCCTTTAGCCGTGTTCATTCTAGGCTTGCGCAAGGACATTATATACGGCTTACTGTAAGCGATACAGGTATCGGTATCGAACCGGCAACTTTAAAACGAGTATTTGAGCCGTTTTTTACAACAAAAGGTGTGGGGGAGGGAACCGGTCTTGGGCTTTCCGTAGTGCAAGGTATAGTACTCAGCCTTGGTGGAGAAATTACTGTTTACAGTGAACCGGGTAAGGGAACGACTTTTCATGTTTACTTGCCTAGAATATTTGATAAAATTAAGGATACTACCGATACAAATGAAAATCCTATACGAGGTAACGAGCGCATTATGATAGTTGATGATGAAGAAAAAATCGCGCATATGATGAAGCAAATGCTCGAGAATTTGGGATATAGTGTTTATACCCATACAAAAGGGGAAGATGCTCTAGAAGCTTTTAGAAACTCTCCCGGAGAATTTGATGTTATAATAACAGATCAAAGTATGCCTCAAATGACAGGGGTAAAAGTGGCTAAAGAGATAACATCAATAAGGTCAGACATCCCTATAATACTTCTTACCGGTTACAGTGATGTTGTTTCATCTGACAATTATAAAAAATTCGGGATCAATGATTATTTAATGAAACCTGTTACGGCAAGGGAACTTACGCGCGCGATAAAAAAAGTTGTTACGGATATTAACGCACAGGATAAGAAAGATTAAAATATTTATAGGAGTATTTAGATGACAAAAAAAAGAATACTTGTGATAGATGATAATGAATCTCTTTTGAAAATGTTGAAAATAAGCCTTAATAACGCGGGTTATGAATCTGAAATTTTGAGTGATCCTTTTAAGGCGGAACAATATATAGAAACTTTTAAGCCTGAACTTCTTTTGATTGATATTTTTATGCCCGGCCGTTCAGGATTTAATATAGTGGAAGATTTTAACGCGAAAGGTATTTATAAAAAGATTCCAAAAATTTTTTTAACAGGGCTTGATGATGATATAGAAAAAATGACCGCTATGGGTATTGGCGTAACAAGCTATATAACAAAACCATTCAAAATTCAAGATCTTATTGATTGTATAAAAAATATTTTTTTAAAGTCTTTGGGAGATTCAGAAAAAGCCCTGAAAGATTAATCATAGCAATATTCATGCTAATTGTGAATTTTGTGTTTTAAATATATCCTACGATTGGCATAAAGATAAAGGTGGATTATTATGAATCATGAAAAATCTATTAAATCGGAGAGTGAGTATATTACTCGTAGAGCGTTATTTATTGATTTACTGTCGCATGTGATACTGGCATCTTTATTTTCTATATTTTTTTATGTGGTGACTCATAAAATAAGTTGGGTGTTTTTGTGTATTTTGGGAGGAATATTTATAGATATAGACCATTTTATTGATTATTTTCTTTATTATGGGAGAAATTTCAGGCTTGGCCATTTTTGTTATTGCCGGTATTTAGATTCTGGGAAATGTTACATTTTTTTTCATTCTTGGGAATTTATATTGTTATTATGGATAGGCGCCTTTTTTATTGTGTGGCTTGTTCCTTTAGCCGCGGGAATGAGCATCCATTTGATTGTTGATCAGCTTTCAAAATCAGGAAAATTTTATTTTTTACTTTTTAGGTGGAATAATCAGTTTGATTTAGATAAACTAGAACCGTCTTACAGCGAAATGGCAAAGAAGAAAAAACAAACAAGAGAATAATCCGGAAAAAGAGGGCGCATGGTCTTTAAGAATATAGATAACCTTCCAAAAGATATTCATAATGTATTAATTCCATATTTGGAAAAACTCACTCATATTTACGGAGATAATATAATTTCTATTTTTCTTTATGGAAGTGCCGCTACTAGGGAATATAATCCGAAGTATTCAGATATAAATATTGCTATTGTAGTTAAAGATTCTTCAATTCGTGAACTCAAAAGCGGAGTGAAAATTATAAAAGACGGTATGCGCAAAAAAATAAGCGTTCCGCTTTTTCTTACATATTCTTATATCGAAATGTCGCTTGATACCTTTCCAATGGAATTCATGATGATGAAGGACTCGTATATCTTATTGTTTGGTCAAGATTTACTGGCGGATATAAATATTAATTTTGAAAATTTAAGGAGAGAGTGCGAATACCAAATTAAAGGTAAACTTATTATGCTCCGTCAGGCTTATCTTGAAGCGGCTATGAATTATAAAGCGTTAAAGCAGTTGATAGCTCTTTCAATTAAAGCTTTATTGCCGATTTTTCAGAATTTATTGAGGATAAAAAAAGGAGTTTTACCTCGTCTTGATAAAATAGGTGTTTTAAACGAAATCGGAATAGAATTTAATATGGATGTGTCATGTTTTATAGAAGCGTTTAACGGTATTAAAACAAATAGCTTTTCAAAAACCCCTGAAGTTTTTATAGAATGTTTTTTAACCCGTCTCGAAATATTGTCAAAAATAGTTGATGAAATATGAACCCGCGATTTAATCCAATAATGAAATTCAAAAAAATATTTTTAATTATTAGTTTAATTATTTTTGGAATGTTTATTCCTTCTTTGTTTTCTTATTCTTATAAATTCCAGGCGCCTTCCGGTTCTGTAAATGATTACGCGGAAGTTATCTCTGAAAACGCGTCAGCGTCAATATCAAAAATATTGAATTTAATAAAAGAAAAAACGTCAGTTGAAATTGCTGTTGTTACTGTAAAAGATACCGCTGGCGTTGAAATAAATGAGTATGCCGTGGAATTATATAAAAGTTGGGGGATAGGTAAAAAGGGGGAAGATAACGGAATATTAGTTTTAATGGCAATTAATGACCGTAAATGCCGCATAGAAGTGGGATACGGTATGGAGGGAATAGTTACGGATGCGTACAGTAAAATAATTATAGATGAGTTAATGATTCCTCATTTTAAAAAAGGGGATTTTGACGGCGGTATTTTGTCGGGTGTTGTAATGCTTTCTAAAATTATTAAAGAGGCGTATGGAGTTGAGCTTGATATCAAAATGGACGGCGTGAAAACTATTGAAGAAGTTCCGTTAGCTATCAATATTGTCCGCGCGATTGTTCTTTTTTTTGTATTTATTTTTGTTTTTGGTGTTCGTTTCGGGCCGTTATTTTATATGGGAGAAACAAATACGAGAAGAAGTCATTGGGGAAACGGCGGTTATGGCCATTTTGGTGGCGGATCCGGTTCTTTTGGCGGAGGGTTTGGCGGTTTTGGCGGAGGGGCTTCTGGCGGTGGCGGCTCGTCAGGTTCGTGGTAAAATAATTTGTAAAAGTTTTTTAGGAGGTATTTTTTATGAAAAATTTATGGACTCTGTTAAGTGTCGTTATAATAATTTTTTTAATAATCGGGCTATGGTTTATTAATGGTTTAAATTATGTTGTCAAACTTGATGAGGCAGTTCGTTCAAGCTGGGCTCAGGTTGAAAATCAATTGCAACGAAGAAATGATTTGATTCCAAATCTTGTTAATACTGTTAAAGGTTACGCGGTGCATGAAAAAGATCTTTTTACAAAAATAACAGAACTTAGAAGCCAATGGGGAAAAGCGTCAACTGAAAAAGAAAAAATTGCTACAGCAAATGAAATGTCAGGTATTATTTCAAGGTTATTAGTTGTTTCTGAAAATTATCCTGATTTAAAAGCAAATCAGAATTTTATAAATTTGCAGGCTCAATTAGAAGGCACTGAAAATAGAATAGCCGTAGAACGGATGAGATATAACAGAATGGTGGAAAGTTTTAATAGTTATAAAAGAACTGTGTTTGGCGGGCTTTTTTGTTCTATCAGAGGTTTAAATGCGCCGCATGAATATTTTTCAGCGAGTAAAGACGCGAAAAATGTTCCGGTTGTTTCGTTTTAGAAAATCTAAAAACCGCGTTAGCCCGCAAACTAAAGTTTTCGGGCTAATTATTTCTGCTATAGGACTCACCTAAACTGTAATAATAAAAGGATTTTGTATGGTCGTGAATATCAATAAACTTGACGCTTTTTTATTGGCTGTTTTAGCCGCTTTAATTTGGGGTATTGTTCCGGTTTTAGAAAAAATAGGGATGGCAAAAATAAGCCCTTTTACGGCGTTATTTTATAGATGTGTTGGCGTTTTTATAGGGGCTTTTTTATTATTGATTTTTATAATTAGGCCCGAAGATATTAAAGCGGCAGATACTAAGGCTATCGCGTTATTAATTTTGTCAGGATTTTTAGCTAGCGTTGTCGCTACTATCGCTTTTTATCACGCGTTAAAAGCTGGAGATATTTCTAAAGTTGTCCCTATTGGTGCGGCATATCCTTTAGTAAGTTTTATTTTAGGAATAGCGATTCTTCATGAACAGTTTACTTTAATTAAAGTAGCCGGCGTAGTACTAATAACATGCGGGATATGGCTATTAAAGTGAATGTTCCTTTTTTGCCTCTTTTTTATTCATTTCAACTTTGTAGTTTTTGGGTTTAGAAAACCCCTTCTATTATTCCCTCAAAAGCTCGCATCCATAAGGGTTTTATGATATTTTTATATAGATTTGGTTGTGGGGCCGGCCTTTTGTCTAAAAAAACAGTAAAATAGCCAACTTATGTCTCGAATAGCGGAAAATGGGTTAGGCTCCCAATGGTGAGATTGTTTATGTTTATTAACAATAGAGGGGTTGAATTTTATTGTTAAATTGTTTTAGTCCGCACGGGATATTTTCCGCATGTGGATTTTTCGCCTTCAGGGCAGAACTTTAATAGTTCGCATTTTGCTCCGAGAGAATCAAAAATTTCAGGCAATTCTTTTTTGCATATTTTAAGCATTTCATAAGCTAAAGCGCGTATTTCCCATTGAGAACGCGCGCAACACCTTTCGCAGAAAAAATGTTTTAATTCGCGGGCGTTCATTGTGACAACTATTTTTGTTTCTATGGCTTGAGGTAGAATAAATCTAGCGTCTTGGTTCGCGTTTTCGCCTTTAATGCCTTCTTTTTCAAGGAGTTTTAATAATTCATTATAAGTATTTTGCAGGGAATTCATGGTATTGATAAATTTCGATTTTATTGTTTCGTTTTTTTGAAAAGAAGGCGGGATTATATAGGCGAAATTGTCGGCTTTAACATACCTTTGGCTTTGCTGAGAATAAGAGGCTATTCTGTGGCGGACGAGTTGATGAGTTAACGCGCGCGATACGCCTTCTATCGCGAAGGTGAAACTCACGTGTTCTAAAGGGCTTTCATGGCCGCGTCTTACTACACCGGATATAAAATCGCTTATATCTTTTTTGCTTTTTTCCGGCAAAGTTTTGTCGAAAATATCTCCGGAGAAGCTCGCAGAATAACATTGTCTTGTGGCAGAATATATTACCGACAGCGCGTTATTTGTTTTTGACAGTAGTTTTACATTTAGTGTTGTTTCCGGCATTTTTCCCCTTTGTGTTTTTGGACGATTGTTTTAAGAAATGTTTGATATTCTTTTCTAGTTTGAAAAAAAAATTATTTTAACATATATTTTTATGGCTAAGAACTATAAAATAAATTAGAATATAATTTTGTAAAATTTTAATAAGAGGTGGATAGTTGAGAAAAATTTTTGTTTTAGATACGAATGTTATTTTACATAATCCGGATTCATTGACTTCATTCGCGGATAATGTTGTTCTTTTGCCTATGGAGGTTCTTGAAGAATTAGATAAATTTAAACGGTATCATGATGAGAGAGGCCGTAACGCGAGAATTGCCATAAGAATGTTGGATGAGTTTCGTAAAGAAGGAGAGCCCGGTAAAGAGTTTCCTATTAATGACGGCGGTTCTTTAAGGATATCATCGCATATCGAATCGTCTGAAAATTTATTTAAAACATTCGGGTTGTCTCCTAACGTTACGGATAATAGAATTCTTTTATCCGCGTATAATCTGAAAAGTAAGGGCGAGCATGTTATTTTTGTTTCAAAGGATATAAGCGCTAGAATTAAAGCTGACGCTCTTGGCATAAAATGCATGGATTTCGAAAAACAGAAAGTTGATTTTGATAAACTCTATTCAGGGTGGGCTCAAAAAGATGTATCAGGCGATATTATTGATAAATTTCATAGGAATAAAGGAATAGAGTGGGAAAAAGAAGATTCTTACGCTAATCAATTTTTTATTTTATCTAGTCCCGCGCAATCAAAACATACGTTACTGGCTAGATATGACGCGGAAAACTCTAAATTAGTTCCATTGGCGCATGATAAAACGCGGGTTATGGCTATTTCTCCTAAAAATAAAGAGCAAATGATGGCGCTAGAATTGCTTTTAAATGATGATATAAAATTAGTCACGCTTTTAGGCGCCGCGGGTACAGGGAAAACTCTTTTAGCTTTAGCCACAGGGCTTTATAAAGTTACTAAGGAAAATAAATATTCAAGGCTTTTAATATCAAGACCTATTGTTCCTATCGGAAGGGATATTGGATATTTGCCCGGGACTAAAGAAGAAAAATTGGAACATTGGATGGGACCTATTTTTGATAATCTTGAATATATCTGCAGTATGGATAAATCAGGCAAGAATACTAAAAAAGTAAAAGGGAAGGCTTTGGTTGAAAAATATGTTAAAGAGGATGTTATTGTCCTTGAGGCTATGACATTTATGCGCGGAAGAAGTATTGCTGAACAGTTTATTATAATTGATGAAGCGCAGAATTTAACCCCGCATGAAATTAAAACTGTTATCAGTAGAGCCGGTGAAGGAAGTAAATTAGTTTTAACGGGCGACCCGTATCAGATAGATAATCCTTATTTAGATTCATCAAGTAACGGCCTTTCATATTGTGTTGAAAAGATGAAAGACCAAAAAATGTTCGGACATGTGACATTAACTAAAAGTGAAAGAAGCGAGTTAGCTAGTCTCGCCGCGGATATTTTATAAAAAGATTTCATTGTAGTGAATTTTAGCGTTAAAAAATATTACGGAGTGGTTTTATGAAAATCAATATAAGATACGAAAAGCAAAGCGATATTTTTGAGTTTCAGGCTGTTGAACAAAAATTAAGGGCGCATTTTTTATTAACGCGCGCTGAACTTAATGATTTGAGGACAGTTCTTGAAAAGGCATTACTTGAAAGTAAAACGCGCGGGATCGGGAAAAATAAAAAAGAAGAGTGATTAAGATGGCTAAAATAATAAATATTTTTATTTTGTGCGGTGTTTTATTTTTTTGCGTGGATCTCGGAGCTACTAATTTCGCGCGGCAAACATCTAAAGAAGAGAAGAACGCGAAAGAAAAAAACAAGTCTGAAAAATCCAAAGAAGGATTGGCTCTCCTTATGGAAATCAGCAAGGAAAGAGAGAAGCAGTCTGGTATTTTAAAAGAACAAACTCAAAATTATAATAAGCTTAAAAATTTATTATATAAAGGGATAATCAAACAAGGAGATTCTTACGGTTTGATAAAAACTCAGGCAGGCGAGCCCAGCGCTGTTATAAGCGGGGATTTTACGGGTGAGATTTGCTGGATGTATCGGCCAAGTTCTAAAGATATATTTGCGAAAGATAAGGTGTATCTTTTTTTTGATGAAAAAAAGAATCTTTCCCGATGGGAAATTTATAAGGATAATATAAAGCAGTAAGTTGTTTTAGGTTAACTAGGATTGTATTTAAGGAGGCAATTAGGAATGGGAAATGATAAGGTAATATTAACGCGTGAAGGGTATGATAAATTACATAAAGAATTAGCTCTTCTAAAAGGAGAGAAACGTCAGGAGATTATACGGGCTATTTCTGAAGCACGGGCTCAAGGGGATTTAAGCGAGAATGCGGAATATGATGCCGCAAAAGAATCTCAGGCAATGAATGAAAAAAGAATAGCGGAAATTGAATATGTTTTAAGTAGAGCGGATATATTGGATGATTCACGTATTCCTAAAGATACAGCGCTTATCGGTGCTACTATTAAAATGAAAGATTTGCGTTCAAAAGAAGAATTTGATTATATGCTTGTATCAGAGGCGGAAGCTGATTATGACAATAATAAAATTTCACTTTCGTCTCCTGTCGGAAAAGCCCTTATAGGCCATAAAATAGGTGATATTATTGAGATAAAAGTTCCTGCCGGAGTTTTACGTTATGAAATTATTGGGATAACGCGGTAAGAAATGGATTCTATAAGTTTTTTGTGAAATAGAGTGACAGTAGCGCGAATTAGAGCCTTCAACTCTGTCATTTTTGTCTCGTGCCGTGGCGCGGGGTAAACGCTAGGCAGGAATCCATATAAGTTAGTTAAGTTGTATTTTGTGGTAATGGCTAGGAAAATATAAAACATGAAGCTAATCAAAATTATTTTATTTGTTGCGATAGCCGCTATTATTTATTCTTTTTTGCCAATGATAAAATTTATGACAATTCCTGCCGCTTCTAAAGAAGATAATAATCAATCGAATATAGAAAAACTAAAAAATAATCAAGGCGCGTATTTTTCTTTTATTATTTTTGGGGATAACCACGCGGGGTTTAGTATCAATGACGCGTCCACAATTAAAGAAATATGGCATATGAATAGGGAAGACAGATTTAGAAAAATTCCGATAGATTTTGTTTTAAGTGTTGGAGACGTGAGTTTGAACGGAGCTAGAAAACATTTTGAGGCGTTTAAAAAATTACAGAAACTTATAAAATATCCTGTGATAGCGGCTATTGGCAATCATGACTCATCTTTATTATTTAATGAATATTGCGGTATAAAAGAATTCACGTTTGTAAACCGAAATTCTTTTTTTATTGTTTTAGATAATGAAGCGGGAGAGCTTTCTGAAAAACAATTTGAGTGGTTTGAGTCAAAACTTAAAGAAGGCACTCGATACGCGCATATCTTTGTAATTCTTCATAAACCGCCGTTTGATCCATATCAACAGGAATGGTACAACATGGATAACAGTCCTTGGGCGTATGAATTTAGAAAATTATGCGCTGAATACAGGGTGGATATGGTGTTCACCGGCCATAAACATATGTTTAAATCTCAAAAATTTGACGGTGTTGAATATATTGTTACTGGCGGCGGCGGGATGATTACGGAAATGCCTGAAAAAGACGGCGGGTATTTGCATTATGTAAGAGTTATGGTTAATCATGATTATGTGACATACGAAGTCAGAAAAGTTACTCCGCCTTTATGGACACAGTTTATTTATTATTTTTGGAAAGAGGCGGTTTACTGGGCGCGGAATTTTTATGGCTCGGGATATATTTTTAATGTTAATAGGAAGCATGAGCCGGCGCGGGTGAAACAATTGAATGACGACGAATATTGGGTGATTAATAAAAACCCCGCGGTGGAATAAAGGAATATTTTTATGAGCGAAAAATTTGTTGAAACTAAATTTTATAAAATGCCTCAAGGAGAACTTTTAAATTTAGAAAGCGGATTGTTTCTTTCTTCTTTGACGATAGCTTATGAGACACACGGCTCATTAAATAAAGATAAAACGAATGTTATTCTCTTATGCCACGCTCTTTCAGGAGACGCGCACGTCGCGGGATATCATGTAGCTGATGATAAGCCCGGTTGGTGGGCCCCTATGGTTGGCCCGGGTAAAGCGTTTGATACTGAAAAATATTTTATTATTTGTTCTAATGTTATAGGAAGCTGTAAAGGGTCGAGCGGCCCAAACTCTATAAATCCTGAAACAGGAAAACCTTTTGGATTAAGTTTTCCTATAGTAACAGTGAAAGATATGGTTAATGCGCAAAAAAAATTATTGGATTTTTTAGGAATAAAAAAGATTTTATCTGTTGCCGGCGGATCCATGGGTGGAATGCAGGTATTACAGTGGGTTAAAGAATATCCCGAAATGATAATGTCGGCTATTCCTATCGCGACAACATACAAACATTTTGCCCAGCAGATTGCTTTTAATGAAGTCGGCCGTCAGGCGATAATGGCGGACCCTGCGTGGAATAACGGTGATTATTATGGAAAAGAAGCCCCATCAAGGGGGCTAGCGGTAGCGCGTATGATAGGGCATATTACATACATGAGCAGTGAATCTATGGATGCGAAATTCGGCAGAAGTTTAAAAAATAAGGAACTAGGATATGAGTTTGCCACGGAATTTGAAATAGAAGGATATTTAGGATATCGCGGGGACAGCTTTGTGAAACGTTTTGACGCGAATTCGTATCTTTATATTACCAAGGCTATGGATTATTTTGATATTCAAAAAGACAAAAATCTTATTGATGTTTTTAAAGGGGTTTCGTCAAGATTTTTAATAATAACTTTTAGTTCTGATTGGCTCTATACGCCCGCGCAAAATAAAGAATTAGTGCGCGCTTTAAAAATGAATGGTATTGACGTTACGTATTGTGAAATAGGTTCGAGTTACGGGCATGATGCTTTTCTTATTGAGTTTGATGAACAGACAAAACTTATAAAACATTTTTTGGAAAAAACTTTTAAAACATTATAAATTTTTTAGGAGGAAAATGTTCGTTGTTGATAGTAAAGGGGAGCTTAGATATGACCATAAAATAATAGGAGATATGGTCGAAGAAGAAACAAGAGTTTTGGATATGGGGTGTGGTACGGGCGAACTTTTACAATATTTGGTTGAAAAAAAAAGAGTAAAAGGCCATGGCGTTGAAATTAGTGAAGAAGCGATATATTCCTGCGTGGAAAAAGGGTTAAGCGTTTCGCATGGCGATATAGATTCAGGATTAAAAGAATATCCTGAAAAATTTTTTGATTATGTTATTTTGAATCAGGTAATGCCGCAGGTTCATAAACCTAAAGAGGCAATTCTTGAATCTCTTCGTATTGGAAAACATGTCATAGTCGGCTTCCCGAATTTTTGTTATATAAAAGCGCGGTTTCAAATTTTTTTTGGAGGCCATGTTCCGATAACAAAATCCCTTCCGTCCACATGGTACAACACATCAAATCTTCATTTTTTAAGTATAAAAGATTTTGAAAATTTTTGTTGTGATCAAAAAATAAAAGTAACCAGAAAAATATGTATAGAAAATAACCGTGTAGTCGGATTTATGCCGAATTTATTCGCGTTAAACGCTATTTTTGAAATAACCGTATGAAGCTGTATCATAAGGATTATTAAATTAAGGCGCTAAAAAATTGTAGTTGAAATAAGAAGGAATTTTTTTTATGAAAAAATTTATAAGTGATTTGCAAGTGAATACATCCATTGATTCATATTTTGTACTTGTTAAAAAAAATTTGAAACTTACTAAATATGATAAACCGTATTTAGAGCTCACCTTAGCGGATAAAACAGGCCGTATAGAAGGCAGATTGTGGGAAGACGCGATAAAGTTTAATGAAAAAGCGGAGACTGGAGATATTGTTTTAGTTAAAGCGGTAGTGGATAAATATCGGGACGACAAACAGCTTAAAGTTGATTATTTTGAGAAGGCTGACGAACGTGCGTATTCATATGAAGACATGGTGCGGACTGTTGAAAACCGCGAGAGTATTTTGTCCGATATCGCTACGCGCCTCGCGCTTATAAAAAATAAATGGATAAATGAACTTGCCCGCGAATTTTTAGATGACAAAATTTTAATGAAAAAATTTATCGATGGTATAGGCGCTAAAATGTGGCATAACGCCTATATCGGCGGTTTAGTGGAACATACGCATGAAGTAATGCGAATCGCGGATGCTATCTGTGATATCTATCCTGAAGCGGATAGAGACATTGTTATTTTTGGGGCATTTACTCACGATATAGGAAAAGTTGATGAGCTTGATCCAAAAGGAATGGAATATACTACCGAAGGTTCGCTGTTGGGCCATATTTCAATTGGGCACAATATACTTCGCGATAAAATGAAAGAAATAAAAAATTTTCCGAGAGAACTTGAAATACGTTTGGAACACGTCATATTAAGCCATCATGGAGAATATGAGCAGCAAGCGCCGGTTCTTCCGAAAACACTTGAAGCCACTATTGTTTATCATACCGATGAACTTGTTTCACAAACAAACGCTGTGCGCGAAATAAAACTTTTAGAAGGCGCGGATGGGAAAGTATGGAGTAACTACGTAAGCATAAAAAACAGAAAATATTATTTGAAAGACGGATCAGGCGAAGAATGGGCGTGTTCCGGGTCTGAAAAAGCTTCTACAGCATTGGATAATGAAATTATAAAGCCCGCGTTAAAAGCTAAAGAATCGGTAAAGCCGTCCCGCGAAAAAACAAAAATGGATTTGTTTAGTGGTGAATAATTAGAAAAAAATAGATATGAGATAGCGCGAATTTTGAAATATTTTTTTCGTGGTTCTCGTTGACATTTTTTATATTTTGCATTATACTAACACGAAATTTTATTTAGGTGTTTTTTACAATCAAAAAAGGATAAAAACTATGGAAAGAGGCAGATTATTCCGGATTGGAAGCAGGGTAAGCGCGTTTTTATTTTTAGTATTGGCAATGGCTAAATCGGCATGGGCATCAGAGGCGGATCTTGTAATACCGCAATTATCATCTGTTCGATTTTTTAATATTGATGGCCATTCACTTCTTGTCTGGGGTATGAGTATTTGTTTGTTTGGTTTTCTTTTTGGTATTCTGCAATATGCGCAAATTAAAAAATTAAAGACGCATAAGGCTATGAAAGAGATATCGGAGCTTATTTATGCTACATGTAAAACATATCTTATTGAACAGGGAAAATTTATTATCTTATTAGAAATAATTATAGGAGCCATAATCGCGGGGTATTTCGGATGGCTTAAACATATGAGCGCGGATAAAGTGGTCGTTATCCTTGCCGCGAGTTGTCTAGGTATTGCCGGAAGTTATTTTGTGGCATGGTTTGGAATGAGAATAAATACTTTAGCTAATTCCGCTTCGGCGTTTGCTAGTCTTGAAGGCAGGCCGTATCCTGTTTATCAAATTCCTCTTAAAGCCGGCATGAGTATAGGAATGCTTTTAGTTAGTATTGAACTTTTTATGATGCTTTGTATTTTACTTTTTATTGATGCGGCATACGCGGGGCCTTGTTTTATAGGATTCGCGATAGGAGAGTCTCTTGGCGCGTCTGTATTAAGAATTGCCGGAGGTATTTTTACAAAAATAGCGGATATTAGTTCTGATTTAATGAAAATTGTTTTTAACATAAAAGAAGATGACGCGCGTAACCCGGGCGTAATTGCTGATTGCGTGGGAGATAATGCGGGTGATTCAGTCGGTCCGACAGCTGATGGTTTTGAAACTTACGGAGTAACAGGAGTCGCGCTTATTACTTTTATTTTGATTGCTATACCCAATCCTATTCTACAGATTCAGCTTTTAGTATGGATTTTTGTTATGCGTTTAATTATGATTATCGCAAGCGCGGCATCTTATTGGGTAAATAATGCTATTATGTCAATTCGTTATAAGAATGCTAAAGTAATGAATTTTGAAATACCTCTTACTTCTTTAGTATGGATTACTTCCGCTATTTCTATTGCTATGACTTATATTTTTTCATATTTACTTATACCAGATATAGGCGATGGCACGCTATGGTGGAAATTAGCGACGATAATTACTTGCGGAACAATTGCCGGTGCTATTATTCCTGAAATTGTTAGAATATTTACGTCAACCGAATATCAGTATGTGAAGAATATTTATCAATTTTCTAAAAAAGGCGGCAGTTCTCTTAATATTTTAGCGGGTCTTACAACTGGTAATTTTAGTGCTTATTGGATGGGGATGGCTATTTTGGGTTTAATGGGTGTGGCTTATTGGGTTAGCACTCTTAATATGGCCCATTTTATGCTTGGCCCGACAATATTCGCGTTTGGGCTTGTCGCGTTTGGATTTTTAGGAATGGGGCCTGTTACAATAGCGGTTGATTCTTACGGTCCTGTGGTTGATAACGCGCAATCTGTCTATGAACTTTCTCTTATTGAATCTCTTCCAAATATTAAACAGGAAATCAAATCTGATTTCGGATTCACTCCTGATTTTGAGGTAGCAAAGCATAATCTTGAAGCTAATGATGGAGCAGGAAATACATTTAAAGCTACCGCAAAACCGGTTCTTATAGGAACCGCTGTAGTCGGTGCTACTACCATGATTTTTTCAATCATAGCTATTTTGACACACGGGTTAACCATAAATATAGATAAGATATCACTTCTTTATCCGCCATTTTTTCTTGGATTAATCGCAGGCGGAGCAGTTATTTATTGGTTTTCTGGAGCTTCAATGCATGCTGTAACAGCAGGTTCTTATCATGCGGTAGAATTTATTAAAGAAAATATAAAATTAGATAGTTCTAGCAATAAAGCTTCATTAGCTGACAGCCAAAAAGTAGTTGAAATTTGTACTAAATTTGTTCAAAAAGGAATGGTTAACATTTTTTTAACAATACTTTTCAGTACTATTGCTTTTGCGTGTTTAGAACCATTCTTTTTTATAGGGTATCTTATTTCAATAGCTATTTTTGGATTATATCAAGCTATTTTTATGGCGAATGCCGGAGGCGCTTGGGATAATGCGAAGAAATTAGTAGAGGTTAAATATAAGCATTTAAAAGGTACAGATGTTCACGCGGCGTGTGTTGTTGGAGATACAGTGGGCGATCCGTTTAAAGACACATCTTCAGTAGCTATAAATCCTCTTATAAAATTTACTACATTGTTTGGGCTTTTAGCGATAGAGATAGCGATCGAGTTGAGTACAAAAGTAAATTTAACAATTGCCGCGGTGTGTTTTATATTGTCTCTTATTTTTGTATCGCGTTCTTTTAGCGATCTTATAATAAAACATATCGATTAATGTTTTGGGCGGTTTTTATGCCGCCCAAGTGAAAAATAAGACTTGTTCTCTTTATTAAAAATAGGACAAGTCTTATTTTTTATTGTAAGGAGTAAAAACATGTTTTTGCCTGTTGCGTTAATAATAGTCCCTCTTTTATGCGCTTTTTTTATTAGTTTAATATCTAATTCAAGAATACGGGATTTTATTATATTCTTTTTTTCAGGGATAATTTGCATTTTATCTTTAACCTTACTATTTACTACCTACCATAGTGAAAAAATACAATATTTTTCCATTGATATTCCTAGTATTGATATTCTTTTCATGAGTATTGAAGTGTTTATTGGGATTTTTATTGTTTTTATAGGTATAAAATATAAACGGCTGTCTATTTCCGTATTGGCTTTTATCCAGACGGTAATTATGGTTTGGTTTGAATTTTCTACCGGTCATAAAATATATGTCGCTTATAATTTTTTTGTGGATAAACTTTCTATTCTAATGGCGCTTGTTATAGGAGTTATCGGCAGTTTAATATGCGTGTATTCCGTTAATTATATGAAAGAATTTCATAATCAATATCATAAAGAAATTAAAGATAGAAGCAGGGCGCTATTAAGTATTTTGTTTATTTTTATATCAGCAATGTTTGGAATAATATTTTTTAATAATCTTACTTGGATATATTTAGCATGGGAGATAACAACTCTTTGTTCATTTTTATTAATTGGTTATAAACAGACAGAGGAGTCTCGCAAGAACGCGTTAAGGGCGTTATTGTTTAATCTTATGGGCGGGTTGGCTTTTGTTATTGGAATTGTATTTCTTGCTAAAACTAATGGTATTATGGAACTTGATAAACTTATGCGTATTGGGCAAGCAGGCGCTTTGTTGCCTGTTATTTTGTTTTGTTTCGCGGGTCTTACAAAATCCGCGCAAATGCCTTTTAGTAAATGGCTTTTAGGCGCGATGGTTGCGCCAACACCTGTTTCCGCGTTACTTCATTCCAGCACAATGGTTAAAGCGGGAGTATATTTAATTCTCCGTTTTGCCACTATTTTAGAAGGAACTTTAGCAGGGATGATGATTGCTTTAATAGGCGCGGTCACATTTTTATTTGGTTCGTTTATCGCTATAAGCGAAAGCGACGCGAAAAAAATTCTCGCGTATTCAACTGTCGCGAATTTAGGGCTTATTGTTTTATGCGCTGGTATAGGCACTTATGAAGCGCTTTGGGCCGCTATTCTTTTAATAATTTTTCA
Source organism: Candidatus Omnitrophus magneticus (assembly GCA_000954095.1). GTDB lineage: Bacteria > Omnitrophota > Gorgyraeia > Tantalellales > Tantalellaceae > Omnitrophus_A > Omnitrophus_A magneticus. Next base: position 17,234 of record JYNY01000032.1, on the reverse strand, counting down.
TGCTGTTTCAAAATGTTTATTGTTTTTATGTGTCGGTATTGTGGAACATAAATTACATAGCCGTAATATAGAGGACATGACGAGTTTAATTATAACAATGCCGAAAATATCAATTATGATGCAGATAGGGATGGCAGGGATGTTTCTCGCTCCTTTTGGAATGCTTATAAGAAAATGGGCGGTATTAAAAGCCCTAGTGGATTATAATCCGATATTGGCGGTATTTGTTATATTTGGCAGTTCCGCGACATTAATGTATTGGATAAAATGGGTAGGTAAACTTATTATTGTTACCGGACAACGTGAGAAAATTGAAGAAGGTATTAGTTTCGGCCAATGGTTTTCTTTGAGCGGTTTGGCTGTCTTAACAATAGCTTTTTGCATGTTTTTCCCTGTAATGTCTTCAGTATTGATTGAACCTTATATTATCGAAATATTCGGTATCTCAGTAACAATGAGCCATGGCAATGTTGTTATAATGTCAATAATGTTATCAATGATAATGCTGTTTCCGTTGAGTTTTATAAATTATGGTAAGCAAGTAAAAGTGGTAGACGCTTTTCTTTGCGGCGCTAATACCGGAGACGGCGCGCAATTTACAGGTTCTGCTAGAGCTGTTTATGATATAGAAATAAAAAATTATTATTTTTCTAAATATTTTGGAGAAAACATTCTTTTAAAATATGGGAGGAATATCGCGATAGCTTTAATTGTAATAATGTTTATATTCGCGTTAAATAAGGCATGAATATGTTTATTAAAATTATTTTATATTTATTTTTAACTCCTATTCTTGGAGGGTTATTGTCAGGTATAGACCGTAAACTTTCCGCGCGTATGCAGGAACGTGTGGGCCCCCCCATATGGCAACCGTTTATGGATGTTTTAAAATTATTTGAAAAAGAAAATCTTGTCGTCAGAAGGTCTCAGAATTTTTATGTGTTTTTTTATTTTTTATTAATAGTTTTTGCCGGAGGTCTTTTTTTTACAGGAAAAGATATGCTACTTTTTATATTCGCTCTTACTTTAGCTGGAACATTTTTTATTTTGGCAGGGTATAAAGCTAGTTCTCCATATAGTTTTATAGGCGCGGAACGCGAGATTTTACAAATGATTTCTTATGAGCCGGCTCTTTTATTCGGAGCTATCGGGTTATATATGGTATCTGGAAGTTTTTCGGTAAGTGATATAATTTCTTCTAATAAAAATATTTTTCTTTTTTTGCCGGGAGTTTTATTTTCTATAATATTCATTTTAGCCATAAAATTTCGCAAATCCCCATTTGATCTATCCACATCGCATCACGCGCATCAAGAACTTATAAAAGGCATAACAACTGAATTTTCAGGAGAGACGTTAGCTCTTATAGAAATAGCGCATTGGTATGAATATGTTTTTGTATTAGGTATAGTTTATTTATTTTTTTCAGCGAATCCGATTCTTGGAATAGCCGTTTGCGGCAGTGTGTTTTTTTTAATGATTTTAATTGATAATGTGTGTGCAAGAGTAAAATGGCAGATGATTTTAGCTAGTTCTTGGATAATAGCGCTAGTTTTCGGCTTAGGAAATATTATGATTTTATTTTTTTTTATGAGGTAAACATATGTCTTTTTTAAAAAAATCTCCGTGGATAATTCATTATGACGGTTCTAGCTGTAATGGGTGTGACATTGAGGTATTAGCTTGTTTGACCCCGGTATATGATGTTGAAAGATTCGGTATAATTAATACTGGCAATCCGAAACATGCTGATATTTTACTTATAACAGGTTCTATAAATGAACAGAACCGTGAAGTTGTTTATAATATTTATCAACAAATGCCTGAGCCTAAAGTTGTTGTCGCTATTGGTATTTGCGCCACTTCAGGCGGTATTTTCCGCGAATGTTACAATGTAATGGGCGGAGTGGATAAAGTTATTCCAGTGGATGTGTATGTTCCCGGATGTTCCGCTAGGCCGGAACATATTATTGACGGTGTTATCGCGGCTCTTAAAGTGCTGGAAGAAAGAAGAAAAAAAATATTAGAAATAGAATCAGGGAAAGAAGCTATTATTATCGAGACGGCCATTCCTAGCGATGCTGAAGAAATACTAACACTGCAAAAATTGTCTTATCAAAGTGAAGCTGAACTTTATAATGATTTTTCTCTTACTCCTTTAAAACAGACATTGGATGAGATGCGGGAAGATATTAATAAAAAATTAGTGTTAAAAGCCGTGATAAAAGGACAAATCGCAGGTTCTGTCAGGGCATATTTAGAAAATGAAACTTGTTTAATTCAGAGGCTTATCCTTCATCCGCTTAGTCGTCATCTTGGAATAAAAACAAAACTTATGGGTGAAATAGAAAAGATATTTTCTCACGCTAAAAAATATGAAGTTTTTGCAGGGAATAAAAGCGATAGATGGATATATTTTTATAAAAAACTTGGTTACAAAATTTTTAAAAGCGCTAAAGTTTCGGAAAAACGGGACAGGGTATATTTAGAAAAAAATAATTTAAACTCGAAACTTGGATAATACTATCCTTTCGGGATAAAGGAATACATATGATTGAAAATCAGGAAATGCGGCAGGTGACTAGTAGTGAACTCACCAAACAAGTGGAATTAATGAAAAAAGATAATTATAGGCTTGTACAAATAGGTTGTACCAGCATAGCGGAAATTATGGAAATAAATTATTCATTTGATAAAGCATACAAATTTGTAAATTTAAAAGTGATTGTGCCGGCAAAAGAACATGTTATTCCCAGCATAAGCGGTATATATCCAAACGCTTTTTTTTATGAAAATGAAATTCATGATCTTTTTGGGATTAATATTGTAAATATAAGCATAGATTATAAAGGCAATTTTTATCGCACTAGTGTGAAGTTTCCTTTTAATAACAGCAATCAACCTACATAATAGGAAGGAATTAGTAATGGGTAAACGAACAATTATTCCATTTGGCCCGCAGCATCCCGTATTGCCTGAACCAATTCATTTAGACCTTGTCCTTGAAGATGAAGTTGTTGTTGACGCTATTCCGTCAATCGGGTTTATTCATAGAGGCCTTGAAAAACTTGTAGAGAAAAAAGATTTTGTTGATTATGTGTTTGTGGCAGATAGAATATGCGGGATTTGCAGTTTTATACATGGCCTTACTTACTGTATGGCTATTGAAGAACTCATGAGAATTGAAGTTCCTTCGCGCGCTAAATATCTTAGAACAATATGGTCAGAGTTTTCAAGGATACAAAGTCATTTATTGTGGCTCGGGCTTATGGCTGATGCGTTTGGTTTTGAAAGTTTATTTATGCGTACGTGGCGGCTAAGGGAACAAATACTTGATATAATAGAAGCTACTACAGGTAGCCGCGTTATATTTTCAGCTTCAAAAATTGGAGGCACTCGTAGAGATATTGATAATGAAACTTTGAAAGCGATATTACAAAAAATTCAAACGTTTAAAATAGATATAAAAGAAGCTACAGATGTGTTTTTAAAAGATGCCACAGTGAAACATCGTTTATGCGGTGTTGGGATATTAAATAAAAACGATGCTTATGAACTTGGCGCGGTGGGGCCGATGGTAAGAGCTAGCGGGATTATTTCAGATACGCGAAAATTAGGTTATGCCGCTTATAAAGAAATTGATTTTGAACCGATAATAGATACTGCCGGTGACAGTTTTGCCAGATGCGCTGTAAGAATAAAAGAAATTTTTCAGTCAATTGATATTATTAGTCAAGCGATTAGCCGTATTCCAGAAGGCGTTATTGAAACTAAAATAACAGGAACTCCAAATGGAGAATTTTTTGCTAGAACTGAACAGCCTAGGGGCGAGGTTATTTATTACGCTAAGGCGGATGGTTCTCGTTTTCTTAATAGATTAAGAGTCAGAACCCCTACTTTTGCTAATATCCCGGCGATACTTAAAGTAATCCCCGGTTCAAGTCTCGCGGATATTCCGGTTTTAATTTTAACCATTGACCCTTGTATAAGTTGCACGGAGAGATAAATATGTCAATTTTTTCTATGACAAAAATTATATTAAAAAGTTTATTTAACAAACCAGCGACAACGAGATATCCTTTTGTTCCGATAAAACGTCATCCCAAGATGAGGGGCGCATTAGAAATAGAAATATCTTCCTGTATTTTTTGCGGGTTATGTCAAAAGAAATGTCTTACTGCCGCTCTTATAGTTGATAGAAACCAGAAAACATGGGAAATAGATAGGTTGAGTTGTATATCCTGCGGAAATTGTGTTGAAGTATGCCCTAAAAAATGTTTAAAACTTTTAAGTTCATATACTCCTCCTGTTTATAAAAAAGAAAAGGAAATTTATCGCAACGTATGAAGGGCATATAGTTAATAATGTATTAAATGGCGCTATTGAAAAGGCTAAAAAAAAGTAATCATGGATAAAGAAAAAATAAAAAAAGCAGTTAGAGATATTTTAATAGCGATAGGCGAAGATCCTGATAGGGATGGTTTATTAAATACGCCGAACCGAGTCGCGGAAATGTATGAAGAAATTTTGAGCGGGATAAATAAAAACGCGGAAGAAGAAATAACAGTATTTTTTGAAGCTGAACATGACGAGATAATTTTATTGAAAGACATTCCTCTTTATTCTTTATGCGAACATCATTTAGTTCCTTTTTTAGGAAAAGCGCATGTGGCATATATCCCGGAAGGAAATAAAATTACCGGTTTATCAAAAATAGTGCGGGTTATTGATACTTTATCGCGCAGATTGCAAGTTCAGGAACGTCTTACAACAGAAATTGCTAATAGCTTAATGAAAAAACTCACGCCCAAGGGAGTTCTTGTAGTTATAGAAGCGGAACATTTATGTATGAGTATGCGCGGCGTTAAAAAGCCCGGTGTAGTAACTACTACAAGCGCTGTTAGAGGTATTTTTAGGTCAAGTCATAAAACTAGGTCCGAAGCTCTAGCATTGATTCAACATAGAAGTTGATATGAAGCTATAGCGGAAAAGTCCTTTATTGACAATAAAAATAGCAGTGATATAATAAAATAAATTTTTTGACAAAGAAGTCTTTTAGCAATTCTTGCTAAAAGGCTTTTTTTTTATCATATCTATTTCTTATCCGGTTTCCCTGTTGAAAGGATATTTTTATATGGTAGAAAGCAATTTTAAATATCCGGAATTTTCTAATATATTACATATTTTTGAAAAAATATTTCCCGAAAATCACGTTGTAAGTTTTTTGTTAAAATGGGAGAATATATTTTTTTCTTTTTTTGTGGTAGTGATTCTTTCCTTAGTATCTATAATAGTTTCTAGACACCCTAAAATAATTCCCGCGAGATTCCAATGTTTTGTCGAAATCGTAGTTGAAGGAATATATAATTTAATTAGCGGTATTTTAGGAGAAAAACATAGCCGTAAATACCTTCCTTTTCTTGGAACTCTTTTGATTTATATATTGACTATGAATTTATTAGGATATATTCCATTTTTAAAATCAGCGACAAGTTCGTTATCCGTGACTTTTGCTTTAGCTTTATGTGTATTTTGTTATGTTACTTTTACCGCTTTAAAGGAGTTAGGTTTTATAGGATTTATTGATCATTTGGCTGGAAAGCCTAGAGGCGGATTAGCATGGTCAATTGTATTGCCGCTTATGTTATTTGTATTACATCTTTTTTCTGAATTGATAAGGCCTGTAACGCTTTCATTGAGGTTACGAAGTAATATTTGGGGGGACGATCTTATGCTTGCCCTTTTCGCGGGATTTGGCATGAAAGCCTTGCCTCTTTTATTTTTTAATACTATTTTGACTATTTTGGCCGCCGTAATACAGTCGGTAGTGTTTTTTTTATTAAGTACTATTTATTTTTCTTTAGTGCTAAATCATGATGAATAAAATTTTAAAATTCGGATTAAAAATTTAAGGAGGTTTTATGGATTTCAAAACAGCAATGGTTTTAGCTTTACCTTTAGGCTTAGGATTAGCCGCGTTTGGCGGATGTATCGGCATGGGGATAGCGATGTCGGGCGCGTTTAACGCTATGGGCAGACAGCCTGAAATGACAAATAAGCTACTTGTTAATATGACAATCGCGTGCGCGTTTATAGAATCAATAATTATTTATGTTTTAGTTGTGGTATTTATGCTTTTGGGAAGGTTGTAATGGAGATACTGAAACTGCTTAATGTTAGTGAAATAGCCGCTCAATTAGCGTGTTTTTTTATTTTGTTATTTGTTCTTAATAAATTTTTGTGGCCAAGAATTTTGGCGGTATTGGATGAAAGACGGAGTCGTATTAGTTCCGAATTTAAAAAAATTGAAGAATTGAAAACGGAAGTTGATGTTTTGAAAAATGATTATATTGTTAAAACGCGAGAGATTGAGGCTAAAGTTCAAGAGAAAATAGCTGAAGCTATTCAGAAAGGCCATTTGATAGCTGAAGAGATGAAATTAGCCGCTCAAGAAGAATCTAAGAATTCCGCGCGCTTGTTTCAAGAACAGATGGAGATAGAGCTTTTAAAAGCTAAAGAAGATATGAAGAAAACTATAGTTGAATTTTCGATTGAAGCCGCTGAAAAAATTATAAAGGATAAGATTTCCATTAAGCAGGAAGATATTTTAGTTGAAGAATTTTTAGAAGGGATAGAGCGGATAAAATGAGCGAGACTATTTTTTCGAAAAGATGCGCGGAGGCTTTTTTAGAATTTGTAAAAGAATCCAATAATGAAGAAAAAGTTATTGGAGAGCTAGACCATCTTAATAATATATTGAAAGCTGATTCTAATTTTTATAATTTTCTTTTTAGTAAAGAAATAGACTCTTCTGAAAAAATTTTATTTATCGAAAATGTTTTAGGAAAAGAATTTTCTTCTGAAATTTTGATACTTCTTTTTTTTGTTGTGAATAAAGGGATAGTCTCAATATTACCTGCTACCATTACCGAGTGCCATAGGATTTATATTAGCAAGCAGAAGATGCGTGGTATCATAACATCCGCGCGGCCATTGAATAAAGAAATAGTTGAAAAAATAAAACAAAAATTGAAAGATAAATATAAAAAAAATATCGAATTAAAAATTGAAGTAGACCCCGGTCTTATCGGGGGCATTAAGCTTGTATTGGATAATAAAATGATTGACGGGTCTGTAAAATGCCGTCTAAAAGATTTGAAAGAAAAACTTATATCAATAGGTATGGTGTAAAATGAATTTAAGACCTGAAGAAGTTGTTACAGTTATAAAAAAAGAACTCGAAAAATATAAAACACGTATTCGTATGGATTCCACGGGGACAGTAATCCAAATAGGAGACGCTGTCGCGCGGGTTTACGGCCTTGATGATGTAATGGTTGGAGAACTAGTTGATTTTCCAAATGATATAAAAGGCATGGTTTTTAATCTTGAAGAAACGTCAGTTGGAGTAATTCTTTTTGGTTCAGATAATCCTGACCAGAAAGTGAAAGAGGGCGATACTGTTAGACGTACTGGGCAAATAGCCCGAGTGCCTGTAGGAGACGCGTTGATAGGCCGTGTTGTTGCGGCTATGGGAAGACATTTGGATGGGAAAAGCCCTATTGTATCTGATAAGTATAGGCCGATTGAAGCAGTAGCTCCTAATGTAGTTGCTAGACAAAGTGTTTTTCAACCTCTTGAAACAGGCATAAAAGCTATTGATTCTATGATTCCAATTGGCAGGGGCCAGCGCGAGCTTATTATAGGAGACCGTCAAACAGGAAAAACAGCTTTAGCTATAGATACAATTATTAATCAAAAGGGTAAAGGAGTTTACTGTGTTTATGTTGCTATTGGTCAAAAGATTTCTAATATTGTGTCAGTGGCAGATACTTTAAAAAAATATGGCGCTATGGAATACACAACAATTGTTTCCGCGTCAGCTCGCACTTCAGCTTCTTTACAGTATTTAGCGCCTTACGCGGGATGCGCTATCGCGGAAGAATTTATGTATTCCGGAAAACATGTTCTTATTGTGTATGATGATTTAACTAAACACGCTCAAGCGTATAGGCAGATATCACTTTTATTACGCCGTCCACCGGGACGAGAAGCATACCCCGGAGATATATTTTATTTACATTCGCGTTTACTTGAACGCGCGGCAAAATTAAGTAATGAATTAGGCGGTGGGTCAATGACAGCTCTTCCTATTATAGAAACTCAAGCCGGAGATATTTCAAGTTATATTCCTACTAACGTTATATCTATAACAGACGGTCAGATATATCTTGAAAATGATTTATTTTATTCAGGAGTCAGGCCAGCTGTTAATGTCGGGTTATCAGTGTCGCGTGTAGGAGGTAAGGCGCAGACTCAAGTTATGCGTAAAGTAGCGGGGAGGCTGAGACTTACATTAGCGCAATATAGGGAGCTAGCGACATTTTCTCAATTAGGTTCAGAGCTTGACAAAACAACGCAAGAACAGCTTACGCGCGGAGAAAGAATGGTTGAGGTTTTAAAACAGGATCAATTTCATCCATTAACTTTAAGCCAAGAGATTATGATTATATATGCTGTTATAAATGGATATCTTGATGATATGAATTTGAAAGATATAAAAAAATTTGAATTAAATTTATATAGATTCATGGGAAAACAGTATCCTGATATAGGGTATGATATAGATACAAAAAAAGAATTTTCAAGCGGGCTTGAAGAAAAGTTATCAAAGGCTATTCTTTTGTTTAAAGAGGAATTTCTTAGAGGTGAAAAATAGTGCCGCAATCGATACAACTATTAAAAAAAAGAATTCATAGCGTCGAAAGCGCTCGTAAAGTTATCAGAGCGATGGAGATGGTTTCATCGGCAAAGTTAAGACGTAATGAAGAATTTTTTAATGCAAGCCATCGGTATAATGAAAAAATAAGTGAAATTTTAAATAACGCGTTTTCGGACTCGATGGATTTTAATCATCCTTTAATGAGAGAAAATAAAAATACTGAACGCGTTTTACTTTGTGTTGTCGCTGGCGATATGGGGCTTTGCGGAAGTTATAATAATGTTGTTTTAAGAACCGCTGAAGATTTTATAAAAAAAAATGGTAAAGAAGAAGTTGATATTATTGCTATTGGAAAAAAAACCGCTAGTTATTTTAAAAGGAGAGGTTATCCATTGACGAGTGCTATATTAGGAATGAACGGCCGTTTAACAGATAATACAAATAGGGAATTAAATCAAATAATTATTGAATCTTTTTTGTCCGGGAAGTTTAAAGAATTTTATATGGTATATACTAATTTTTCATCAAGCCTAAAATTAAAAGCTTTTGTGGACAAAATTCTTCCAGTTAAAAAAACTTCTAAAGCGCCTGTAGATATAATTTTTGAAAGTGAAAAAGATACATTTTTAGAAGAATTAGTTTTAGGTTTTGTAAAATCTAAAATAAGACTTGCTATATTATCAGCTTTTATGGCGGAACATTCTAATCGTATATTCGCCATGAAATCCGCCAGAGACAATGCTGATGAATTACATAGAATTTTAGTAGTAGATTATAATAAAATGCGGCAAGCGGGGATTACAAGAGAAGTAATAGAACTTATATCATCGAGCGAGAATTTGAAGGGGTGAGAATATTATGAAAATAGGTAAAATTATTCAGGTAATTGGTCCTGTTGTGGATGTGCGGTTTGTGGATGAGGGAGGCGTGCCGCAATTATTAAACGCTTTAAAAATAGAAGATAAAGAACGAGGTATTGATATTACTTTGGAGGCTAGCCAGCATATAGGAAATCATACAGTAAGATGTATAGCAATGTCTTCAACTGACGGATTAGTCCGGGGTATGGATGTAAAGGATTTAGGGGAACCGATTTCAGTCCCTGTTGGAACTAATACACTTGGAAGGATTTTTAATTTACTTGGAGAACCTATAGATGGAATGGGGGATATACCTAGTAGCGAGAAACGTCAGCCTATTCATAGAAAATCTCCTACATTTGAAGAGCAATTACCGTTGACAGCAATGTTGGAGACAGGTATAAAAGTTGTTGATCTTTTAGCACCATTTCCAAAAGGTGGAAAAATAGGGCTTTTCGGCGGCGCCGGGGTTGGTAAAACAGTTGTTGTAATGGAACTTATACATAATATTGCTACTCATCATGGAGGCGTTTCAATATTTGGAGGAGTGGGAGAGAGGACAAGAGAAGGGAATGACCTTTGGCATGAATTACAAGAATCTGGTGTTTTAAAAAAAACAGCCCTTGTTTTTGGACAGATGAATGAACCGCCGGGGGCAAGACTTAGAGTAGGATTATCAAGCCTAACTATGGCGGAGTATTTTAGAGATGAAGAAAATAAAGATGTTTTATTATTCATTGATAATATCTACAGATTTGTTCAGGCAGGGTCAGAAGTTTCAACACTTTTAGGCAGGATGCCGTCTGCCGTAGGTTATCAGCCGAATCTTGCCACAGAAATGGCGCAATTACAGGAACGAATTGCTTCTACTCGGAAAGGCTCAATAACGTCAGTTCAAGCTGTTTATGTCCCAGCAGATGATTTGACGGATCCAGCACCAGTGGCGATATTCACGCATCTTGATACTAAGGTCGTATTATCCCGTAAAATTTCAGAGCTTGGAATTTATCCCTCGGTTGATCCATTAGATTCTTCTTCCAGAATTTTAGATTATAATATTTTGGGGCATGAACACTGAGTCGTCGCTATTAATGTTCAAAAAGTTTTGCAAAGATATAAAGATTTAAGCGATATAATTTCTATACTTGGTATAGATGAGTTGTCTGATGCTGATAAACTCATAGTAATGAGAGCTAGAAAAATACAACGTTTCTTTTCTCAGCCATTTTTTGTCGCGGAAAATTTTACGGGGATAAAAGGGAAATACGTTAAACTTAAAGATACTTTAGAAGGATTTAAAATGATTCTTGACGGGAAGTTAGATGATTTACCTGAACAAGCGTTTTATATGGCAGGAGATATTCAGGAAGTTATAGAAAAAGCGAAATCTTACAAATAGAAAACTTAATAAAATTGTAGAATATGCATGGCAAATTTATTTAATGTTGAAATATGCTCCTCAAAGGGGCTGGCGCGTAAAGTAGAATCTAAATTATTGAAAATTAGGGCACACTCATCAGGTTTTTCAATAATGGCGAATCATGCTCCTCTTATGATGCTTCTCGCTGAAGGTACTAACATAATTATTGAAGATAGTAGCGGGAAAGTCGTTCAATTAAATTCCACAGGCATTGGTTTTTTTCAATTCTTTTCAAATAAAGCTACCATTCTTTTAAGCAATTTTGTCGAATAAAATATATATAATTTTTTCTTAATCCCAAATATAGTCAATATCCCTTGACAATTTTGTAATTATAAATAGAATTTGGAGAATATTTTGGAGGCGAGTATGAGATTAAAAGATAAAGTCGTTGTTATTACCGGAGGGGCAAGAGGGATTGGTAAAGAAATAGCTGATACCTTTGCTCGAGAAGGCGCTATTATAGCTATATGCGATGTTAATGAAACTACACTAGTAATCGCTAAAGAAGAATTAAGTAGTATAACAAGTAAGGAAGTTATAGCTGAAAAAGTTGATGTAACCTCTCTTATGGAATGCGAAAAGTTTATTAACAAAGTCCTTGACAAATTTACTAGATTAGATATACTTGTGAACAATGCTGGGATTACTCGTGATAATCTTATCATGAGAATGTCTGAAAGCGAGTGGGACAGCGTTCTTAATGTGAATTTGAAAGGCGCATTTAATTGTTTAAAAGCAGTTACTCGGCCGATGCTTAAACAGCGCAGTGGTAAGATAATCAATATGGCGTCAATAGTTGGAGTGATGGGGAACGCAGGGCAGGCAAATTATTCAGCAAGTAAAGGCGGGCTTATTGCTTTGACTAAAACAGCGGCAAAAGAGTTGGGTTCAAGGAACATAAATGTCAATGCTATAGCTCCCGGTTTCATAAAGACAGATATGACAGATAAATTGTCTGATGAAATAAAAACTGCTATGGAGAAAATGATTCCGTTAGGTAAAATGGGTAACCCAAAAGATGTGGCAAATTTAGCATTGTTTTTAGCGAGTGATGAATCAACTTATATAACCGGGCAGGTTATACAAGTTGATGGTGGTATGGTTATGTAGTATATTTTTATGCTTTTGTGTGAAAAAAATGTAATGTGTAAAATTTTAAGGAGGGACTAAGATGTCTGACATAGCAGAAAAAGTTAAAGCAATAGTAGCTGAACAGCTTGGAGTAAAGAATGAAGAAATAAGAGAAGACGCTAAATTTATTGATGATTTAGGTGCGGATTCCTTAGATACAGTAGAATTAGTTATGGCTTTGGAAGAAGAATTTGGCGCTGAAATTCCGGATGAAGAAGCTGAAAAATTAACTACTGTGGGTGAAGCGATTAGATATATAAAAGATAAAGCCGCTAGTAATTAAAATTAAATTTTATAACCCGCAGAGATAACCATGTCAAATAGAAGAGTAGTTCTTACGGGAGCAGGCGTTGTTACTCCCGTAGGAAATAATATAAAAGATTTTTGGGAAAATCTTATCAATGGCAAAAGCGGTGCGGATTTTTTAACAGCTTTTGATTCAAAATATTTTAATAGTCATATTGCCGCTGAAGTCAAAAATTTTGATGCTACCCAATACATGAGTCCAAAACAAGAGCGTAAACTTGATAAATTTGTCAAGTACGCTGTTGTCGCCGCTAAAATGGCTTTAGAAGATAGCGGATTAGATTCAAATAAAATTGTTAGAGAAAGAGCTGGAGTGTATATAGGTTCAGGGATTGGCGGTCTTCATACCATTGAAAGTGAACATAGAAAATTTATAGAATTAGGCCCTGAAAAAGGTCCTGATAAGATGTCACCTTTTTTAATTCCAATGCTTATTGTTAATATGGCTTCAGGAATTGTTTCAATAGAGATTGGTTTTAAAGGTCCTAATTCTTCTGCTGTAACAGCTTGCGCTACGGCAAGCCATTCTATTGGTGAAGCTTTTAGGCTTATTCAAAGAGGATATGCTGATATTATGGTTGCCGGTGGAAGTGAGGCAGCTATTACTCCTATGGGGTTTGGCGGATTTTGCGCGTTAAGGGCTCTCACAACCAGAAACGATGCCCCTCAAAAAGCATCACGCCCATTTGATAGAGAGAGAGATGGATTTCTTATGGGAGAAGGTGCGGGAATAGTACTCATGGAAGACTTAGAACATGCTCAAAGAAGAGGAGCGCGTATTTATTGTGAAGTAGTTGGATATGGCATGAGCGGGGACGCGTATCACATGACAGCTCCAGATCCTTCCGGAGACGGTGCTGTTCGTTGTATGAGGGAAGCTGTTAATGACGCGGGATTAAATCTTGACGAAGTAGATTATATAAATGCGCACGGTACATCAACTCAGCTTAATGATAAGATGGAAACACAAGCGATAAAAACTCTTTTTGGAGATCATTCGAAGAAATTTGCTGTTTCTTCAACAAAAGGAGTAACAGGACATTTGCTTGGCGCCGCGGGTGGAGTTGAAATAATAGCATGCGCCAAAGCCATACAAGAACAAATTTTGCCTCCAACTATAAATTATGAATATCCTGACCCTGATTGTGACCTCGATTATATCCCTAATATTGCCCGAAAATCAAAAGTAAATGTTGCGCTTTCAAATTCTTTAGGATTTGGCGGACATAATGTTACTTTAGCTGTTAAACGGTTTATTGGGTAAAAATACCTCTGCGAAAAAGACTACATGACAAAAAAGTAAATTAATTTTTATTTATTTTAAACTACGCTACAATATTAATTATTTCATGTCGATATTTTAACCCCAAAAATACAGTTTAAAATATTAGCGTTATTTGTCATGGGGAACTGCATTTTTGGGGTTGAATGAAATTTATTACAAAAAGGAGATAAAAATGAATTATCTTTTAACTGAGCAACAACAAATGATACAAGAATTATGTCGTGAAATAGCGGTAGAGAAAATCAAACCAGTAGCGGCGCATTATGATGAGACTGGAGAATTCGCGTGGGATATTGTGAAGATATTGGCAGACGCGGATATATTTAGGACATATATACCAGAACAGTATGGCGGTATGGGGGGCGGCGTTCTTGAGATGGCTATTGCCACTGAAAATTTATCATGGGGATGCGGAGGTATCGCATTATCTTTTGCCGCAACCGGATTAGGGACATATCCTATACTTTTATTTGGGAATGAAGAGCAAAAAATGAAGTATCTTCCGGATATTGCCGCTGGTAAAAAACTTGCCGCGTTTGCTCTTACTGAAGCAGAAGCGGGATCAGATGCGGGAAGTATAAAAACAACTGCCCGTAAAGAAGGCGATTATTATATTCTTAACGGTACTAAACAATGGATAACAAACGCGGGAGAAGCTGAGATATATTCTGTTGTTGCTATAACTGATAAAGCTAAAGGTGCCAGAGGCGCTAGTGCTTTTATTGTTGAAAAAGGAACACCGGGAATATCTTTTAGCAAGAAAGAAAATAAAATGGGAATTAGAAGTTCAGCTACACGTGAAGTGATTTTTAATGAATGCAAGGTTCACAAGGATAATCTTTTAGGTAGAGAAGGAATAGGATTTATTGTCGCTATGAAAACATTTGATAATTCACGCCCCGGTGTGGCGGCGCAGGCGTTAGGGATAGCGCAAAGGGCATTAGATGAGTCTGTTGCCTATACTCATCAACGTCATCAATTCGGCCAGCCTATTTCATCATTTCAGGGTGTTCAATTTATGTTAGCTGATATGGCTACTCAATTGGAAGCGGCGCGCGCGTTAATTTATTTGTCTGCGCGTATGATTGACGCTGGTGTAAAAGATATTTCTAAAATATCAGCTATGTCTAAATTATACGCTTCAGATGTTGCTATGAAAGTTACTACTGACGCGGTGCAATTATTCGGCGGCTATGGATATATGAAAGAGTATCCGGTTGAAAAACTTATGAGAGATGCTAAAATCACACAAATATACGAGGGGACAAATCAGATACAAAGAAGCGTAATCGCGTCTGCTCTTATTAAAGAAAATTTAGGAAAATAAATATATTAAGATTTAGGGATAAAAAAAGAATAGAGGAAAAAGTTAATGAATATAATAGTTTTAATGAAGCAGGTTCCTGAAACTACAGATGTGAAAATTGATCCTGTTACAAATACGTTGAAGCGTGAAGGGGTAAAATCTGTTATAAATCCTTTTGATGTTTATGCTATTGAAGAGGCGGTTCGCGTAAAAGAACGGCTGGGAATAGGTAAAGTAACTGTTGTCTCAATGGGGCCTCCTCAGGCTATGGATAGTTTACGCGAGGCGATTTCTTTAGGTTGTGATGAAGCGATTTTATTGAGTGATAGAAAGTTTGCTGGTAGTGATACTTGGGCAACAAGTTATACTTTAAGTCAGGCTATAAAAAAAATTGGTGATTATAAAATTATTTTTTGCGGGAAACAAGCGTCAGATGGAGATACTGCTCAGGTTGGTCCCGGTGTCAGTACTCATTTAGATATACCGTGTGTCACTTATGTGAAAAAAATACGGCAAATAAATAATGATACAATTCAACTTGAGCGTATGACTGAAGAAGGTTACGAAGTGATTGATGCGCCGTTACCGTTAGTATTAACTGTTGTGAAAGAAATTAATGAACCTCGCCTTCCTTCATTAAAAGGAAAGATGCGGGCAAAAAGCGCTGTTATCCCTGTGTGGACAGCGGAAACGCTTGTCTGTGAAGAAATGAAGATAGGATTAAATGGTTCTCCCACTCGTGTTTCTAAAATTTTTACTCCGCCAGAACGTTTAGGAGGGGAGATATTAAAAGGCGATACAGATGAAGTTGCGCAAAAGATAGTCGGACTTTTAAGGAATGTTGTTATTCGTTGATTGTTGAATTTTTTAAAATGATAATGAGGTAAAAATGCCAGACGCGGCGATTAAAATTATTTTAGATAAATGTGTAGGATGTTCTTTGTGCGTAAAAAGTTGTCCATTTGGCGCGCTAAAAATGGATAATAAAAAAGTTGTAATTGATTATTCAAAATGCGTTTTATGCGGAGCTTGCGTTGACGCTTGTAAATTTTTAGCTATATCAATAACTAAGCAAGCAGGAGAAACAAAAAAAGATTTTTCGTCGTATAAAGATGTTTGGGTTTTTTGTGAACAGAAAAAAGGGATTATACAGACTATTTCTTTTGAGTTATTAGGAAAAGGTAGAGAGCTGGCGGATAAATTAGGTGTTAATTTATGTGCTGTTTTATTGGGAGAAAATATTTTAGGCAAGTGTGATGAACTTATCGCGCGCGGAGCTGATAAAGTTTATTTAGTAGAATCTCCGTTACTGAAAATTTTTTTGGATGACGCTTATACAAAAGTTTTAACAGAGCTTGTGAAAAAATATAAACCGGAAGTAGTTTTATGCGGAGCTACAATAATAGGAAGAAGTTTGATTTCTCGTGTTGCGGTACAGCTTAACGCAGGGCTTACTGCGGATTGTACTGAATTGGATATTGACGTAAAAGAAAAATTACTTTTACAAACAAGGCCTGCTTTTGGCGGGAACATTATGGCTACTATTATAACTCCAAATACAAGGCCTCAAATGGCTACAGTGAGGCATAAGGTAATGAAAGAGGCCATAAATGACAGTTTTAGAAAAGGTGAAATTATAAGAGAAAATTTTTCGGAAAATGTTTATTCTTCGCGCGTGAAAATTATTGATATTGTTGAAGAGATTGGCAATACAGTAAGTTTAGCGGAAGCAGATATAATTGTTGCAGGCGGACGAGGGCTTGCTGATAAGGAGAATTTTTCTATTATAAAAGAACTCGCGGATACTTTAAAAGGAACAGTAGGCGCTTCTAGAAGCGCAGTTGACGCGGGTTGGATACCGTATTCTCATCAGGTTGGTCAAACAGGCCAGACAGTATGTCCTAAACTTTATATAGCCTGCGGAATAAGCGGGCAGATTCAGCATCTTATAGGTATGAAATCATCTGATATTATTGTAGCTATCAATAAAGATCCTGACGCGCCTATTTTTAAAGTAGCAACATATGGAATAGTCGGGGATCTTTTTAAAATTGTTCCGGCCCTCACTAAACATTTCAAAGCCATTCTGTAATATAATACAAATTCATAATTAATAAACTATCATTAGAATAAAACTATCATTAGAATAAAACTATGGTAGTTTATTTGGGTTTATAAAATAATTTCAAGAGATGAATGTT
>JYNY01000031.1 GCA_000954095.1 Candidatus Omnitrophus magneticus | reverse complement strand
ATTGGATGGAACGATTTGATTATAAAGAAGCTGGACACGGGCTTCTTTTAATGGCCTTTTTGCAGAGAGTAATCAATGGAGGCGGCAGAATTGATCGTGAAATGGCGGTTGGCCGAGGACGAACAGATTTAACCATTGAATTCGCCGGCGATACCTTTGTTTTGGAACTAAAATTAAAAAGAGACAGCGATAGTAAAGAAGATGGCCTCGACCAAATTTCACGCTACCTTGACACACTCGGCATGACAAAAGGGTATCTTATTTTATTTGAAATAAAACCTTCCAGTATTATTCCATGGGAAACCCGCGTTAAATGGGAAAATGTTTCTCATCAGAATAAAAAAATTACTGTTGTGGAAATGTGAGATAGCTTATCGTTTGATTTATAAATAAACATGGAATGAATATGGAGGATTTTAAAAAATGAAAAGTAAACGATATTTTAATACAACTGGTTTTTGTATGCCTGAAAGACATTATATGATTGACCCTTTGCGCAACCAAAAAATCATATTCGATTTAATAGAGAAGACGCAATACTTCACAATCCACGCGCCGAGGCAGACTGGGAAAACAACACTTTTACATGAATTGGCGCATAGATTAAATAAAGAAGGAAATTATATTTCAGTAGTGTTTTCCGTAGAGTCCGCGGGGTATAGATCTATAACTGAAGAAATCGCGAATAAAAAAATTATTAATTCTCTTTACAGTTCAAGCGGCCAATATCTCAATAAAAAAAATTGTCCAATCCCGCCTGAAAAATATACTAAAGATTTAACATTAGAAAATTACTTAATAGATTGGGCTATTTCTCAAACTAAACCAATAGTTTTATTATTGGATGAAATAGATTCATTATATGACGATGTTTTAGTGTCAGTTCTTAGGCAGTTACGAAATGGATTTCAAATAAGACCAAAACGATTTCCTTCAACCGTGGCGCTTGTGGGATTAAGAGATGTTCGGGAATACAAAACAAAAGTTCGTCCGAGTGAAGTGTCTCTAGGCTCAGGCTCGCCCTTTAATATCAAAGCTGAATCAATTCTTTTGGGAACATTCACAAAAGAAGAAATAACTGAATTATACAGTCAGCACACAAAAGATACAGGGCAGATATTTTTAAAAGAAGTTGTAGATAGAATTTATGCATTAACCGCTGGCCAGCCGTGGCTGGTAAACGCTATAGCGAGAGAAATAGTAGTAAAAATATTAAACGAAGATTTTACAAAACAAATAACTCTAGATCATGTTGAATCCGCTAAAGAAAACATAATACAAAGACGCGACACGCATGTAGATAGTTTAATAGATAAACTGAAAGAGGAGCGGGTAAAAAATATAGTAAGCGCTATGATAAATGGAGAAGGAGTTTTGTTGGACAACTATGACGATTCGGTTCTATATTGCCGAGATTTAGGGATTATAAGCGAAACAAAACCTATAAGAATAGCTAATGAAATATACCGAGAAATAATTCCGAGAGTTTTAAATAGAAATTTGCAGGATAGTATTGAAGAAGAAGGCGAAACTAAATGGTATATAAAATCCAACGGTAAACTTGATATGGATAAATTATTAAAAGCTTTTCAAGAATTTTACAGTGAAAATTCTGAAGTTTGGCTTGAAAGATTTGATTATAAAGAAGCAGGCCCGCATTTACTTTTAATGGCGTTTTTGCAGAGAGTAATAAACGGCGGCGGCAGGATAAATCGCGAAATGGCAGTTGGAACAGGACGAACTGATTTACTTATAGAATTTAACGGAGATAAATTTGTTTTAGAATTAAAGTTAAAAAGAATGCCGTCCGCGAGACAAAAAGGCTTAGATCAAATCTCCCGCTATCTAGACACCCTCGGCATGACTAAAGGATATCTTATTTTATTTGAAATAAAACCTTCCAGTATTATTCCATGGGAAACCCGCGTTAAATGGGAAGATATTTCTCATCAGAATAAAAATATTACTATCGTGGAAATGTGAGACAACTTGTTGTTTGATTTATAAATAAAAATAAAATTGGAGGAAATTTTAAAATGAAAAGTAAACGATATTTTAATACAACTGGTTTTTGTATGCCTGAAAGACATTATATGGTTGACCCTTTGCGCAACCAAAAAATCATATTCGATTTAATAGAGAAGACGCAGTACTTCACAATCCACGCGCCAAGGCAGACAGGAAAGACTACGCTTTTACATGAATTAGCGCATAGATTAAATAAAGAAGGAAATTATATTTCAGTAGTGTTTTCGGTAGAGTCCGCGGGGTATCGGTCTATAACTGAAGAAACCGCGAATTTAAAAATAATAAATTCTCTTTATGAATCATGCGAGTTATTTATTTCTAAGGAGTTATGGCCGAAAAAGTCGCTAGCAGATGAAAAGTGTTCTTTACAGACTTATTTAAATAATTGGGCGGGTTCTCAAAAAAAACCAATAGTTTTATTATTAGACGAAATAGATTCGTTATATGATGACGTATTAGTATCAGTGCTAAGACAACTACGTAATGGTTTTCAAGGAAGGCCAAAACATTTTCCATCAACCATAGCTTTAGTGGGATTAAGAGATGTTCGGGAATATAAAACAAAAGTCCGTCCGAGTGAAGTGTCTCTAGGCTCCGGTTCGCCCTTTAATATAAAAGCGGAATCAATTCTTTTAGGAACATGGACAAAAGAAGAAATAGCTGAATTATACAGTCAGCACACAAAAGATACAGGGCAGATATTTTCAAAAAAAGTAATAGATAGAATCTATGAATTAACCGGAGGCCAGCCGTGGCTGGTAAACGCGGTAGCGAATGAAATAGTGGAGAAAATATTAAAAAGTGATTACACAAAAAAAATAACACTCGCTCACGCGGAAGAGGCGAAAGAAAATCTAATCGCGCGCAGAGACACGCATTTAGATAGTTTATTAGATAAACTGAAAGAACCCAGAGTTAAAAACATTGTCAGTGCTATTATAAACGGCGATTCTCTTGTGTATGACAACTTCAATGATGATCTTAGGTATGTTATAGATTTAGGAATTATCCGCAAAGAAAAATATGACATAATTTTTTCAAATGAAATATACCGAGAAATAATTCCTAGAGTTTTAAACTTTTCTATGCAAGAAAACATTAGAGAAGAAGGCATGACTTCTTGTTACATAAAACCTGACGCTAAGCTTGATATGGATAAACTATTAAAAGCGTTTCAAAAATTTTATCGCCGTAATAGTGAACATTGGCTAGAAAGATTTGATTATAAAGAAGCTGGACACGGGCTTCTTTTAATGGCCTTTTTGCAGAGAGTAATCAATGGAGGCGGCAGAATTGATCGTGAAATGGCAGTTGGCCGAGGACGAACAGATTTAACCATTGAATTCGCCGGCGAAACATTTGTTTTGGAACTAAAATTAAAAAGAGACAGCGATAGTAAAGAAGATGGCCTCGACCAAATTTCACGCTACCTAGACACACTCGGCATGACAAAAGGATATCTTATTTTATTTGAAATAAAACCTTCCAGTATTATTCCATGGGAAACCCGCGTTAAATGGGAAAATGTTTCATATCAAAATAAAAAGATTACTCTTGTGGAAATGTGAGATAGCTTGTCGTTTGATTTATAAATAAAAATGGATTATTTTTTAAAATGAAAAGTAAAAGATATTTTAATACAACAGGTTTTTGTATGCCTGAAAGACATTATATGATTGACCCTTTACGCAATCAAAAAATTATATTCGATTTAATAGATAAGGCGCAATACTTTACAATCCACGCGCCGAGGCAGACTGGAAAAACTACACTTTTACATGAATTGGCGCATAGATTAAATAAAGAAGGAAATTATATTTCAGTAGTGTTTTCCGTGGAGTCCGCGGGGTATAGGTCTATAACTGAGGAAACCGCGAATAAAAAAATTATTAATTCTCTTTACAGTTCAAGTGGCCAATATCTTAATGAAAACAATTGTCCAATCCCGCCTGAAAAATATACTAAAGATTTAACGTTAGAAAATTATTTAATAGATTGGGCAAGTTCCCAGTCTAAACCTATAGTTTTATTATTAGATGAAATAGATTCATTATACGACGATGTTTTAGTGTCAGTTCTTAGGCAGCTACGAAATGGGTTTCAAATAAGACCGGAACGATTTCCTTCAACCGTGGCGCTTGTGGGATTAAGAGATGTTCGGGAATACAAAACAAAAGTCCGTCCGAGTGAAGCGTCATTAGGTTCAGGCTCACCCTTTAATATCAAAGCTGAATCAATTCTTTTAGGGACATGGACAAAAGAAGAAATAACAGAATTATACAGCCAACACACAAAAGACACAGGGCAGGTGTTTACTAAAGAAGTGATAAATAGAATTTATGAATTAACCGGAGGCCAGCCGTGGCTGGTGAACGCGGTAGCGAATGAAATCGTAGAAAAAATATTAAAAAGTGATTACACAAAAAAAATAACACTCGCTCACGCGGAAGAGGTGAAAGAAAATCTAATCGCCAGACGCGACACGCATTTGGATAGTTTAATAGATAAACTGAAAGAGGAGCGGGTAAAAAATATAGTAAGCGCTATTATAAATGGAGACGGAGTTTTGTTTGACAACTATGACGATTCGCTTCTATATTGCCGAGATTTAGGGATTATAAGTGAGACAAAACCTATAAGAATAGCTAATGAAATATACCGAGAAATAATTCCGAGAGTTTTAAATAGAAATTTGCAGGATAGTATTGAAGAAGAAGGCGAAACTAAATGGTACATAAAACCCAATGGTAAACTCGATATGGATAAATTATTAAAAGCGTTTCAAGCGTTTTATCGTGAAAATTCTGAAATGTGGCTTGAAAAATTTGATTATAAAGAAGCAGGACCGCATTTACTTTTAATGGCGTTTCTGCAAAGAGTAATAAACGGCGGCGGCAAAATAAATCGCGAAATGGCAGTTGGTACAGGACGGACAGACCTTCTTATTGAATTTAACGGCGATAAATTTGTTTTAGAATTAAAATTAAATAGACTCCCGTCCACTAAACAAAAAGGTCTAGACCAAATTTCGCGCTATCTAGACACCCTCGGCATGACAAAAGGATATCTTATTTTATTTGAGATAAAACCTTCCAGTATTATTCCATGGGAAACGCGCGTTAAATGGGAAACTCTGTCTCATCAGAATAAAGAAATTACTATAGTGGAAATGTAACCTTAAAAAAAATAAAAAATATTTTTTTCATTTTGCGACAGCGCCTAGTAAGAAGTTATAACCTCGTACTGCCACGAGCTAGAGGGCTAACAATGAGTGGAACCGCTATATTTTCTATTATTTTATTTCCCTGCGCAATCTGTTATAATCTAGCAATATTTATCTATAAAATTATTTGGAGGAAATTTTAAAATGAAAAGTAAACGATATTTTAATACAACTGGGTTTTGTGACCCGAAAATTCATTACATGATAGACCCATTGAGAAATCAAAATATCATTTTTGATATGATAGGAAAGAGACAATACTTCACACTCCATGCGCCGAGGCAGACTGGAAAAACTACACTATTACATGAATTGGCGCATAGATTAAATAAAGAAGGAAATTATATTTCAGTAGTGTTTTCCGTAGAGTCCGCGGGGTATAGATCAATAACTGAAGAAACCGCGAATAGTAAAATAATAAATTCGCTTTACCAAGCATGTGAATTTTTTTTACCTAAGAAATTTTTAGCACCCAAACCAGTCATAACTAAAAAATATTCATTACAAGATTATTTGAATAAATGGGCAACAGCGCAAACTAAACCTATAGTTTTATTATTAGATGAAATAGATTCATTATACGACGATGTTTTAGTGTCAGTTCTTAGGCAGCTACGAAATGGGTTTCAAATAAGACCGGAACGATTTCCTTCAACCGTGGCGCTTGTGGGATTAAGAGATGTTCGGGAATACAAAACAAAAGTCCGTCCGAGTGAAGCGTCATTAGGTTCAGGCTCACCTTTTAATATAAAGGCAAAATCAATACTTTTAGGGACATTCACAAAAGAAGAAATAGCTGAATTATACAGTCAGCACACAAAAGATACAGGGCAGATATTTTCAAAAGAAGTAGTAGATAGAATCTATGAATTAACTGGAGGCCAGCCGTGGCTTGTGAATGCTATAGCAAGTGAAATTATAGTTGAAATATTAAAAGAAGATTTTACAAAAAAGATAACTTTAGAATATGTTGAATCCGCGAAAGAAAATTTAATACAAAGACGGGACACTCATTTAGACAGCTTAATAGATAAACTCAAAGAGTCTAGAGTTAATAAGGTTATAAGCGCGGTTATAAACGGAGACCTAGTAGATTTTAATACTTATAATGATGACATTTTATATTGCCGGGATCTCGGTATTGTTTCAGAAACAAATCCAGTGCAAATATCAAACGAAATTTATAGAGAAATTATTCCAAGAGTATTGACAGACCCATTTCAGGCGGCTATCGGAGATGAAGGAAAAAGAGTATGGTACATAAACCCTGACGGCAAATTAGATATGGATAAACTTTTGAAAGCGTTTCAAAAATTTT
>JYNY01000038.1 GCA_000954095.1 Candidatus Omnitrophus magneticus | reverse complement strand
GTTTCGTGAAATCACTTTTTAATATTTTCTCCACTATTTCATTAGCTACCGCGTTCACCAGCCACGGCTGGCCTCCGGTTAATTCATAAATTCTATTTATCATTTCTTTAGAAAATACTTGCCCTGTATCTTTTGTGTGCTGGCTGTATAATTCTGTTATTTCTTCTTTTGTCCATGTCCCTAAAAGAATTGATTCAGCTTTGATATTAAAGGGCGAGCCTGTGCCTAATGACGCTTCACTCGGACGGACTTTTGTTTTGTATTCCCGAACATCTCTTAATCCAACAAGCGCCACGGTTGAAGGAAATCGTTTTGGTCTTATTTGAAATCCATTTCGTAACTGTCTAAGTACTGATACTAAGACATCATCGTATAGTGAATCTATTTCATCTAATAATAAAACTATAGGTTTTTCCATCTGCTTTGCCCAAGCAGATAAATACATATATAATAAATTATGACTTTTTTTATACCCTGTAAGTTTTGGCGGCAACTCGCTATTTGGTAAAAATTTTGAGCTTTCTTCATATAAACTTTCAATTATTGTGCGCATTGCCTCCGGCAAAGGAATACTTTTATATCCCGCGTTTTCTACTGAAAAAACTGTAGAAATATAATTTCCTTCTTTATTTAATCTATGCGCTAATTCATGTAAAAGTGTTGTTTTCCCAGTCTGCCTCGGCGCGTGGATTGAGAAATATTGTTTTTTTTCAATAAGATCAAAAATAATTTTTTGATTTCTTAGCGGGTCTATCATGTAATGCGTGTCAGGCATACAAAAACCTGTTGTATTAAAATATCGTTTACTTTTCATTAAATTGCCTCCGTATTTTTTTAAATGGCGCGTGTGGCGCGCTGATATTTTTACTAATGAGTCGCGTAACTTACAATTTTTTTTAGATTATAACAGATATCGTGAATAAACAGAAAATTGAAAAAAATCACTAAAATTTTTTGTAGGATAAAAAATTTGGCGCGCCCAGCAGGACTTGAACCTGCGACCTACTGGTTCGAAGCCAGTTACTCTATCCAGCTGAGCTATGGGCGCGTGTATTTTTCTTATTCTATCAGAAATTTATTTCAAAAAAAGAAAAAACTACTTTAGATGGTAAAGTATAATTTGCGATTTTTAAAATATTACTCTAAAATAGAAAATATGATATATGATAAATTTCAAGAAGAGTCTATAGAATACATAAAACAAGGAATTTCTGTTATTGTCTCAGCGCCGACCGGCGCGGGAAAAACCGTAATAGCTGAATATGTCATAAATGAATGTTTAGCGCGCGGCGAAAAAGTCATATATACCGCTCCCATCAAAGCCCTTTCTAATCAAAAATATAGAGATTTTAAGGCTATTTATAAGGAAGATAAAATAGGAATAATAACCGGCGACGTGAATCTTAATCCCGACGCGCAGGTTTTAATTATGACCACTGAAATTTTTAGAAATAAAATATTAGGGAATGAGGCAAGCCTTAGTAGTTATTCGTGGATCATTTTTGATGAAATACATTATATTGATAATTACGAACGCGGGACAGTATGGGAAGAATCACTTATATTTCTTCCGCGTCATATGAGGATACTCGCTCTTTCCGCGACAATTCCGAATATTGATGAATTCGCGGGGTGGCTACAGGCAATTCATAAAAGACCTTTAAAGATTGTAGAAGAAAATAACCGGCCGGTGCCGCTCCATTTTTTATATCAATGCCAAAATAAAATATTAGATAAGTTTCATGAATTGGCCAGTCTTATGAGGATTACTAAAAAAAATAAAAAACGCAAAAATATTCCGGATTATGATGTTCATTTAAAACAAAATAGGCTTATTACTATTATCAGGGATTTGTCTGAAAAAAATAGGCTTCCTTGTATTTATTTTGCTTTTGGCAGAAAAAGATGTGAACAATTGGCGAATGAAATATTTAATTTTAATTTTTTAGAAGAAGAAGAAAAGAAAAAAATCACTCAGGAATTTTTTACTCTTTTAGCGCGATTTGATTTATTAAATGAAAAGAGCGCGGTTAATATGATTCCTTTTATAGAAAGAGGGATAGCGTATCATCACGCGGGAATGCTTCCCACGCTGAAAGAATCTATTGAACAGCTTTTTACGTCTAAGCTGATAAAAATTATTTTTACTACTGAAACTTTTTCGTTGGGAATCAATATGCCTGCGCGTACAGTTGTTTTTGACGAGATAAGAAAATTTTACGGTAAGTTTCATACTAATCTTAAAACGCGTGATTTTTATCAGATGGCAGGGAGAGCCGGCCGTAGGGGAATCGATACCGAAGGTTTTGTTTACATAAAGGTTAATCCTCATCAAATAGCGGATGAAGATCTTAAAAGAATTATTTACAGTCAGCCTGAAAAAGTAAAAAGTAGATTCAACGCTTCTTACGCGACACTTTTAAATCTCTACGAAAAATATGGCGAAAAACTTTATGATATATATCCTTTGTCGTTTCATTGTTTTCAGGAAAAAATAAAATATCAGGAACGCGCCATATTTAGTATTAAGTCAAAAATAAAAGTATTAAAAGACCTCGGGTATATTGAAGGGAACAGCCTTACTGATAAAGGAAAATTCGCAAGCAATATATATGGTTATGAATTATCTTTCACTGAACTTTATGAAATAGGATTGATTGAACATCTTACTGAAATAGAGCTCGGGATACTTATATTGGCGCTAGTTTTTGAGCCGCGTAAAGGTATGGTGTTGCCTAAAATATCAAAGGATATAAGGCATTTAGCCGAGACAACTGAAGAAGTTATTCATAAGGTTCATAGAAAAGAGATAAATGCCGGGATTTCTCCTTTAAGTAAAATTTATTATTTTCATTTAAGCCCGATACTTACGGCATGGATGAAAGGTGAAAATTTCGAACATATTATGCGGCTATCTGATGTTGATGAAGGTGAGGTTATAAGGTATTTTCGTATGAGTATACAAATATTGAAAGAAATATTAGAAATAAAAATCAGTTTTAGTTTTCAGGAAAGAATAAAAAAAGTAATAGATTTGATTAATAGAGATATTGTTGACGCTGAAAAACAGTTGAGAAGTTAATTATTGTTTCGCGCGCATTAACCAGCGAAATTTAGTTTTTTGGGATTATTTTACTATTTCCAGCCTTATTGCTTCTTTAAAAATTTCTCCAGCGACACCGGCGGCATAATGTCCGCCCCGCGCGCCGTATTCGTCAAAGACAACAACTAATATTTTAGGTTTATCTACCGGCATGAACCCCGCGAACCATCCGTGGTTTCGTTTTTTAG
Source organism: Candidatus Omnitrophus magneticus (assembly GCA_000954095.1). Classification (GTDB taxonomy): domain Bacteria; phylum Omnitrophota; class Gorgyraeia; order Tantalellales; family Tantalellaceae; genus Omnitrophus_A; species Omnitrophus_A magneticus. The sequence continues at coordinate 11,470 of JYNY01000038.1, read as the reverse complement.
AATTTTGAGCTGTGCCTGTTTTTCCGGCTACTATAAAGTTTTTTTGTTTAGCTATCGCGCCTGTTCCACCTTCTTCATTGATACAACGTTTCATGCCGTTTATCACAATGTCTAAAGTATTTTTTGATACTCCGATTTCTGTTTTCATTTCTTTTTTTACTGAGGTATTTCCTATTTTACTGACGATATAAGGTTTGACCATATAGCCTCTATTCGCGAATCCGGACATCATTCGAGCAACTTGAATCGGAGTAACCATAAGATACCCTTGTCCTATGGCATAATTAACTGTTTCGCCTTTGTACCAGTTGTCTTTCCATCGGGCTAATTTCCATTTGCGTGTAGGCAGTACTCCTTTTGATTCACTAGGGAGATCAATATTTGTAATGTTTCCAAATCCGAATTTTTTGGCGTAGTCAGCTATTTCATCCACATCAGAGGAAAATCCTATTCTGTAAAAAAAAATGTTACATGAATTTTTTATAGCATCAGAGATATTTTGCGGTCCGTGGCCGTCCTTGTTCCAACAATGAAACGTATGTTTTCCAACTTGAAAAGTTCCGCCGCAAACCACGGTTGTATTCGGAGTAATTCTTTTTTTTTCTAAAGCCATGCTTGCGACAACTAGTTTAAATATTGAACCGGGAGGGTACGCGCCGCTAATGGCTCGATTAAGAAGCGGGGATTCTTTGTCTTTTAATAGTCCTAAGACAGAACTTTTTTTAGTATCATCCGTGAATACACCCGGGAAAAAATCAGGGGCGCTGGACATAGCTAGAATAGCGCCTGTTGAGGGCTCCATCACTATTATAGAACCATTACTCCCGTTCATTAAATTGTCACAAAATTTTTGTAAATCCGCGTCTATAGTAAGATAAATATCTTTACCCGATACAGGTTCTTGATATCCCAGTATTCTTGTTTCACGTCCTCTATTATCAATCTCAGTTTCTTTTCCGCCGTGGGAGCCTCTTAAGTAATTATCGTAATATTTTTCTATACCGGCTCTTCCCATAAAATCATCAATTATATATCCGTAATGTTTTAATTTTGTGAATTCTTCTCGGTTTATAAGCCCTAAAAATCCTATAATTCCAGAGGCTGTGTTATCACTAGGGTATTCGCGTAGAGGAGTAACTTCAATTTCTATTCCCGGATAATTTGATAAAACTTCTTCAAATTGTATAACCTTTTTTATATCAGCTCCTTTAATAATAGTAACTGGAAAATAAGGAGATTTTTTACATTTGTTTAAAGTTTCTTCTATTTTTGTCTGAGGTAAGTTGAAAACATTTGAAAGGACAACTGTAAGGGCTTTAAAGTTTGTTACTCGTTTATATACAATTGAAACATTAAAACTTAAAATATCTTTAACGATTATTTTACAGTTTTTGTCGTATATAGTTCCGCGCGCGCTACGTAAGGGCATTATACGTAGGTGATTTCCCTCGGAAAGCCTTTTATAAAAATTATATTTTATTATTTGCGTGTAAAAAAGGCCTGTTATCAGAAAGAAAAATATAACAGCGAGAACGCGTATGTATATTTCTATTCTAGTCTCTATTTTGTACATCGTTTAAAAATTGAAAAAAGTATGGCGCGAAAAATACAGTTGTAATTATGACGCGCCAATTAGCTGAAAAAATAATCCATATATTAAATTTGTTGTTTAAATGAAAATCTAAGTAAATACTTTGGCATAAATAAATAATCAATAATGCGAGCAATGTAAGAGCCGCTTGAACAAACGCCTGCTGTTTGTATAATATTTCCGCGAGAAAAGCTGTTATACAAGCAACGATGGGATAAATAGCGACATTTACGTTTAAAAAATAAAGAGAGAGTACGCCATTTATTATTCCCACTAATAGCCCAGCGTAAAGAGCAGGAATTATCCCATGAAAAATAGATAAAAAAATAATTATTAGTAACGGTATATCCGGCAAAAATCCTATACACCACGCGTGTGAATTTTTGAGTATAAGAGATACCGATAGTATCAGTAATAAAATGACATAATTTATTCGTGAATTATCAATATCGTCATAGCTCCGCATAAGTTGTTTTATCCATTTTTTTTGGGGGGTAATCAGATTGCGAATTTTTAGGGCTTACGCATAAGACTTCCTCTGAATCAAAGAATCCTATGGAAGGCTCAATTAAAGCGTATTTGTAAAGACCGGTTTTGCTTTTACGCGCTGAAATTATTTTTCCTATAGCTAATCCTTTAGGAAAAATACGGCTTAGGCCGGAAGTTGAGACTATTGATCCTTTTTCTATTTCAGAATCTATGGGCAAATATTCCATTCGTAATAGGCCTTCACCAGTGCCGTAGATTACTCCATGCGCTTTATTTTTTTCAATAAATCCGCCGACGCGAAATGCGGGATGTGTAAGAAGAATAACAAAACTTGTGGATGTGTGTGTTTCTATGACTTTTCCTATAAGGCCTTTATGGGATAAAACAGCGGAGTTTTCAACGATTCCATCATTTTTCCCTTTATCAATGATGCAAACGTTATTCCATGAATTAGGGTCCCGGGCAATAATTCTGGAAGAAATTGTGTAAAATCCTATATCTTTTCTCAAATCAAGCATATTTTTTAATCGGATATTTTCTTCATTCATAGTTTTTAATTGCTCGATTTCTAAATTAAGTTCAATTATTTTATTTTTTAGTTCAGAGTTTTCTTTAAGTAATAAGCCTTTACTTAAAAAATAGTTTGTAACGGTTTTATAAAAATAAAAAGGAGAGCTGACAAATTTTATTGTGAGGTTTCTAAAGTTTGAAATAGAGGAAGGAAATATATACAGCATTGCTATAATAGAAAGACACGCGATTATTGTAAAAATTAGTTTATTATTGAATAATATTCTAGTAGGCACACGGCATCAAATTCGGTTAGAGAACGAGATAAATTTATTTTTGTAATCTAGGCGCGACCGCGAGTTTTTTAAGATATTTTAATTCATTAAGAACTTTACCTGTTCCTAAAACAACCGCGGTCATTGGATCATCAGCTAAATGGACAGGAAGCCCTGTTTCTTCGGAAATGAGTTTATCAAGTCCGCGAAGAAGGGCGCCTCCTCCGGCTAAAATTAAACCTTTTTCTAAAAGATCTGATGAAAGTTCAGGAGGGGTTCTTTCTAATGTGATTCTTATCGCTTCAATTATTTGTACGATAGGTTCAGATAATGCTTCACGAATTTCAACACTGGTTATATTTATTTTTCTTGGCAAGCCGGCGACAAGATCCCGTCCTTTAACTTCCATTGTAATTTCTTCATCCAGAGGATATGCGGAGCCGATACTTATTTTGATTTCTTCAGCAGTGCGTTCTCCGATTAAAAGATTATATGTTCGTTTCAAATAATTGATAATCGCGTCATCAAGTTCATCGCCGCCGATACGTATTGATTTCGAAAAAACAACACCGGCAAGAGAAATGATAGCAATTTCAGTTGTTCCGCCGCCGATATCTATAACCATATTTCCGGAAGGCTCATGAATCGGAAGACCGACACCGATAGACGCGGCAACAGGTTCTTCTATCATATAAACTTCTCTAGCTCCCGCATGTAACGCGGAGTCTCTAACCGCGCGCCTTTCTACTTCAGTAATTCCGGACGGAACAGCTATAACAATTCTCGGCCGTACTAATCGTTTTGACGGCTGAACTTTTTTAATGAAATATCTAAGCATGCTTTCCGTGATTTCAAAATCAGCTATTACGCCATCTCTGAGAGGCCTTATTGCCACTATATTTCCGGGAGTTCTACCAAGCATTCTTTTAGCTTCTTCGCCTACAGCTAAAACTTTTGATGTGCCGGCTTCCACTGCTACAACAGATGGTTCACACAAAACAATTCCTTCATTTTTTAAAGTAACTAAAGTAGTGGCAGTGCCAAGATCTATACCAATGTCATTCGAAAACATTCCAATAATAATATCAAATAATTCTGAGATTTTTTTTGAAATATTTATAATAATTTTGTTCATAATGGTATGGTCACGCTTTATTTTTTGAAAAAGAGATTACGCAAAATTTACACAAAAGTGTAGAGATAGTAACAAATATATAAATATTTGTCAAACCTTAAATTGTCTATAAATTTCGAAAAATTGACCATAATAGTCTTAAAAGTTATGGAACACTTATGGGTTGGAAAGAATAAATTTTTTATAAAATTTGACGCGGGCCATACGAGAACAATTGCTTCTTTAGCAATTGACGGAGCCATCTATTCTTAATAATAGACGGCGGAATTAGAGCAACGGATTAGTGTTATTTGCCATGGACAAGAAATACTATAAAATTTTGATATTTCAAGCATATGTATATCACAAATATTTTTTTGGCTGGAAATAGCAACGTTTTTTATGATATTATCAAATTTTGTAAAATGGTAAAGATGCGGATATTTTTTACCGCGTAGTTTTTTAGGGCGGGATATCGCGGGCTATTTTAGAAGTCTTGGTGATTACAAAAATTTCGGATAAAAATATAATGAACAAAAAAGTTTTAGTTGCTATGAGCGGCGGGGTGGATTCGTCTATAGCCGCATATCTTTTGTTAAAAGATGGATACGATGTTGTCGGAGTCACGATGTGTTTAGGCGTAAAGTCCGATAATATCTATGAGAGCAAGTGTTGCGGAATGAGTGCCATTGAAGATGCGAAAAAAGTTGCGCGTCATCTTAATATTCCTCATTATGTTTTAGATTTTTCACGTGAGATGGAAGAATTCGTGATAAGAAATTTTGTTTCACGTTATTCAATTGCCATGACCCCTAATCCATGCGTTGAATGTAATAAGCATTTGAAATTTAAAAAATTAATGGATTATGCCCGTCAAATGGGTTTTTTTTATCTTGCTACCGGGCATTATGCCGCGATTTCTGAAGAGAATAATAATTTTTTTTTGAAACGTCCCAAGGACGCGAAAAAGGATCAGACATATTTTTTGTACTGCGTCAAAAAAGAATATTTGAAAAATATTTTATTTCCTTTGGCGGATTATACTAAAAATGAAGTTAGGGAAATCGCTGAAAAAAATAATATTCCTGTTGCTTTTAAAGCGGAAAGTCAGGATGTTTGCTTCATTCCCGATGGGACATCTTATAAGGATTTTGTTATCGCTAGAACCGGAGCGGCCATAGAAGGGGATATTGTTGATTTAAATGGAAAAATTCTAGGCAGGCATAAAGGGATTATCAATTATACTTTGGGCCAGAGAACAGGGCTTGGTATTTCCGCGGGTACGCCTATTTATGTTGTAAAGATAGACCATGAAACAAATGTTGTAATAGTTGGCGGAAAAGAGAGCCTTTATTCTAAGGAATTAGTAGCCGGCAGTTTAAATTTTTTAGTTGATAATTTTCCGATGGAAGTTTTTGCTAAAATTCGTTATGGCAGTAAATCAGCTCGCGCTAGTGTTTTTATTGAAGAAGATAATGCTAGAGCCCGTGTTGTTTTTGATGAGCCGCAATTATCAATTACTCCGGGACAGTCAATTGTATTTTATGATGGCGATAAAGTTGTTGGCGGCGGTATAATAGAAAAATTTTTTCCAACTAAATAACGCGATAAGAGAAAGAAGGCGGTTATGAATATTGTTGATGAAATACAAAAACTTAAGAAAGAGAAAAATGCGGTAATTTTGGCGCATAATTACCAATTGCCTGAAATACAGGATATAGCTGATTATAACGGCGATTCTTTGGGGTTGAGTGTTGAAGCGTCAAAAACAAAAGCGGATATTATTATTTTTTGCGGGGTTTATTTTATGGCGGAAACCGCTAAAATCCTTTCTCCTCAAAAAACAGTTCTTATCCCTGATAAAGAAGCCGGATGCCCTATGGCTGATATGATTACCGGCGAGGAACTAAGGGCTTTGAAAAAAAAGCATCCTAACGCTAAAGTTATTTGTTATGTTAATTCTTCAGCCGAGGTTAAAGCTGAAAGTGATGTATGCTGTACATCAGCTAATTCTATTAAAGTAGTTGAAAAATTTTTTAAAGAAGATGATGAAATAATTTTTGTGCCGGACAAATATTTGGCTCTTTATACAGCTTCTCAAATTAAAAGAAAATTTATATTTTGGCATGGATATTGCCCCAGCCACGCTAAAATTTTGTCTGAATATATTTTGGAAAAAAAGAAACTTTATCCGAACGCCGAGGTTCTGGTTCATCCCGAGTGCCGTCCTGAAATTACCGAGTTGGCAGATAAAGTCCTTTCTACAGGCGGGATGAGTAAATATGTAGCTAATGCGAAAGCGCGGGACTTTATTATAGGCACGGAAGAAGGAATGATTTATCGTTTAGCAAAAGATAATCCGGGAAAAAATTTTTATTTAGCTTCTGAATTAGCGCATTGTATAAATATGAAGCGTATTACGTTGGATAAGGTATTAGCCTGCCTAAGAACAAACCGCCATGAAATTTTTATCGGACAAGATATTATAGAAAAAGCTGGACTTAGCATACGGCGTATGGTTGAGTGTTAGTCCATAATAAATTTCTGTCCAATCCTAAAAAATATTTATTACTTAACATTTTTTTATATATCCGTATAATGGCATGATAAAAAATTTATTCGGGAGGAATTTATAATTTCAAATTTTGTTGCGGCTGTTGATAGTAAATTTGAAATATAAGAAGGGAGATTAAAGATGCCCGAACGTTATGTTTATATGGATCATAATGCTACTACTCCTATTCATCCTGAAGTTAAAAAGGCAATGATAGAGGGGATGGAATATTTTGGAAACGCTTCAAGTTTTCATTATTTTGGAAGATTAGCACGCAAGCATATTGAAAACGCCCGTGAGATAGTTGCTGGTTTTATAGGCGCGAATCCTGATGAAATAATTTTTGTGGGTTCAGGGTCAGAAGCGAATAACACTGTACTTAATATTTATGCCTGCCAATGTCCTTGTTGCGGTGTTTCCCTAAAACAACCAAAGGAAATAATTACTTCTAATGTTGAACATCCTTGTATTTTGCGGACGGTTGAATGTTTGCGCGAACGCGGGACAACCGTTAGATACGCTGATGTTGATTCCAGCGGGAAAGTTGATTTGACTCATCTTAAAAATTTGGTTACTGAAAATACCGGATTAGTATCAATTATGATGGCTAATAACGAAATCGGCACCTTGATGGATATAAAAGAGATAGCTAAAAGCGCCCATGATAAAGGCGTTTTAGTGCATACGGACGCAGTGCAGGCTGTAGGAAAAGTTTCTGTAAATGTTAATGATTTAAAAGTGGATTTTTTAACTATGTCAGCTCATAAATTTTATGGGCCTAAGGGAGTAGGCGCTCTTTATGTTCGTAAGGGCGCGCCGTTTTGCCCGATGATACGCGGAGGGCATCAGGAAAAAGGCCGTAGAGCCGGCACTGAAAACACATTAGGTATAATCGGTATGGCTAAGGCGATAGAAATGCTTAAGACAGAAATGGCACCTTCATCTGAAAAGCTTAAAAAGCTTAAACAAAGGCTTCGTGAAGGAATAACTCAAACTATTAAAGATATTTATTTTAACGGCCATATAGATGATTCTTTACCGGGGACATTAAATGTTTCTTTTGATGGAGTTGAGGGCGAAGCGGTTCTTTTATATTTAGATATGGAAGGGATCGCGGTTTCTACAGGTTCTGCCTGCGCTTCCGGTTCGTTAGATCCATCGCACGTTTTACTTGCCACAGGTATAGGGGCAGAGAAAGCGCATGGTTCAATAAGATTCAGTCTTGGAAAAGATAACACTATGGAAGATGTTGAGTATGTTTTAAAAAAATTTCCGCCTATAATAGAGAAATTGCGGAAAATGTCAACAGCATACGCGAAGGGATAAAAATGGATTGGGTATATTCCGATAAATTAAAAGAACATTTTATGAACCCTAAAAATATTTTGTACAATGAAAAAGAATTTGAATATGACGGGAAAGGGAAGGTTGGCAATATAAAGTGCGGCGATGAAATGATTTTTTATATTAAAGTTGATAAAGCGCGTAACATTATAACTGACTGCAGATGGAAGACTTACGGATGCGCGAGTGCTATCGCGAGTACTTCTATTCTTTCTGAAAAAGTTATAGGTATGACTCTTGACGCGGCTTACAAAATATCACCTGAAAATATTATGGATGATTTAGGCGGGCTTCCGGAACATAAAATTCATTGTTCTGTTTTAGGCGATAAAGCCTTGCGTGCCGCTATAAATGATTATTACGAACGTAACGGCATGCATGAAAAAACGCGGAAAGAAACCACAAAAATTATATGTCAGTGCATGAATGTGACTGATGAGGAAATAGAACACGCGGTTTTAGAAGGCGTAAGGACATATGAGGCACTGCAAGAACACACTAAATTAGGCACGGTTTGCGGACAATGTAAAGATTCTGCCGTAATATTATTGGAAGAATATAAAAAAAAATATATCAAATTTTAACAAGGGGAGGAGCGCGTTATGAAAAAATATAAGTGTACAGTATGCGGATATATTTATGACCCTAAAGAAAACGGGGGAGTCGCGTTTGAAAAATTGCCTAATGATTGGACATGCCCTGAATGCGGTGTGGGTAAGGATATGTTTGAGGCGATAGATTAATTTTTTTTGCTGGTGGTATTTGTGACGGATTGTTTTTTATATAAAAAGATACTAAGGAGGAAATTATGATATCAGATAAAATGGCGGCAGCTTTAAATAATCAGATCAATAAAGAAATTTTTTCAGCGTATCTTTATTTGGGAATGTCTTCTTACGCGTTTAGTAAAGGATTAAGCGGAATGGCGAATTGGTTTTCTGTGCAGGTTAAGGAAGAGTTAACGCACGCGCAGAAATTTTTTGATTATTTAAATCATCAAGGCGCGAAAGTTTCTCTTTTCGCGGTTGATGCCCCTGACCAAAAATTTTCTTCACCCGCGGATCTTTTTAAGAAAACAATCGAACATGAAAAAAAAGTGACAGCGTTAATTAATGAATTATCGTTTTTGGCTAATGCGGAAAAAGACAGGGCGACAGATATATTTCTTCAATGGTTTGTTACGGAACAGGTAGAGGAAGAAGCCGCGGCTCTTGATATTTATCAAAAATTAAATTTAGTTGGCGATAACGGGCATGGAATTTTATTGATTGACGGGGAGCTGGCAAAAAGGACTTTTATTCAGACTGCGGCGACGGTATCATTAACTTAAATTAGTCTAATTTTGTAAGGAATTATTTTTATTATTTTGGAGGTATTTTATGGAAATGACAGTTGAAACAAAGAAAGCGTCTGGGATTGGTGAAATATTGTCGGATTTTACAATGGAAGCGTATTTACCTGAGAAAAAAGATTTTGGGAAAATAGTATTATCCGATATTTTAAAGTCCGGTAAATGGCTTATTCTTTTCTTTTATCCGGCTGATTATACTTTTGTCTGCCCGACGGAATTAGCGGATATTGGAGAAAAATACGACACATTTAAAAAAGAAGGCGCTGAAATTATTTCAGTCAGTACCGACACGCATTTTGTGCATATGGCGTGGCAGTCGTATGAAAAACTTTTATCAGGCGTTAAGTATCCTATGGCCGCTGACCCCACTCATGAACTTTCAAAAAATTTAGGAGTTTATGACGCGGTTACGGGTTTATCTTACCGGGGTACTTTTATAATTGATCCATCTGGAAAAATAGTTTCAACGGAAGTAAATTATTATCCGGTCGGAAGAAATTCTGATGAATTACTCAGAAAATTCAGGGCTTTTAAATTTGTGAATGATAATCCCGCGCAGGTTTGCCCCGCGAAATGGAATATCGGTGGAAAGACGCTTACTCCCGGAAAAGATCTTGTTGGAAAAGTCGGGGATAAGTTAGGCGTGAAATAATTCGCGCTACGTAGTTTCTGTGATTTTTTTTAACGATTGGCCGCCGTGAAATAAAAAAAATAAATTTTTTTATTTTTTTTTGTGAATTTTATATGTTAGAAAAATAGCTTTTTATCCGCGCCTTTTTTTTAGGCGCGGATAAAAAGCTTTATTTCGCGGCGGCCAATCGTAAGTAAAGAAGGTTATAAAAATGGCTATAGATAATAATGTTTTAAAATATTTGTCATACGGGATGTATGTTATTTCTTCTTTAAAAAATAATTCTTTTAACGGTCAAATAGCCAATTCTCTTATGCAGATATCAAATTCACCAGTAACTATCGCTTTAAGTTTAAATAAAAAAACACAGTCTGCGCGTTACTTGATGAATATGCGCTTAGTGAAATGGTAGACAAAACTACCGGCGCGATTGATGTTACTAAATTTGAGGCGCTGATTAAAGATTTTACCGCGCGATTAACTGAAGATATGTTGCGCTTAAAATTAGGTGGAGAGTTAACACCTGAAAAAATCGCGCGTCTCTCAACTGAAGAATTAAAGGGTGTTTCGGGTGTTTACGCTAGAACACTTCCATTGGAATCTTTAGGGCTTTTATATAAAAGTGTTTATGATATGGAAATCAATAAGATTCACGCGGAGGTTGTGCCGAATGTGTCTTCTATGACAGAACCAGCGCGCGGACTGATTCAAAAGGCATCACGCGATGAAAAAGCGTTATTCATAAGCCTTACAGCAGAGAGTCTCGCTGATTTAAGGTTTATCGCGAATTCTATAAGAGACATGGGATTAAACGCGGAACAAGCGTCAAAGTTTATTCAAGTAAATATTTTTGACAGCAATATAACTGTGGATAAACTTGATAAAGCGCTTGAATATTCAGGGCTTGGGGCGTATCTCTGGAAAGCGAATGTTAATTTGGTGAATCAGTCTGGGAGTATTTCTCTTTCTGATACAATAAAAATAATGCAGGACACGTTTGGCGCTAATATAGACGTAACTAAAATCGCTATAGGAGACACAAATCATATAGAGCTTACAGACGAAGATAAAGACTTGCTCAATGATGAAAAACAAGCGCCGTTATATGTCCAGATGGAAGGGGAAGGAATTGTGTCAGAATTATTTAGAGTAGTAATAGAAATGTCCGCGAATAATTGCGAAGTGCCTAAAAATCTAGGTGTTGTAAAACAAATAGAGGGGATCTTACGGGCATTTATATTTAAACCAATAGGAAAAATAAATTATAAAGACATTGTAGAAAAAATGAAAAATTACGAATCAATCATCATCGCGGCGTAATTGTAGAGTTTTTGAATGCAAGTGGTTTGGAAAAAAAGAGGATGGGTATTATGCCCATCCTCTTTTTTTGTATTTACCAGAAAAACTGCATTTGTTCCTACCATTCCGGCAAGCCAAAATTTTTTAAATTATATAGAAAGGGTTACTACTCTCCTCCTAGTGATTAGAAAACATCTCACATTTCCACAACAGTAATTTTTTTATTTTGATGAGAAACATTTTCCCATTTAACGCGGGTTTCCCATGGAATAATACCGGAAGGTTTTATTTCAAATAAAATAAGATATCCTT
>JYNY01000029.1 GCA_000954095.1 Candidatus Omnitrophus magneticus | reverse complement strand
AATTTTTTTTCGACCCCATTTTTTTGTATAAAAGAATGGGGTCTTTTATTTTACGTTCATTCCTACTTAACCACTTTAGACACAAAAAATTATACAGTGCCAACAAAAAACCTTAATTTGGCGGACACATACTCAGTCCCATCACTATCCAGTCCATATCCGTCCATGTTGGCCAAATTCTTCCCGCGAAGAATCAGTCTCAGAGAGCCCCCTCGCTTCTTAACATCAACCTCGGTCAACAGCACCTTCTCGACCTTGTTGTCAATTTTAACCCATCTTCCGCTATTCGAGACACAAGTTGGCTATTTTACTGGGTTTTAGGCAAAAGGTCGGCCCCACATTTATTAGGTTGATATTGAATTTTTGGTGGTGTCTGATTGGGAAGTTTTAGTTTAAGTTTATACAAAAGTAGCGCTATATCTTTTTCAGGATATGTATATCGGGGCAGAATAAGTTCTCTTCCATCGGTTGTTGGCAAATGTACATCTATCATTTGCATAGTTTTAAATTTTTCTAAGATTGCGCGTGGTGTAATACCCGGCGCATGCTGTTTTGCCTGTTGTTTTAATGTTATCTGAAGGCAATACGCCAAGAAAGATACAAAAATATGTGCTTCTATTCTATTGTCTAATTGATGATACACAGGCCTCAGATGAAGATCACTCTTAAGTTCTTTAAAGGCTTGTTCTATTTCAGTCAATAAAATATACCGTTGCCAAAGTTCTTCAGGTTCACCATCTTGTAAATTAGTTCGTAAAAGATATGTGCCTTCTTTAAATTGTTGTTCCCGAAGTTTTTCTCGATTTATTTTAAAAGTAAAAGTATCTCCCGAAATTTTTTCATTTTTCATTGGAATTCTTATATCTATAATATTCCATATTCTTCCCGCTTCTTTACGCGCTGTCCCTAATTTCATTAGTAATTCATCTCGTGTTATTTTTTTCATCTCTTTTAGCTCTTTTAGCCGTTCGTATAAATTGCGTAGTCTTCTTTGTCTCATTGACCTTTCTTT
>JYNY01000028.1 GCA_000954095.1 Candidatus Omnitrophus magneticus | reverse complement strand
TAGAAAAGATGCTGGGAAACGGAGAAATAAACACCCCTGAATTTATGACGCTCATATATCCCGATATTAAGGTGTACGGTATTGAACTGAAATCCGAATATGACGTCGAGCTTGATAAAGATAATAACGCTAGAATTCGGTACCTTATCGCAATAGCAGAGAAATACCCATATAGTCAAGATCAAATTGGTAAAATAAATGACTTGATAACGCAAAAAAAACTTGATGAAGCGGTGGAACTCATGCTGAATACCGACCCCTGGACACGAGAGAAATATAAACAAATGACTGATAAACAACCAGGTAAAATTACGACCCGAGCCATCATCCGTCAAGTTGACGAAATAATGAAAAAAGCGGAAGAGGTTAGCGCTCAGATAGACCCAGAGATAAAAGAAGGTATGTTAAAAACAAGGAGGTTTTTTGAGGTAGCGTCTAAGCGGAGTTTAACAATGGTGAATTATGTAGCGGAGAAACTGATTGACAAGAAATCATCAAGCCCTATAGCTATAAGCATTGGAGCCGCTCACACTAAAGAGATGCTCGCCGAATTAAAATCACATTCCATCTCATATGTTCAGATTACCCCTAATGATCTAAACCCGGAGTCAGGCCAGTTATCTTATGAGCAATTTGAGTTGAAAAATAAGGGTAAATGGGCTCAAGATGCTCCCGGAACTATGGGCCATATTCTTAATAGCAATAAGCGTAACCCGAGACCCATAATCGACACAGTTGAGGCACAAAGCTATGCGAGCATGAATATGGCGTCAATATTGTTAGCTGAATCAGCAATGGCTTCCAATGGCCAAATCCCGCCAATACCAGATAATTTAAGAAGGCAGCTCAATCTTCTTCCTAACATAAGAATTGATTACAACTCTATTGAGTCTAATGAACATGATGTAATATTTAACGCCACATTAAGAGATAATAACAATAACGACGTATCTGTATGGGCGCGTGTAGGTAGTACTACAACAGATATGCAGACGGCAAATAATGTGCAACAAGCAAATACAGAAGGTAGAAGTATTGAGCAAAAGCTGAAAGCTGAAGAATCGAATGTCAGGCTAAACAATACCTCCTCGACAAAAAACAATACCTCCTCGACAAAAATTGTTGTTATTAGTGAAGGTGTTAAAGGTAGCTTTGCGAAGGATAGAGCGGAGGTTGCAAACGCACAACAAATATCAAACCGTTGAGATAAAAAAGCGGCAACCTGGTAACGCCTAAAAACTAAACTACTTGCACAGGACTTTGCCAAAGTAGAACAGCGATTCCCGGCGAGAGTATCTTCCCTTTAAACCAACTGGTTATAGGGATTTTCACCGAGAATCGCTGATTTATATCTATCTTTTTATGGCCTCACGAGCTATCGCTATCTTACCTGACCTCACAAACTCCTTTACGCCCATGGGTTTCATGAGTTCAACAAAGGCGTCTATCTTGCTCTCGTCGCCCGATACCTGAATCGTATACGTCTTTTGACTCGAATCTATAACCCGCCCTCTAAATATCTCTGTGAGCCGTAGAACCTCTGATTTCAATTCCGTCTTCGGGGAAACCTTAATCAATACCATCTCCCTTTCTACATGATCTGTCTCGAAAAGGTCTTGCACCTTTATTACGTCTATAAGCTTATTCAACTGTTTTGTAATCTGCTCAATCACATGGTTTTCACCCCTGGTAACAATCGTCATAACAGACACTTTTGGGTCTAAGGTCTCTCCCACCGAGAGGCTTTCTATATTATAGCCCCTGCCGCTAAACAGACCAGCCACTCTGGAAAGCACCCCGAATTTATTCTCCACAAGTATGGAAATGGTATGTCTCATCGTCAACTGGGTGGAAATAACAATTATCAAAGAAAAAGGTAGAAATTACAAAAAC
>JYNY01000027.1 GCA_000954095.1 Candidatus Omnitrophus magneticus | reverse complement strand
AAAATTTTTGAAACGCTTTCAAAAGTTTATCCATATCTAATTTGCCGTCAGGGTTGAGATACCAAGAAGTGGTCCCTTCTTCACGAATATTTTTTTGCATGGAAAAATTCAAAACACGCGGTATTATTTCTCTATATATCTCATTAGCAAATACTATATCATTATTTTTTTCAGCAACAATTCCTAAATCTAAAACATATATTAAGTCATCGTTAAAACTATCATAAACAATAGTATCCCCGTTTATAATAGCACTGACAATGTTTTTAACTCTGGGCTCTTTTAGTTTATCTAATAAACTGTCTAAATGCGTGTCGCGTCTGGCGATTAAATTTTCTTTCGCCTCTTCCGCGTGAGCGAGTGTTATTTTTTTTGTGTAATCTTCATTTAGAATCTCAACTACTATTTCATTAGCTATAGCGTTCACCAGCCACGGCTGGCCTCCGGTTAATTCATAGATTCTATCTACTACTTCTTTTGAAAATATTTGACCTGTATCTTTTGTGTGCTGACTGTATAATTCAGTTATTTCTTCTTTTGTAAATGTTCCTAAAAGAATCGATTTCGCTTTTATATTAAAGGGCGAACCTGAACCTAATGAAGCTTCGTCTGGACGAACTTTCAATTTGTAATCCCGAACATCTCTTAATCCCACTAAAGCTATAGTTGATGGGAATTGTTTAGGCCTCCCTTGAAAACCATTCCGTAACTGTCTAAGTACTGATACTAAAACATCATCATATAATGAATCTATTTCATCCAATAATAAAACTATTGGTTTAGTTTGAGAAATAGCCCAATCTATTAAGTAATTTTCTAATGTTAAATCTTTAGTATATTTTTCAGGCGGGATTGGACAATTTTTTTTATTGAGATATTGGCCGCTTGAACTGTAAAGAGAATTAATAATTTTTTTATTCGCGGTTTCTTCAGTTATAGACCTATACCCCGCGGACTCTACGGAAAACACTACTGAAATATAATTTCCTTCTTTATTTAATCTATGCGCCAATTCATGTAAAAGTGTTGTTTTCCCGGTCTGCCTCGGCGCGTGGATTGTGAAATATTGCGTCTTCTCTATTAAATCGAATATGATTTTTTGATTGCGCAAAGGGTCAATCATATAATGTCTTTCAGGCATACAAAAACCAGTTGTATTAAAATATCGTTTACTTTTCATTTTTTAAAATCCTCCATATTCATTCCATGTTTATTTATAAATCAAACGATAAGCTATCTCACATTTCCACAACAGTAATTTTTTTATTCTGATGAGAAACATTTTCCCATTTAACGCGGGTTTCCCATGGAATAATACCGGAAGGTTTTATTTCAAATAAAATAAGATACCCTTTTGTCATGCCGAGTGTGTCAAGGTAGCGTGAAATTTGGTCGAGGCCATCTTCTTTACTATCGCTGTCTCTTTTTAATTTTAGTTCCAAAACAAAGGTATCGCCGGCGAATTCAATGGTTAAATCTGTTCGTCCTCGGCCAACCGCCATTTCACGATCAATTCTGCCGCCTCCATTGATTACTCTCTGCAAAAAGGTCATTAAAAGAAGCCCGTGTCCAGCTTCTTTATAATCAAATCTTTCTAGCCAATGTTCACTATTACGGCGATAAAATTTTTGAAACGCTTTTAATAGTTTATCCATATCAAGCTTAGCGTCAGGTTTTATGTAACAAGAAGTCATGCCTTCTTCTCTAATGTTTTCTTGCATAGAAAAGTTTAAAACTCTAGGAATTATTTCTCGGTATATTTCATTTGAAAAAATTATGTCATATTTTTCTTTGCGGATAATTCCTAAATCTATAACATACCTAAGATCATCATTGAAGTTGTCATACACAAGAGAATCGCCGTTTATAATAGCACTGACAATGTTTTTAACTCTGGGTTCTTTCAGTTTATCTAATAAACTATCTAAATGCGTGTCTCTGCGCGCGATTAGATTTTCTTTCGCCTCTTCCGCGTGAGCGAGTGTTATTTTTTTTGTGTAATCACTTTTTAATATTTTCTCCACTATTTCATTCGCTACCGCGTTTACCAGCCACGGCTGGCCTCCGGTTAATTCATAGATTCTATCTATTACTTTTTTTGAAAATATCTGCCCTGTATCTTTTGTGTGCTGACTGTATAATTCAGCTATTTCTTCTTTTGTCCATGTTCCTAAAAGAATTGATTCCGCTTTTATATTAAAGGGCGAACCGGAGCCTAGAGACACTTCACTCGGACGGACTTTTGTTTTATATTCCCGAACATCTCTTAATCCCACTAAAGCTATGGTTGATGGAAAATGTTTTGGCCTTCCTTGAAAACCATTACGTAGTTGTCTTAGCACTGATACTAATACGTCATCATATAACGAATCTATTTCGTCTAATAATAAAACTATTGGTTTTTTTTGAGAACCCGCCCAATTATTTAAATAAGTCTGTAAAGAACACTTTTCATCTGCTAGCGACTTTTTCGGCCATAACTCCTTAGAAATAAATAACTCGCATGATTCATAAAGAGAATTTATTATTTTTAAATTCGCGGTTTCTTCAGTTATAGACCGATACCCCGCGGACTCTACCGAAAACACTACTGAAATATAATTTCCTTCTTTATTTAATCTATGCGCTAATTCATGTAAAAGCGTAGTCTTTCCTGTCTGCCTTGGCGCGTGGATTGTGAAGTACTGCGTCTTCTCTATTAAATCGAATATGATTTTTTGGTTGCGCAAAGGGTCAACCATATAATGTCTTTCAGGCATACAAAAACCAGTTGTATTAAAATATCGTTTACTTTTCATTTTAAAATTTCCTCCAATTTTATTTTTATTTATAAATCAAACAACAAGTTGTCTCACATTTCCACGATAGTAATATTTTTATTCTGATGAGAAATATCTTCCCATTTAACGCGGGTTTCCCATGGAATAATACTGGAAGGTTTTATTTCAAATAAAATAAGATATCCTTTAGTCATGCCGAGGGTGTCTAGATAGCGGGAGATTTGATCTAAGCCTTTTTGTCTCGCGGACGGCATTCTTTTTAACTTTAATTCTAAAACAAATTTATCTCCGTTAAATTCTATAAGTAAATCAGTTCGTCCTGTTCCAACTGCCATTTCGCGATTTATCCTGCCGCCGCCGTTTATTACTCTCTGCAAAAACGCCATTAAAAGTAAATGCGGGCCTGCTTCTTTATAATCAAATCTTTCAAGCCAAACTTCAGAATTTTCACTGTAAAATTCTTGAAAAGCTTTTAATAAGTTATCCATATCAAGTTTACCGTTGGATTTTATATACCATTTAGTTTCGCCTTCTTCTTCAATACTATCCTGCAAATTTCTATTTAAAACTCTCGGAATTATTTCTCGGTATATTTCATTAGCTATTCTTATAGGTTTTGTTTCGCTTATAATCCCTAAATCTCGGCAATATAGAAGCGAATCGTCATAGTTGTCAAACAAAACTCCGTCTCCATTTATAATAGCGCTTACTATATTTTTTACCCGCTCCTCTTTCAGTTTATCTATTAAACTATCTAAATGCGTGTCGCGTCTTTGTATTATATTTTCTTTCGCGGATTCAACATGATCTAGAGTTATTTTTTTTTGTAAAATCTTCGTTTAATATTTTTACTACTATTTCTCTCGCTATAGCGTTTACCAGCCACGGCTGGCCTCCGGTTAATTCATAAATTCTATCTACTACTTCTTTTAAAAATATCTGCCCTGTATCTTTTGTGTGCTGACTGTATAATTCAGTTATTTCTTCTTTTGTGAATGTTCCCAAAAGAATTGATTCAGCTTTGATATTAAAGGGCGAGCCTGAGCCTAGAGACACTTCACTCGGACGAACTTTTGTTTTGTATTCCCGAACATCTCTTAATCCCACAAGCGCCACGGTTGAAGGAAATCGTTTTGGTCTTATTTGGAATCCATTTCGTAACTGCCTAAGAACTGACACTAAAACATCGTCATATAATGAATCTATTTCATCCAATAATAAAACTATTGGTTTAGTTTGAGAAATAGCCCAATCTATTAAGTAATTTTCTAATGTTAAATCTTTAGTATATTTTTCAGGCGGGATTGGACAATTTTTTTTATTGAGATATTGGCCGCTTGAACTGTAAAGAGAATTAATAATTTTTTTATTCGCGATTTCTTCAGTTATAGATCTATACCCCGCGGACTCTACGGAAAACACTACTGAAATATAATTTCCTTCTTTATTTAATCTATGCGCCAATTCATGTAAAAGTGTTGTTTTCCCAGTCTGCCTCGGCGCGTGGATTGTGAAGTATTGCGTCTTCTCTATTAAATCGAATATGATTTTTTGGTTGCGCAAAGGGTCAATCATATAA
>JYNY01000030.1 GCA_000954095.1 Candidatus Omnitrophus magneticus | reverse complement strand
CAGTGATAACTGAAGGGAATATTTCTGATATAAGAATAGCTAAGGATAAATTAAATATTAAACCGGACAGCATATATTGTTTTGACCGTGCGTATACAGACCTTGAACTATGGAGTAATATTGACTTTTCTAAGAGTTATTTTGTGACTAAATTAAAAAACAATCTAAAATATACAGTTCTCGGACAGCATCTAGAGGCAATGAAAGACGGGATATTGTCTGATGAAAAAATAAAACTAGAAAATAAAAAATATGAAAAGAATTTAAGAATGATAAGATTTTTAGATGAAAAAAGTGACGAAGTAGTTAGTATTGTTACCAACAATTTTAAACTGTCAGCTAAAACGATCGTACAAATATATAAAACAAGATGGCAAATAGAAATATTTTTTAGATGGATAAAACAGAATTTACAAATAAAAACATTTTTGGGAACAAGTAAAAATGCGGTGATGAGTCAAGTCTGGATAGCGATGATATATTATTTACTTTTGACATATATAAAATACCAATCTAAATATGAAAAATCGTTATTTTATTTGCATAGGATAATAAAAGAAGCATTATTATCAAGGTTGACATTGATAGATCTGTTAAGCGCAACACCAGCCAGAATTTCTGATTTTAAAATTAAGGAATTTCAACTAGTTTTTTGGTGAAATAGTTTTATCGGACAGGATTGAGGTAAGATAGAAAAGAAGTATAATAATAAGAAAAAACAAAGGCAGGTATGCAATGGCTAATACTAAAAAAAATTTCAGTAAAGAATACTATAATGCTTCCCTTGTCCAGACCAAAATTAAACAAATTTAAGGTGAAAAAAAATTTTTAAGATTTCCACCTTATCTATTTTTTTCTTGTAAGATATACCTCCTTTTTCTGGTCTGTTTATTTTTGTAAACATAAATATAGTAGTAGTAAGTGTGGAGACTGTGTATAACTGTGTAACAGTTATACAAGTGATGGATGACAAGTTGTGGGTAACCGCTTTGGGGTTATCCACAATCTTGTCTCCAGAACGCCAGTATCCACACGTTCTTGGTTAATAATCTCAAAACCAGCCATCCGAGTAAACAGTATAAAATTTTTACGGTAAACTCAAAGAGTTTCCTTGTGATGGCTGGCAAAATTTTATCCCGTAATACACCTCCCATGGCGTTTGATAATATAGAGACTGATGAAGCCTTTCGGTATTGTACCCATTAAAATATATCCTTAGGCCATCATGCGCGTCTCTCATTGTTGGATATTCATGAACATAAATATTACTGTATTTAACCGTACGCCAGAGACGCTCAATAAAAATGTTGTCAAAGACCCTGCCACGTCCATCCATGCTTATTCGAATATTTGCGTCCAATAGCTTTTGGATAAACTCCATCGACGTGAACTGTGTACCCTGATCATTGTTAAATATCTCTGGCTTGCCATATTTTTTTAAAACTTCATCAAGGCATTCCACACAAAAAGACGCATCCAGTGTGTTACTAAGCCGCCAAGAAAGAACATAACGGCTGAACCAGTCCATAATAGCCACTAGATAACAATACCCTCTGGCGAGCTGAATATACGTGATGTCAGTGGCCCAGACTTGATTAACTCGGACAATCTCAACACCTCTCAGCAGATACGGGTAAATACGGTGTTCCGGATGTTTCTGGCTTATCCGTGGCTTTGGATAGATCGCCACTAGGTTCATCGACCTCATAAGCCGACGAATCAATTTTTTCCCAGCGGTATGCCCCAAACGCCGTAAATACTTCATCATTTTAATAACGCCGCATGGATCTTTCATGAACTGTTCGTCGATTGCTCTGCGAAGCTGGTGTTCATCCAAAAGTTCTTTTTCCTGTCGCTGATAATATAAGTTCGACCGATTGAACCCCAGTAATTCGCATTGCTGGCGAACGCTCAATTCCGTATTATTTTCAATCCTGTCCGATAAAACTATTTCACCAAAAAACTAGTTGAAATTCCTTAATTTTAAAATCAGAAATTCTGGCTGGTGTTGCGCTTAACAGATCTATCAATGTCAACCTTGATAATAATGCTTCTTTTATTATCCTATGCAAATAAAATAACGATTTTTCATATTTAGATTGGTATTTTATATATGTCAAAAGTAAATAATATATCATCGCTATCCAGGCTTGACTCATCACCGCATTTTTACTTGTTCCCAAAAATGTTTTTATTTGTAAATTCTGTTTTATCCATCTAAAAAATATTTCTATTTGCCATCTTGTTTTATATATTTGTACGATCGTTTTAGCTGACAGTTTAAAATTGTTGGTAACAATACTAACTACTTCGTCACTTTTTTCATCTAAAAATCTTATCATTCTTAAATTCTTTTCATATTTTTTATTTTCTAGTTTTATTTTTTCATCAGACAATATCCCGTCTTTCATTGCCTCTAGATGCTGTCCGAGAACTGTATATTTTAGATTGTTTTTTAATTTAGTCACAAAATAACTCTTAGAAAAGTCAATATTACTCCATAGTTCAAGGTCTGTATACGCACGGTCAAAACAATATATGCTGTCCGGTTTAATATTTAATTTATCCTTAGCTATTCTTATATCAGAAATATTCCCTTCAGTTATCACTG
>JYNY01000026.1 GCA_000954095.1 Candidatus Omnitrophus magneticus | reverse complement strand
GTTCGCCGGTTCCCGAAATCCCGGGTGGAATGGCCCTCGCGCTACTATTTGGGTTGGGAGTGAGTTATTTAAGACGGATGAAGAAGTAGAGTATATATCGTAACTACCTTAAAAGGGGAAAAGGATACAAAGGAGAAGGGGAACATTTCCCCTTCTCCTTTGATACAGAAAAAATAGACCTTAGGCAAGGGGGTGACAGCGAGCCCCATAATCAAGCAACTTGCAAGACACGACAAAAGTTAACCGGATAAAGAAAGGCGAGCGTCAAGAGGGGGAAGGGAACCCTTCCCCCTATGAAAAAAACTGTGTGTAGGAATCTTTATTTTATTAGAATTATTTTTACAACATAAAAAAATAGACTTATGTGCACACCTCCTTAAAAGAAGTCCGTCTTTGATGTGTTGTCAAAGGCGGATTTCTTTTTTTTGTAAAAATTTTTGGCGAAAATAATTTGTTTTGAGAAATTGTTCTTTTTCTCACTAAGCGGATGGTAATTGCAAGCTTGATTATTAACGTTGGGATTTTCCATGAAGCAGGAATTTATATATGGTATAACCATTTCAAAAACATCATAAAACCCTTATGGATTCCCGCTTTCGCGGGAATGACAGAATGATGTTTTCTAAAGGATATAGAAAAGTTTATTACTAACCGCTTAGTGCTTACGTTCTTTTTCTCACGTTTTGCAATGCCGCGCGCGGGAAATAATTCTAGAGACTACTAGAATCGCGCTATTTTCTATTATTTTCTTTCCCCGCGCAATCTGTTATAATCTAGAAATATTTATTTATAAAATTATTTGGAGGGAATTTTAAAATGAAAAGTAAAAGATATTTTAATATAACCGGGTTCTGCCGTCCTGAAAAACATTACATGTTGGATCCATTAAGAAATCAGAGTGTAATATTTGATTTTATTGAAAAAGAAGAGTATTTCGCCATCCACGCGCCGAGGCAGACTGGAAAAACAACACTTTTACATGAATTAGCGCATAGATTAAATAAAGAAGGAAATTATATTTCAGTAGTGTTTTC
>JYNY01000025.1 GCA_000954095.1 Candidatus Omnitrophus magneticus | reverse complement strand
TTAGGTTAATATACTACATACAAGGGTGTCAAGGAGATGGATATAATAGAGAGAGTAAAATGTAAGAGAGGAAGAAGATTAAGAGTTGGAAAAGGGACAGAAGAAAAAGACTTAAAAACCAAAATTACATATCTTTCCATCATCAATATACTGGTTGCTTGTCCCACCGCTTCCAACAGCGACATAGCCGGAACCACTGGAATAGGCTACACCGTAGAGGTTAGCGGTAACACCGGAGCTCCTCAACGACCATGATAAACCACCGTCGGTTGACCTGAGCACTGTACCGTTTATACCAACAGCTACATAGGTGCTGGTGGTGGCGTTGTCAGTCGCTATAGCCATGAGCATAGTATCCTGGCCATGGGTAGTCACCCCAGCGAAAGTCGCGCCATGGTCAGAGGATGTCATGATCAGGCCCGTCGCGCCAGCTATAACTGTCTTTGGGCTTGAGGCGCTGTCAGTAGCTACCGCGCGTAAATT
>JYNY01000024.1 GCA_000954095.1 Candidatus Omnitrophus magneticus | reverse complement strand
AAAGAAAGGTCAATGAGACAAAGAAGACTACGCAATTTATACGAACGGCTAAAAGAGCTAAAAGAGATGAAAAAAATAACACGAGATGAATTACTAATGAAATTAGGGACAGCGCGTAAAGAAGCGGGAAGAATATGGAATATTATAGATATAAGAATTCCAATGAAAAATGAAAAAATTTCGGGAGATACTTTTACTTTTAAAATAAATCGAGAAAAACTTCGGGAACAACAATTTAAAGAAGGCACATATCTTTTACGAACTAATTTACAAGATGGTGAACCTGAAGAACTTTGGCAACGGTATATTTTATTGACTGAAATAGAACAAGCCTTTAAAGAACTTAAGAGTGATCTTCATCTGAGGCCTGTGTATCATCAATTAGACAATAGAATAGAAGCACATATTTTTGTATCTTTCTTGGCGTATTGCCTTCAGATAACATTAAAACAACAGGCAAAACAGCATGCGCCGGGTATTACACCACGCGCAATCTTAGAAAAATTTAAAACTATGCAAATGATAGATGTACATTTGCCAACAACCGATGGAAGAGAACTTATTCTGCCCCGATATACATATCCTGAAAAAGATATAGCGCTACTTTTGTATAAACTTAAACTAAAACTTCCCAATCAGCCACCACCAAAAATTCAATATCAACCTAATAAATGTGGGGCCGACCTTTTGCCTAAAACCCAGTAAAATAGCCAACTTGTGTCTCGAATAGCGGAAGATGGGTTAAATGTTTGTTTAAAATCTGCTAAAATAATCGCCTTATCTTCCTTACGGACTTTTTCTAAAATATTTCTTATTTTATGGATTATACAAAGTTGTATTTTTGTATATGAAAATCTCTTTTGTACTTCTTCTCCTACGCCTGCCACGCCATCCGTAACCCATAATAAAACTCTCTTAATTCCTCTTTTTTTAAGGTCATCGCAAATAGTTCCCATTCCTGATTTTGTTTCTGACGGAAAATTATAAACACCTAATATTTCTCGTTTAAAATCTTTCCTTAATCCTAAAATAACATAATATGCTTCTTTGCTTACACTGCCTCCTCGTCTAGTTGATAA
>JYNY01000023.1 GCA_000954095.1 Candidatus Omnitrophus magneticus | reverse complement strand
ATTATCAAACGCCATGGGAGGTGTATTACGGGATAAAATTTTGCCAGCCATCACAAGGAAACTCTTTGAGTTTACCGTAAAAATTTTATACTGTTTACTCGGATGGCTGGTTTTGAGATTATTAACCAAGAACGTGTGGATACTGGCGTTCTGGAGACAAGATTGTGGATAACCCCAAAGCGGTTACCCACAACTTGTCATCCATCACTTGTATAACTGTTACACAGTTATACACAGTCTCCACACTTACTACTACTATATTTATGTTTACAAAAATAAACAGACCAGAAAAAGGAGGTATATCTTACAAGAAAAAAATAGATAAGGTGGAAATCTTAAAAATTTTTTTCACCTTAAATTTGTTTAATTTTGGTCTGGACAAGGGAAGCATTATACTATGCAAATAATCTATTTACACAAAAGATTATACACTCCCGGGCTAGACCAGATTTCACGCTACCTAGACACCCTCGGCATGACAAAAGGATATCTTATTTTATTTGAAATAAAACCTTCCAGTATTATTCCATGGGAAACCCGCGTTAAATGGGAAAAAATTTCTTATCAAAATAAAAATATTACTATTGTCGAAATGTAAAAATAGCACTCATTACCGCGCTATCTGCCGTAAGGAGTGCTATCTTTATATTTAATACTTATACAGACCTTAACATCATAAGACGCGTGGCAAGTTCGTTTTGAAATTTTCTATAATCTACCGCGCTTGCTTTTAGGATTAAAATGATATACCCTTTCCCGTCTTTTTCAATTCGGATAGCGTCACTCGTTAAAGCCCTTATTGCTTCTTCACTCCTTCGCGAAAATAAATCTAATGATAAACTTATCATTTCAAATAGTTTTAAATCATCTATTTTGTGCTTGCCTTTTTCTTTCAAATATTCTGCGTCAGAAAAATTTTTCATGTCTACTCCCAGTATAAACGCTCCGCTCTTTTCTCTATTTTGACAAAGCTTGTCAAAATAACCAACAGCTAACGACTCTTTTTCAGCTAAAACTATGACATTACTCAAATTACCGCTATGTTTCTTCAATATTTCTTTTTCTAAATATTCTCCTTCTTCTATTATGATATCCAAATGCTCAAATCCTCTTCTCTTTGATATTTGTTCTAATTCTTTTAGTATTTCTTTAAAATATGATTTACTTGCTTCCGGTATCCAGTCACAGTCTATTGCTATAACGAGTTTTTCGTCTTTGTCTCCTCGACGGTATTTTATCTCATCCATTTTTGTAAATAATTTTTTTAAAAATATTTTCATATCCGCGCCGGCTTCGGTTTCTAATAGAGACGCTATTTCTTCCTCGTCTAATGCCGCTTCTATCAATAATTTATTATTTTCCTCTGTAACTTTATTTAATGCTTGCCTTACTTTACGGAAATCAGCGAAAACATTTTTATACACTGGATAATTTTTAAGAAATAATTCGATTTGTATTAAACTTTTATCTATTATTAAATTTTTTAGCCCAAGTTCTTCCATAAATTTCAATACTGGGCTAAAACGATCATCTATGTCTGGTTCTCCTCGATCCATTTCTTCGGTAGCTTTGATTAGCGATTCTCGCGTAGATTTTTCTAATAACCAATACGCCTTAATTTCCTCCGTAAAAGCTATTATCTCGCTTGTTATATCAGGCTTAATTGTTTCATTTTTATCCCGCGCTAAAAGTTCGGTTGCTTCGTGGACTAACAGCAAATACAAAAACGCTTCGCGCGTTTTTGCGTCAAGCGCGTCAAGTTTATTTTTAAAATCTTGTTCTATAACAAGCGCGGTTTCCCCGTTTGCGAGGACTGTAACCCCGCCTACTGAATACATTTCTTCTTGCGTAAAACAATATTTTTTCACCCTGTCTTTCAATACCTCATACTGCGCAGGATGTGTTTGTTTTAAACTATTCAACGCGCCTTTTAGATATGATTCTGGGATTTCTGATAAATTATTTGCGGATAATGTACTAGTACTCTTCTCTTTCCTCGCGCCGAGGATAGTAGAAACAGAAGAAGATTTATATTGTAATTTAATATGTGCTATTCCTCTAGAAGGATTAACACATATTAAAACTTTTTCATCTTGACTCAAATACATAGCCTCAGGCATAAAATCTATGTCTAATGTTTTTATACATTCTTCTTTATCAATGTCCCAAACACTAAGTCTCTGCGTGTAGAGCCCCTGACTAGTTGCAGAAAATAAATATTTCTTATTTGAACTTAAAACAAATTTAAATCCTTTAACTTCCGCTTCACATTTTCCATTTTCTATATTTATCTTCCTTATCCTATTAAATTCATATCCATCTGCTAAAAATAAATACTTTCCAGCCTTACTTATATCAATGTGCGCTGCCATATATCTATATTCTTTTATATTTTTCATAGTCCTTAAATCCCATTTAATAACTCCAGAAGGAGCACCTGTAAATAAAAATCTTTCATCATCAGTTAGTTTAAATACATCAACATCACCTCTGCCCCCTATAGAGCCTTTATCTGCAGAAAACTCCGCTTTTTCCAAGTTTTCCATTTTACTATTCTTACGATATCCCTCAAATGACCCGCCCTTATATCCTATCCACAAATAATTTTTTTCCACACCAATCGATCTAACCTCTTTGCTCCCTGCTGCAACTACCACGCGCACCTGTTTATCTTTTAAATTCAAACTCAAAATATCGTTCTTTCCATTGTCAAAAATTACAAACTCTCCGGATGGATCCATTTTAATAGCCCAAACAGAATCAGATACTGGAATTTTTTTAACTTCCTTGCGAGTATGAATATCCACCACAGAAACGTATTTATCTCTATAACAAAAAAAATACCTATCATTTTGATTAGCCCCATGGCCGATAGCACATTCTTCTCTATAACCATGACGTCCATCACGACATTTAGTTAAATAATCCAAAAGCACAGTAAGTGTGTTGCTACCGACTACATCTAATAAGGGACCTATAACATCGTCCCTATCATATATGCCGTTTGAAAATCTCTGTTCTTTTTTAACATATCTTTGTATTGGTACCCATGCTCTTTCCCAAATTTTATCCACCTCATCTTTAGGTAAAATTTGTTTAAGATTTTCTTTTGTGATGTTGTAAGAATAATAAATCGAATTTTCGCCATCAAACTCCATACCAATTAATTCGCCTCGCTCTACATCTGTGTTTAACACGGGATTTTGTTCCTCAGATAAGGAAGCAGGTGTACCCGCTACTGTTTGGGTGTTGTCAGACGTATTCGGAACAGAATCATTTCTTTGCCCATCAGAACTGTTATTTTGAGAAACACGCACGGGCGCTGATGCTAAATTAAACTGTTGATATTTTAATTTTCCAGACTTCATTGCCAAATCAGAACTGTTTGTTAAAATATTTCCATACGGATTTAATGGTACTGAACTTTGATTTATTAAAGGACTACCGCCTCTACTTAACACTAAAGCATTACCAATTTTATCATTTTTTGTTTCCCATATTTTTTTAGGAGTTACTAGATTTGTTATATCCCAAATCTTAATGTTTCCAGCATTATCAATACTTGCTAATGTTTTTTCATCCTTACTTAATTCTAAATTCATAATACTATGTTTGTGCTCTTTTATTGTTGCTAATATTTTCTCACTTTTAGGATTACTTATATCGCGTATCACAATTTCACAGTTATCACTCCCGCTTATTAAAAGATTCCCTGCACTAGTTAGAACTGATGCCCTTACTCCGATCACTTCAAAAGGTCTTCCTTCCAAAATTGTTTTTAATACTTTAGGGCTTCTACGATCACTTACATCTAAAATTTGTATTTGCTTATCCATATTACCAATTATCAAAATCTTCCCACTATTACTAATTCTCACTGTGGTGGCCCAATTCCCATAGTTGGAGCCTTGCCTGCTTGATAACATTATTGCATTTTTCGGATTACTTATATCCCAAATCTTGACGCTACCATCCGCACTTGCACTTACAAGAGTATTTTTATCCGCATTCACGCTCAAAGCGGTTATACTACTTGTATGTCCCACTATTCTCCTAGATATGATAGTTCCTAATATTTTTGGATTTTCAAAACTTGTCATATCCCAAATTTTTATTTCTCCTTTACTATCCCCGCTTGCTAACATTTTCCCATCCGGGCTTACATCAATTGCCTCGACATCTCCTTTATGCCCATTCTTCCATCTATTTAAAATAGTATTAATTTTGTTTGAATTGTCCCAAAAAAAATTAGAATTATCTACATTATTCACATTATCCTGATTATCTACATAATTTTCATCTCTCAACCTACCCTTTAACTCCTCATACTTTTTATCCGTTAGTAACAACCCTTCTCTATCGAATTTTTCAATTGTTATTTTGCTTGATAAACAATCTATTATTGGAACACGCTCGTTAATTAATTTAAACGCATTTTCATCTTGGTTATTCCTATTTGGATCGGCAGGAATTTGTACATCTGGCCTTCCTTGTCCCTGAATATCAGATAACCCAGATCTTTCCTGTTCCGCGCTGTTCCATTGTGATTGATTTTCATATTCCAGTTTATGAATTTTTATTGCCCCATCAGACCCACCGCTTATTAAAATCTCTTCATCCACACCAATCGCTACAGATGAAACACTACCATCATGACATTGTTGCATCGCTACAACTTTTGGTATTTTAGGATCGTTTATATCCCATACTATGATTTCCCCATCACAATTCCCTGTTATCAAAGTATTTTTGTCACTATTTAATGCTAAAGAAGATACTTTATTCTTTTTACCGTTAACTTTTTTTGGTATTCCTCCCAATTGTTGTGGCTTTGCACGGTTAGTTATATCCCAAAACATAACTTCACCATCATCACTTCCGCTTATCAAAATCTTCTCATCTTTATTTAATCCCAAAAAAATAATTTTACCTTTATGCTCTCGTATTGTTGATAATATTTTTTTATCTTCCGGGATACTTATATCCTGTATCTGAATCTCGCGAGTATTAACTCTTCTTATTAAAATCTTCTCATCCCAAGTTAACACCGTTGCGTTTCCATCACTAATATGCGTGCCGGGACTTTGCGGTATGTTTCCCCATAATACTGGATTTTTATTGTCGCTTATATCCCACACCTTTGTCTCATTCTTACTCCCGCTTATAAAGCTCTTACCATCTACGCTTATAGTTATTGTCGTCACTTCTTCTTTATGCCCTTCTTTACATCTATTTAAAACCTCGGTGATTTTCTCAAAAGTATCAGCCGAATACTCTTTGAAAACATTTATGAATTTTTTCATATCTAAACCGCTAAAATTTGGTGACACATTTCCATCACTATCAATATATTGTTCTTTTTTTAAGATTTTTACTACTCCTTTTAACTCTTCAGCTTTTAAAGTCAATCCATTTTTAACAAGTTTTTCTTCTGTGAATACACGCGATAATGTAGCGATTGGCGATTTTTTGATGCCGATGAGGTTGCCACTACCGGTGACTGTATTTACACTAGAATTTCCCACTGCGGATGAAGTGGTTGTCCCAGTTACCGATTGAGTGCCGGAACCTCCCGTATTTACGGGAATTGCGGGAATAGTTGATTGCACCTCTTGACTAGGGATACTACCCGGTCCAGATTGTGTGTTACTCCCGATTGCATTGGCTCTTGCCTCTAATGTCTCCTTATATTCTCCCAGCGGTAGTTTTATTCTTATTTTCGTATCCCCATTCCCATGCTCATAATATATTTCTCCTTTTAAATTATTCATTACCATTCTTATATATGCTAACCCTATATCATATTTACTATCTTGACGGATTTCGTTAATATCCGTCAAATCATGACTAAAATTATCATGCCAACTTTCTTCCATGGTTTCTGCTAAGAAAAAGCTTCCTTCAATATCTACTATTAATGTTTCTCCATCTAATTTTTCTACTATTTTTATTTCTCGTTCTTTATTCGCTACACTTATCACTTCATCCGCTTTTTCTATGTCTTTTTCATCTAATTCTTGAAAATTTTTATAATCTGTCACTGACCGCGCTACTTGGTCTCTTATTCCTTTTTTCATTTCTTCAGATATATTTTCTATGCTTTTTATTATTGTTTTTATTGTTGTTCCTTCCATCTTACCGCAATTAGTTTTTATTATATTTTCTAATCCTTCAACTGCTAATTTAAAATTTGTCTCTTTTTCATACGGCGTGAAATCTTTTAAAATATATCCATTGCCTTGCTCTATTGCTGTTATTTCTGAACGCGGATAGAAACGCTCCGCGTTTTCTTTAAAATTATTTGGCTTATCATCACAAATTCTAACAAAATCTTCGAGCATTACCTTCTCTCCTTTTTTCTTTCCATCAAATAAATTGATTATCTTATCTATAACTTTTTCTACTCCCCCTGTTACTTCTCTAAAATATTTTCCCTTTATACTTTTCTCTTCTTCTTCACGGTATTTTTCATGTCCTAAAAAAATATCATTCACTTCTTCATCAAATTTTATTTTTATCGTGTCTTTTTTATCTACCTCTTCTTCTTTTGTTTCAAATGTTTCTTCATCTATTATTGTTAGTTTCCCTTCAGATGTTATTTCCGCTATTTTTACCGCTACTATATCTTCAAACTTATTTATCACAGGCCTCATCCCGTCTTTATCATTAAAATCTTGAAGTAAATTGTTTATTAATCCATCTTCGTTCTCAAATTCTATTTTTAATAGGAAATCACTATCTCCTTCTTCATACATCTTTTTAAATAATGGTAAAACTACTTCCTTTAAAACTTTTTCCGCTGTTTCACGCGTTATTTTATTAAAGAGTAAAACATTACTCGATCCAATTTTATTTAAAAATGTCGCAAAATCCTCGCTCTTTTCCTTCTCTCGCGTAACCAATAGTTTCACAAACTCATGATATTTTAAATTATCATAATCTAAAATATTTTCATCTACCTTAATTACTGGAGTTTCTCCGTATTCTCCACCATAAACCAAATTCTCAGGAATCATCACATAATCTATACTCCCGGCGCGCCGCCTTCTTTCTATATAAAACTTTCCTTCATTCCCTCTTACTATTTTCCCGTCTTTTGCCATATTCGACGTAAATATTATTATCGTATTTGTAAAATCTATTTGTTTTTGCGTTCTCTGATCCGTCATTTTCCCATCTTCTATAGCTCCGATAAATGCTGTTAATGCCTTCTCATGCGCTTTATCCACTTCATCAAAAAGAATTACTGAATATGGCCTATCCTTTACTCGTGATAATAGTAATCCGCTTCGCTCTGACCCCACAAATCCCGGAGATGATCCGATTATTTTCGTCACTTCAAAATTCTGCTGAACCTCACTTCCCTTTATATCGTCTATTAATGATTTTTTATCACCAAATAATTCTTCTGCTATTACCTTGGCTAATTCTGATTTCCCTACTCCATTCGGTCCTTCAA
>JYNY01000022.1 GCA_000954095.1 Candidatus Omnitrophus magneticus | reverse complement strand
CAGTGATAACTGAAGGGAATATTTCTGATATAAGAATAGCTAAGGATAAATTAAATATTAAACCGGACAGCATATATTGTTTTGACCGTGCGTATACAGACCTTGAACTATGGAGTAATATTGACTTTTCTAAGAGTTATTTTGTGACTAAATTAAAAAACAATCTAAAATATACAGTTCTCGGACAGCATCTAGAGGCAATGAAAGACGGGATATTGTCTGATGAAAAAATAAAACTAGAAAATAAAAAATATGAAAAGAATTTAAGAATGATAAGATTTTTAGATGAAAAAAGTGACGAAGTAGTTAGTATTGTTACCAACAATTTTAAACTGTCAGCTAAAACGATCGTACAAATATATAAAACAAGATGGCAAATAGAAATATTTTTTAGATGGATAAAACAGAATTTACAAATAAAAACATTTTTGGGAACAAGTAAAAATGCGGTGATGAGTCAAGTCTGGATAGCGATGATATATTATTTACTTTTGACATATATAAAATACCAATCTAAATATGAAAAATCGTTATTTTATTTGCATAGGATAATAAAAGAAGCATTATTATCAAGGTTGACATTGATAGATCTGTTAAGCGCAACACCAGCCAGAATTTCTGATTTTAAAATTAAGGAATTTCAACTAGTTTTTTGGTGAAATAGTTTTATCGGACAGGATTGGTGTTCTATTGATAGATGTTTTGATATATTATTCCAAGAAATCTGTGAACCGTAAGTAGTGTTTATTCCTTTAAATATTTCATATAAATAGTTTTCGTTTTTATTATGTTTTAAAATGTCTCCGATAATCCACTGAATATAAATATCGAAGATTGCTTTTGAAATAGTTTTTTTTATAAGGTATTCAGAGATAGCGGGTAAGTATCCTCCGTGTAACAAGTATTCTTGTAAATATTCTGTAAGACGGCCATGAAATTTTTCGTAGTTTGTAATTTCGGTGTTGAGTGGCGTGTTTTTTATCGTGTCGCATAAAGTTGATAATTCAGGAGCTCTCAACAATACAACTTCTCTGAAAGAAAGAGGATCCTCAAGGCTAAAATAAATTCCATACCCAAGGCGCAAGAAAATTCCATAGCGATAAACCAATAAAAGTATTTGCTTTATTATGATGTTTATTTGAAGGTAGAAGGGGGATCCCCCTTCTAAAATTTTTATTTTTTTAACCTTCCATCCCTATTTATAGTTAAACTATATACGGGGGTGGTTAATATGTTAGGAGTTGCCATGTATATTACTATTAAATCTTTACTTGAAAAAGGTCTTAACAAATCTCAAATAGCGCGTGATGTTAAACATGATTGGAAAACTGTTGATAAGATAATTAAACGTATTAAATCTAATCAAAGTTTTCCAATCAAAAAACCTCATCCTCAAAAACTCGATACCTATCGAGAACAAATTATTGAGTGGATGGAACAAGGATTAAGCGGGATTTTGATTTATCAAAAACTGCGTGAAATTGAAGTAAAAATATCTTATTCAGCTATTAAACGCTTTTTAGCAGGTATTAAAAGGAAAGAAAATATATTTGTTCGCATTCATACAGAACCAGCAGAAGAAGCTCAAGTTGATTTTGGGTATATTGGCCTCACTACTGATATCAACGGGAAACGTCGTAAAACTTGGGTATTTAACATGAAACTGAGTTATTCTAGATTAGATTATTATGAAAAAACTTACGATCAAACAGTTGAAACTTTTATAAATTGTCATAAAAATGCTTTTAAATATTTTAGTGGCATACCTAAAACTGTTCGAATTGATAATTTAAAGGCAGCAATATTAGAAGCTAATTTTTATGAACCCATCTTTCAACAGCTTTATAAAGATTTTTCTGCGCATTATGGATTTACATCCATTCCGTGCAGAATTTATCGCCCCAACGATAAAGGTAAGGTAGAATCAGGGATAAAATATTTTAAAAACAATTTTGTATTAGGCCGGCAATTTAAAGATGGTGATGATTTAGACCGTCAGATTTTATATTGGCTCGAAAACACTTGCAATCGCAGAGTTCACGGCACTACTCGGAAAATCCCTAAAGAAGTTTTTCATGCCGAAGAAAAACATTTATTATTGCCGCTTCCTCTAAATAATTTTGAAATCGCTAAAGTCGGCACAAGAAAACTTTACCATGATTGCCATGTATTTATTGATTACAATTATTATTCTGCTCCTTTTGAATATGTAGGTAAAATACTTGAGATCGAAAAAACTAAATCTTTTGTCAAAATCTATTATGAAAATAAATTAATTGCTACTCATCCAACTATATCTGGTAAAGGTCTTTTCTCTACAAGCAACAGTCATTATCCAAAATATAAACTTTATTCCGAAACAGAATATCAAGAAAAATATCAAGCTAAAATGCACAATATCGGACCTTTTGCTGAACAAATGTTTTTTGCTATTTTAAAAGACTCGCCTAATCTTTGGTCAAGGAAAGTACAAGGAATAATATCTTTATTAAATACATATCCCGGCGGTGTCGTTGATTCTGCTTGTAAAAGAGCTCTTGCTTATCAAGTTTACAGTTACAAAATTATTAAAAAGATTTGCTCTAATGGCTCTTATTCTTTACCTGTCGAATTTGCAAAAGAGGAGGCGCTTGAATATGAATTCGCTTAAAAATAGATTAAAAGATTTTAAATTATCTGGAATCTGCAATTCTCTCGAAGAACGCTTGTCTTTAGCAAAACAAAAAAGTATGGGTTATTTAGAGTTCTTAGAACTATTAGTTGAGGATGAATATAATACTCGTAAAGATAATAGTTATAAAAAGAGATTCTCTCAAAGTAAACTGTCTTCTTATAAAACTATTGAAGATTTTGATTTTGCTTTCCAACCCTCAATTGATAAACGTTTAATCAATGATTGTTCTACTTGTTCATTTATTAGTGAAAAAAGAAATATCGTTTTTATCGGCAAACCGGGAACAGGCAAAACGCATCTCGCGATTGCTATCTCTATTAAAGCCTTAATGAAAGGATTTAAAGTTTTGTTTTCTTCTTGTTCTGAATTGTTATATACCTTAAATGCTTCTAAGGCGGATAATACTTATTTTAAAAAATTAGAATATTATTTATCTGCTGACTTATTAGTCCTAGATGAACTGGGTTTTAAAAAAATACCAAGCTATAGCGCTAATGATTTTTTTGAAATAATCTCTCGTAGATATGAAAAAGGATCTTTAATTATTACTACAAATAAAACTTTTGAACAATGGACTGATATTTTCGATGACCATAATTTGGCTTCTGCTATTCTTGACAGGATTGTTCATTACTCTACTATTATCAACATATCAGGTCACAGCTATAGAGCTAAATCCTTAAAAAAGGGAGGTGATTCTAACTAGTTTTTTTTGTATTTACACTATGGAATTTTCTTGCGCCTTGACTATGGATTTTTCATTGACTTTGAGGACAGGATTGATATTATATCAATCCTGTCCGATAAAACTATTTCACCAAAAAACTAGTTGAAATTCCTTAATTTTAAAATCAGAAATTCTGGCTGGTGTTGCGCTTAACAGATCTATCAATGTCAACCTTGATAATAATGCTTCTTTTATTATCCTATGCAAATAAAATAACGATTTTTCATATTTAGATTGGTATTTTATATATGTCAAAAGTAAATAATATATCATCGCTATCCAGACTTGACTCATCACCGCATTTTTACTTGTTCCCAAAAATGTTTTTATTTGTAAATTCTGTTTTATCCATCTAAAAAATATTTCTATTTGCCATCTTGTTTTATATATTTGTACGATCGTTTTAGCTGACAGTTTAAAATTGTTGGTAACAATACTAACTACTTCGTCACTTTTTTCATCTAAAAATCTTATCATTCTTAAATTCTTTTCATATTTTTTATTTTCTAGTTTTATTTTTTCATCAGACAATATCCCGTCTTTCATTGCCTCTAGATGCTGTCCGAGAACTGTATATTTTAGATTGTTTTTTAATTTAGTCACAAAATAACTCTTAGAAAAGTCAATATTACTCCATAGTTCAAGGTCTGTATACGCACGGTCAAAACAATATATGCTGTCCGGTTTAATATTTAATTTATCCTTAGCTATTCTTATATCAGAAATATTCCCTTCAGTTATCACTG
>JYNY01000021.1 GCA_000954095.1 Candidatus Omnitrophus magneticus | reverse complement strand
GTGAAATCCCCTGTCTGGGGAAAAGAAACCTCCCTTTGCGACCCTTATGTTCTATATCTATCCATCCCTCTTCTATATCAATATTAGGAGTGCCATATTCTCCCATAGTGCCAAGCTTGATAATATGACATTGAGGAACTGTCTCTCTAACTCCATAAATCATATTAAGAGTGGTCATTAAATTGTTCTGGAGGGTCAGGGCGGCCTTATCTCGATCAATCATAGAGTAGGGGGCTGAAGGCTGTTCCGCATAATGAACAACAACATCAGGCATACTTTCCCTAAACACTGCCTTTAGAAACAGATAATCCGTGACGTCACCCACATAGAGCTTGAGTTTCTTACCCGTCAATTCCTCCCAGATGCGACCCCTCGTTATCAGGTCTGGATTCGGAAATAGAGTATCACAACCAAGCCCTTTCGTAGCCTTACGGCGAAAATAATTATCTATTC
>JYNY01000020.1 GCA_000954095.1 Candidatus Omnitrophus magneticus | reverse complement strand
TCCGCGAGATTATGGATAAATATTATGATGAGTTCCATGAAAACACTGAAACATTCGTTAACAACCATTCTGAAATTTTTGGCGATATAGAAACAATGCCTTTAGACGGAATGGATTTGAGCGGAATATTTGACACCGAAGATTTTCCAACCGGCAATATTTCAGCGGGCTGGACACTGGAAGAAATAAGCCGATTGCGCGCGGATATTGAACAAGATAGCGCCAAAATCCGTGATGAAAATATGGACATTGTGGAAATTGTTAAAACCCGCGCGGAGAATTTACTTGCGCGCGAAGGCGAAATAAACCGTATTTTATTAGAACAAAAAATTCCGCAAGAACAAATTGACGCATGTTTCGCGGCGCTTAAATCCACTGCCGAGTCCTTCAAATGGTTTAACGCCATAGTCGAATCCCCAGAAAAATATCTACTTGGCCATGAATCCGCGCTCGCGGTAAACGTCATTAAACACATCATAGAAACAGAAAATACAACCGGGCCAAAAGACTTACTCGACGAATATATCCTGCATGAAGCATTAGAAAAAACTGCGCTCACGCATACCCAAATAATCACGCTAACATCCGCGTTTTTCGGCAGAGAAACTTATGAGAAATCCGGTGAAACTCCTCTTGGTAAAACATTGCGGAAATTTATAAACGCGCAATATAAATATATAGAAAGCATCCAACAAAAATTCAGTAAGTATCGGGCTCTGTTTGGAGATGAAAATCGGCGTGTTATAGAGAAAGCAGTAAAAGCATACGACAAGTTAGTTAATGATCTTTTCCAATATCCAGATATTTTAAAAACACTAGTGCCAAAAGAATTTGAGAAATTGCGGGCTATGCTTGAATATAATTTGGTTGTTTGCGGGAGCGTAGTAGAAGCATACGATGAGTTAGCTTATGCCGGGCGTGTTAGATATAGAGCAGTAGAAGTATACGGTAATGTAGTTAATGCTGTTTCCAAATATCCGGACATTTTAAGAACAGAAGCGACAAAAGGATTTAAAGGATTGCGGGCTATGTTTGTAGATGTAGATGAAAATATCAGAGATAGTGCAGTAAAAGCATACGGCAAGTTAGCTAATGTTGTTTTCCAACATCCGGATTTTTTTAAAATAGAAGCGCTAAAAGAATTTGAAAAATTGCGAGCTATGTTTGTAGATAAAGATGAGAGTATTAGATATAGCGCAGTAAACGAATACGACAAGTTAGTGGAATTCTTTATGCAATGTCCAGACCTTAAGGATATTTTAGAAAAAGAAGCCACATTAGCATTTTCTATGTTGCGGGCTATGTTTGGAGATACAAATTTGAATGTCAGGATGATCTCAAGAGTAGCATATGGCAAGTTAGTTAAGCTTGTTGCCAGCAATCCAGATCTTTTTACAACAGAAGCACCAAAAGAATTTTCAGCATTGCGTGTTATGTTTGGAGATAAAGATGAAGATGAAGATAGCAGGGATTGGGCAGTAAGCGCATATGATGAGTTACTTGATGCTGTTTCCAAACATTCAGACCTTACAGATATTTTAGGAAAAGAAGCCCTTTTAGCATTTCCTATATTGCGTGCTATGTTTGGAAATAAAGAGTGGTATAGAGCAGAAAAAGTATACGGCAAGTTAGCTAATGCTCTTTTCCAAAATCCAGATATTTTAAAAATAGAAGCGCCAAAAGAATTTGAAGTATTGCGGGCTATGTTTGGAGATAAAGATTGGGATGTTAGAAATAGCGCAGTAATAGCATATGGCAAGTTAGTTAAGGCTCTTTCCCAATATCCAGATTTTTTTAAAGCAGAAGCGCCAAAAGAATGTGAAGAATTGAGGGCTATGTTTGGAGATTATTATGGCAGTAATAGCGCAGTAGAAGCATACGACAAGTTAGTTAATGCTCTTTCCCAATATCCAAATCTTTTTAAAATAGAAGCGCCAAAAGGATTTGAAAAATTGCGGGCTATAATTGAAGAGGAATATGGCATAAATATAGCAGCAAAAGCATACGGCAATTTAGCAGAATCTGCTATGAAATATCCAACGCTTACGGATATTTTAGGAAAAGAAGCCGCCTTAACGTTACCGTTATGGCGGGTTATGCTGAAAGATAAAGATGAGAGTGTTAGAAAGTATGCAATAAAAGTATACGGTAATTTAGTCAATGCTGTTTCAAAAAATCCAGATATTTTAAAAACAGTAGCGCCAGAAGAATTAACAAGATTGCGGGGGATAATATTTGGAGATTACAAGGACCTAAATATCGTAGTAGAAGCATACGGCAAGATAGTTAATGCTCTTTCTCAATATCCAGATATTTTAAAAACAGAAGCGCCAAAAGAATTTGAAAAATTGTGGTATATGCTTAGCTTAGGATATGGGCATGTTAGAGATAGCTTAGTAGAAGCATACGGCAAGATAGTAAATGCTCTTTCCCAACACCCAGATCTTTTAAAAATAGAAGTGCCAAAACAATTTCGAGTATTGCGGACTAAGTTTGCATATAGAAAAAATTCGCTTCTTATAGATAGCGCAGAAGAAGCATACGGCAAGTTAGTTAAGGCTCTTTCTCAATATCCAGATATTTTCAAAACAGAAGCGCCAAAAGAATTTAAACAATTGCGGGCTATGTTTGGAGATGAAAATAAAGATATCAGAGATAGCGCATTAACCGCCTACGGCATGTTAGCCAATACATTAGCAATACGCTATCCGGAACTTTATACTATTATTTATGCCGATATTCGCGAACTAGTTGATGCTAATAAAAACGATATTGTGAAAAAAATTATTAAAAAAATTTGGGAAATCACCATCCCAATGATAAAAAGCATTCTAACGCAAGGAAACTTAGAAGACTGGCCGATAATTTTAAGCACGATAGATGAAGAAACCGGATTCAAATTAACCGGTGATGAAAAAGATTATTTTTTGCGTGTTTCATCTAACAATGAAATATCCCGAAATGAAAAAAACCTTCGCGCGATTGAGATTAAGCAAAGAGTTTATCGCGAATTCCGCGCGGAAGAAGGCGTTGAAATAAACAAATACCCAATAGACGCAATGAAACTCGCTAGTTATATTGGGGTGTATGAACTCCCGTGGAAAAATTTCCGCGAGATTATGGATAAATATTATGATGAGTTCCATGAAAAGACTGAAACATTCGTTAACAATCATCCTGAATATTTTGGCGATATAGAAACAATGGATTTAGGCGGAATAGATTTTAGTGAACTAAAGTTAGACGACGAGGAAGAACAACCAACCGGCAATATTTCAGCGGGATTTAGTCATGAAGAAGAAACAGACTTGCGAAAAAAAATCGAACAAGATAGCGATAAAATCCACGCCGATAATCAAGACATTGTAGATATTGTCAAAACCCGGGCGGAGAAATTACTTGCGCGCGAAGGCGAAATAAACCGTATTTTATCTGAACAAAAAATCCCGCGCGAACAGATTGACGTTTGTTTCAGCGCTTTGCGAGATCCTAGCGCCTCCTTCAAATGGTTTAACGCCATAGTCGAATCCCCAGAAAAATATCTACTCGGCCACGAATCTGCCCTCGCGGTAAACGTCATTAAACACATCATAGAAACCGAAAATACAACCGGGCCAAAAGATTTACTCGATGAATATATTTTGCATGAAGCATTAGAACGAATAGATCATAAATATTTGCCGCATGAAAAAATAATAGAAATAACATCCGCGTTTTTTAAACGTGGCGCGTATAGCACTCCATCTAAAACAGTGCTAGGCAAAATATTACGTAACTTTATAAATACGTTATACACTAACAATATTCACAACAAACTTAATTTGTTCAGAAATATGTTAATAAGTTCAAATTCTACTAAACGGCATATAGGATTTACGGATTATACTGCTTTAATAACCAACATCAATTCTAATATTATTTTAGAAAAAATAATCCTGCAAGAATTAGAATCATTGAGGCTCATGTTTTTAAACAATAAAAATTGGGATACTGTAATAGAGGCATATGATTTTTTAATAGAAATAGCATTTCAAAATAATAAATTTTATAAAGAAGAAGCCCATAAAGGACTTAACGCGTTAAGGCGTTTATTTGAAAATAAAAATTATTATGTTCAGCTTCAAGCAATAAAATCATATGTAAAGTTGGCTGAAAAAACTATGCTAGTTAGCCATGAAACATTAAAAGAAGAAGCTCTAAAAGGATTTGCGGCATTATTGGAAATATTAAAATCTAAAAATATTTATCTTGTTAATAGCGCGGTAACTGAGTACGGAGAATTAGCAAATATAGTTATACCAAAATATCCCGATTTTTTTACCCTTGTTTATTCCACCATTCGTGTGCTAATAAGCAATGGAAAAAAAGATATCGCGGAAAAAATAATACAAAAAATTTCAAAAATTACAATGCCAATGATTAATAATATTAAACAAAATAATAAAAATGAAGAAAATCCTGATGACTGGCCGATAATTTTGACCGAGATAAGCGAAGAGATGGGATTTAATTTAACCGGTGAAGAAAAAAATGATTTTCTTATTACTATCTTTGATAATGAACAATCCAAAACAAAAAAAAGCCTCCGCGCGATTGAGATTAAGCAAAAAGTTTACCGCGAATTGCGCGAAAGAAGGTGTCACATTAAAAGAATATCCTTTAGACATAATGAAACTCGCTAGTTATCTCAGCATTTATAAACTTGACTGGAAACAATTCCGCGAGATTATGGATAAATATTATGATGAGTTCCATGAAAACACTGAAACATTTAACGCGGCGCATTTTCCAGACATTGAAACAATGCCTTTTAGTGAGATGAATATAGATTTTAGCGGAATATTCGGTGATGAAGAGCCGCTAATCGATAATGCGCCGCAGGAAGAAAAATCAGAAAAACAAAATATTAAAACCATTGAAAAAAACATAGAACAATCTTGCGAAAAAAGTATACAGCTTATAAATATTCTTAAGCCGTATCTTGAAAAAATAGCGATAGCTGATATAGAAAAAAAACAAGTCCCTGTGTATGTTGAAGTTGATTTATCGCTCGTCAATAAAGAAAGTTCAGCGGAATACGCGGAAATGTGGGCGTATTTAATGTTGGGGTGCGTAAAACAAAATAATATAAATTTTGTGTTTATTGATTCTGGGGATTCTTCTTCTGTGCCGCAAAATAAATTTTTGGAATTATTGAGAAATAATTTATCGTCTAAAAAGGCTATAGCTACGCCTGATTTAGACGTGAATAAATTTATGAATGAACGGGTCGCGGGAATGCCTAATAAAGATGCTTTAGACATAATACGGATAACAATAAGTTCTAAAGAAAAATTAGAAGAAATGAAAACGCGGGGAATTGATTTAGCGAGTAATCAATATCCAGTGGCAATGGAGTCACTACAGGAGGGGGAAGGTGAAAGAGTCCTCATGAATTTCGAAGCGGCATTAGCAATAGGCCTAGCACAAGCTACTCTTGTAATAGCCAAAAACAATAAAAAAGATTTGGCCGAGCTTAGACAAAAAATAACCGTAAAGCTTAAAGAGATATTAAAAATATTTATAAGAAAAGAAGATTTTACTATAAATGAAGACACGCTTTTTTATATGGTAAGCGAAATATCTGAAACGCGCGTAGAAATGGCAATTGTTCACGCCTTGCCGTCAATCGTTAAAATGCCGGTAGATTCTATATGGGAAAAGATTAAGCTGGCGAATCTATTTTTACAACAGGCGTAATTATTGCTTAAAACAATCAGGTATCTTAAGTAGCCTAATCGGCTCCGCGTTTTTGTTTTTGTATAAAAAGAAAGGCTGTTGTAGAATATCAAAATGCGCGTATAAAAAATAGCGTGTTTTTTTGTACGCGTAACGTCCGAATCTAGATCTAGGGATAATTTCATTATTACCAGACGGAGCTTTAAGTTTATGTCAATTTTTTATGATTGTTTTTTTATAATATTTTCTATTTTTTATATTCCATATTTAATTTTTAAAGGCAAACTGCATAAGGATTTTAGAGAACGTTTTACTGTGCCGTCTGAAAAGTTTAAAGGAATTATTAGTCCTTTATGGATACACGCGGTAAGCGTCGGAGAAGTTGTTATAGCGGTAAAGATTACCCGAGAGCTGAAAAAAATATTGCCAAATAAAAAAATTATTATTTCAACTACTACTCTCACGGGCAATAAACTGGCGCGAGAACAGGGAAGTGGTTTATTTGACGCGATTTTTTATTTTCCGATTGATTTAAGCTGTATTGTAAAAAATTTTATTCGAGTGATTAAGCCGGCTGTTTTTCTTATTATTGAAACAGAACTCTGGCCTAATATTATTTCAGAAATGAAACGCGCGCACGTTCCGGTTATTCTTGTGAATGGAAGGCTTTCAGCGAAATCTTTTCGTAATTACAAACGTGTTCGTTTTTTTATTAAGAAAATTTTACAAAATGTTGAATTGTTTCTTATGCAGGGAGATGTCGACGCGGAAAGGATTATAACGTTAGGCGCTTGTCGTGAAAAAGTCAAAGTGTACGGCAGTATTAAATTTGATGAGTATAGTTTTTCTGATTCCAAAAAATATACTAAAAGGTTTTTTAGTTTTAGAGAAGATGATAATGTTATTATTGCCGGCAGTACTCACGCGCCTGAAGAAGAATATATTTTAGATATATACCTTAAACTTAAATCGAAATATAGTAATCTTAAACTTGTCATTGTCCCTCGGCATATAGAAAGAATTTCTAGTATAGAAAAATTAATTCGGGCTAAAAGTTTTTTGTGTAAAAAATTTTCTGATATTTTGGCGGGGCGTGGAAAAAATTCTACTCATGCTGATATTATTCTTATAGATACTATAGGGCATTTAAGGGCTTTATATAATACAGCCACAATAGTTTTTGTCGGAGGAAGTCTTGTCAAAAAAGGCGGGCAGAATCCGTTAGAGCCGGCAGGGCTTGGGAAACCTATAGTATTTGGTCCGCATATGTATAATTTCAGTTCAATAACTAAGATACTGCTTGAAACAAAATCCGCTCTCATGGTTAAAGATAAAGATGATTTATTAAAGGAGATTGATACCTTGCTGGCTGATAAAATAAAACAGGAATTTTTAGGCAGAAATGCTTTGGATATTATCAGAAAAAACAGTGGAGCTCTTACACGCGGCGCGGAGATGATAAAACTGGTTTTAGAACGGGGAGAGCAGAATGCGCCTGTCAGCTAGATTAAAGCTTTATTTTTTGGGGATAATGAAACAAGACCAAAAATCAGGGACAATTTTTGATAAAATATTAAAAATTGTTTTGTTGATTATATCGAAGATTTACGAATTTTTATTGAATCTAATAAATTTTTTTTATATGTGTCATGTTTTTAGCGCGGCAAAAGCGGCTATTCCTGTTATAAGCGTCGGCAATATTGTTTTGGGCGGAACGGGAAAGACGCCGTTCACCGTGTATCTTGCCGGTATTTTATTGAAAGATAATAAACATCCGTCTGTTTTAATGAGAGGTTATGGCGATGATGAGTATAAAATAACTCGCGAAAAATTGAAGAGTGTAAATGTTTTTGTCGGGAAGGATAGAGTGAAAAGTTCTAAAGAAGCTTTGATAGCCGGCGCGGACGCGGTTATTTTAGATGATGGGTTTCAATATAGACGTTTACGCAGGGATTTGAATATAGTTCTAATTGACGCGAAGGCGCCTTTTGGCAACGGATATTTATTTCCGCGCGGTATTTTGCGTGAGCCTAAAACGACTTTAAACCGCGCGCATATTGTAGTTATTACAAGAGCGGATAGAATAGGCGAAACTGCGCGGGCTATTCTTGTTAATGATATTAAACGTTATGCGCCGGACGCGTCTATTGTGACAAGCGCGCATAAAGCGGAATGTTTTGTGAATTGTAGCGGTGAAATATTTCCTGTCAATATTTTAAAAAATAAAAAAATATACGCTTTAAGCGGGATTGCTGAGCCTGATTATTTTGTTGAAATGATTGTTCGTCTTTCGGGTTGTATCATATTCAGGGCAGATTATCCGGATCATTATGATTATTCGCAGAATGATATTGATTTCATTTGTGAAAAGGCCGTGAGCGCGGATATTGATTTTATAGTTACTACTGAAAAAGATTATGTTAAAATCCAAGAGTTTGATTTAAAAAATATCGCGCGAAAATTTTTAGTTTTGCGTATAAATTTATCTGTTTTAGAAGGAGAGGAGAAAATACGTGCTGGACTTAATAGCCTCTTTTTTTGTAATAGCCATTAATAGATTTTTTCATGTTATGCCTATTAGTTTTAATATTAAAATAGGCCGATTTATCGGATTTTTAATTTATTTGGCTGGCGGTAAAAGAAGAATGGTGGCGCATTCAAATCTTAGAGCCGCTTTTTCTAAAGAAAAAAGCCCTGAAAAAATTGATTATCTTACCCGAAGGGTCTATGAAAGAGCCGGCGAGACTTTCAGTGAAATATTATCTCTCACCAAAATAGACAAAAATTATATAGATAAATATATTAAAGTTCACAACCGTCAAAATTTTGAAAAAATTTCAAAAAATAATAAAGGGCTTATTTTTGTATCAGCACATTTCGGCAATTGGGAACTTAGTACCATTGTAAGCAAAATGAACGGCGTGCCGTTATCTCTTTTAGCGCGTGATCAAAAAATGATGCGTTTGAATGAACTTCTTAACCGCTTGCGCGAATCAAAGGGAAGTATGGTGATACGTAAGGGATTAGATGTGAAAAATATATTTAAACTTCTTAAGGACGGTAAAAATCTTGGAATA
Source organism: Candidatus Omnitrophus magneticus (assembly GCA_000954095.1). Taxonomy (GTDB): domain Bacteria; phylum Omnitrophota; class Gorgyraeia; order Tantalellales; family Tantalellaceae; genus Omnitrophus_A; species Omnitrophus_A magneticus. The sequence continues at coordinate 9,201 of JYNY01000020.1, read as the reverse complement.
TTGGCTGATCAGAACGCGGGGCATTCAGGAAAATTTTTACCATTTTTTTCTAGACCCGCGTCATCGGCAATAGGGCCGTACCGGTTTGCTCAAAAAACAGGAGCGTGGATATTGCCCGCGTTTATTCATAGGATAAATGGTCCCTATCATGAGCTTTATTTAGAGGAGCCAATGGTAATATCTGAAAATGAAGATATTGCGCCGTATATGATGAAGTATAACAGCTTATTGGAAAAACATATAAGAAAGAGTCCTGAACAATGGTTTTGGATGCATAAAAAGTGGAAGGTTACGCCGTTACGTAAAGTTTTAGTTTTAGATGACGGTAGAAAAGGCCATCTTAAACAGTCGCTCGCTATTGTCGAGATAATGAAGAAATACAGATTGGATAAAGGGTTTAAGCCGGAAGATATGGAAGTGAATGTGATAAAGGTAGAGTATGTTGATAGAAAGAGCGAGATACTTATGAAGTTTTTAGCTCCATTTGTCAGTTATCGCGGGGGTATGCGTTTGATGTTACTTAGGGCGATGCTAACAAGATCGAGTTATAAAAAACTTGTTAAAGAATACGCGGATATAATTGTAAGCGCGGGTTCATCTCTTTATGGCGTAAACAGAATATTAAAAATTGAAAATTTTTCTAAAAATATAGCGGTGCTTGATCCCGGATGGTTTAATAGAAATTCCGCTGATTTAATTATTATTCCGAAACATGACGCGAACGGCGCGATTCAAAAAAGAAAAAATATAGTAATAACAGACATGGCGCCGAATCTTATAGATAAAGACTACATCAAAATATTGGGAGAAAAACTCGAAGTTGAAAAAAATAAGAAACATCACGGGAAGCATTATAATATAGGTTTTTTAATTGGGGGAGATAATAAGGATTTCACGCTAAAAGAAGAATTGGTAAATAATATTTTTGTTTCCTTGGAAGAAGTATGCGCTAAATATAAAATAGACCTTTATATTTCAACATCCCGCAGGACAAATTCTGCTATTGAAAAAAATATAGAAGAGTTTTTGAAAAATAGTTTTTGTATCAGAAAATATGTATCAGGTAAAAATGATAAGGACTCTGAAACTATTGAAAAATTTTTAGCATTTTCTGATATCGTTATTGTTACCGGAGAGAGTATATCAATGGTGTCTGAGGCGGTTTCTTCCGGAAAAGAAGTTCTTGTTGTAATGCCTGATAAAAAAACAGGCCGGTTCACAAAACATGAACGGTTTATTGATAATTTAAATAGAAATAAAAAATTGAGAATAGTATCTCCCTGTGGAATACAAAAACTAATTGTCGAAAGTATAATGTTTCCGCGGGGAGAGTCGGCGTCTTGTAATGACAATGAAAAAATAAGAGAAAAATTGTACAGGATTTTTTAGTTTGTGTAATATTTTTTGTATGGCGGGGTTAATGATAGGAGATTATGAATATATTACAGCTTGTGCCGAAACTCAATGTGGGCGGCGTTGAACGCGGAACAGTAGAAGAAGCCCGATTTCTTGTCGCAAGAGGACATAAAGCCGTTGTTGTTTCAGGAGGCGGCGCGCTTCTTAGCCAGCTTGAAGGATACGGCGTAAAGCATTATACTTTACCTATCGGAGAAAAAAATGTCTTTGCTATTTTTTATTCCTACAATGAACTCAAGAAAATTATTCGTTCTGAAAATATTCAAATTGTTCATGCCAGAAGTAGAGTTCCCGCTCTGATAGGTTATTTCGCGTCTCGCGCTTGTCGCGCTATTTTTATTACTACCGCGCACGGCCAATACAAAAAACATCTTATAAGTAAAGCTATGGGGCTTGGAAAATTTGTTATTGTAGCCAGTAATATGATGGCTAATTATATGAAGACAGCTTTTGGTGTACCGTTAAATAAAATAGTAAAAATACCGCGCGGAATTGATACTGAAAAATTTTTATTTAGGCTTCCAAGTGATTCGCGAAATCGTACTTTTAAAGTAGGCATGATAGCGCGCTTTACGCCTATTAAAGGACACTTGGATTTTTTAAAAGCGGTTTCTCTTACAGCTGCGAAGGTCCCGAATTTTAAAGCGGTAATTATGGGAGACGTCACATTAGGTAAAGAAGACTATATAAAAAAAATATATAACTCTATAAAAAATTTAAAACTTGAAAATATAGTCGAGTTTAAATCATCCGGTGAAGATGTAGTTAATGTTCTTGGCGGGTTAGATGTGCTTGTTTCCGCGAATAGGGAACAAGAGGCATTTGGAAGAACGATTGTTGAAGCCCAGTCTAGAGGCGTTCCCGTCGTGGCTACAAAAGTAGGCGGTGTAATCGAAACGGTAATTGACGGGGTAACGGGCTTATTATCAGAGCCTTGCGACGCGGCTACTCTCGCGCGAAATATTTTACGTTATTATAATGAGCCGTTATTCGCGCGCGATATAGCTTTAAACGCCAGAAAAAATGTGGAAGAAAATTATGCTCTAGATAAAATGTTGGAAGATTCTTTGGCGCTTTATAATAAAGCAATTTCAGAGCAGAATATTCTTATTTTTAAAATAAGCGCGCTTGGCGATGTTATACTGATAGTGCCGTCATTACGGGCTATTCGTAAAAAATTTCCGCGTGCTGTAATTAAAGTCATTATTGATGTTAAATACAGGAAAATTCTCGAAAAATGTCCTTATATAAATGAACTTATTGTGTGTGATTTTAATATCAGGGATAAAGGCGTAAGTTTTTTTCGTTTAGCTTCTTTATTGCGTTCGGAGAGTTTTGATATATCCATTGATATGCAGAATAATCGTAAAAGCCGATTATTGGCCTTTTGGGCGGGTATTCCTTCACGATATGGTTTTAAAAATGGGAAGTGGAATTTTTTAATTAATTTTAAGGCTCAGAATCCGCGTTTTCCGCTCGGGCCTATTGAACATCAAGAAAAACTTTTAGGTCTTTTGGGAATAACAATACAGGATAAAAGTCTTGAATTATGGAAAGACGCGGAAAGCGACAAATGGGCGGAAAATTTTTTAGGGTTCAATTCATTAGTAAAAGAGGGGAAACTCGCGGGGATCAGCCTTTCCGCGAGCAAAAAATGGAAAACAAAAAATTGGCCGTTAAAATTATTTTTAGAATTTGAAAAGCTTCTTGCCAAAGAAGGTGTGCGCGTTGTTTTAATAGGACTTACAGATGATTTGAAAATAGCTGAAGAATTTTCTTCAAAAACAATTGAACAGCCCATTAATGCTGTCGGGAAAACTAATATTTCACAGTTAATAAGCCTTATTTCAAAACTTGATGTGTTAATCGCGGGTGATTCTTCTCCTATACATATCGCGGCCGCGGTGGGTACGCCCTTTGCCGCTATTTTTGGGCCTACTCAGCCTGAAAGGCATATGCCCCCTTCTTCATCCGTAAAATCAAAATTGTTTTATTCTAAAATGAAATGTTCTCCGTGCTATAAAAAGAGATGTTTTAGAAAACAGAAATGTATGATGGATATAAATCCGGATAAAGTGTTTAACGCTGTAATGGAGATAATGAAATGAAAGTTTTATTATTAACGTCACATTTGGAAGTGGGCGGAATAGGCATATATACAGTGGACATGGCAAAATATCTTAAAAAATATGGGATAGATGTAATTGTGGCATCCAGCGGCGGCCTGCTTGCTAGACGTCTTGACATAGCCGGGATAAGGCATTTTTATCTAGATATAAACGGAAAAAATGAATTTGGTTTTAAAATGCTACGAGCGCTTCCAATAGTAATTAAATTTATTAAGGAAGAAGGTATTGATATTTTACACGCGCAAACACGTATAACTCAGGTGTTATCTAGTTTATCCGGATTTTTTACTCGAAAAAAAGTTGTAACGACATGCCATGGTTTTTTTAATCATCATAGATTGTCACGAAAATTATACCCTGCTTGGGGAGATAGTGTCATTGCTATAAGTAGCGGAGTCACGCGGCATCTTATTAACGATTTAAAAGTCCCGCGGGATCGCGTAAATTTGGTATATAACGGTGTTGATATAAAACGATACGGAAAGAAAACAAAAAAAGAATGCGCTTACGCGGTGAGAGATCATAAATTTGATATCAATAAAATAACAATAGGTTCTGTCGGTAGATTTTCTATTGTAAAGGGCCATAAATTTTTAATAGAAGCTTTCGCGTTATTATACGCGGAAAGAAAGGATATACAGCTCTTACTGATAGGGAAAGGCGAGGAAGAAATAAATTTAATGAAACTCGCGCGTGAACTATTAGTGGATGATAAAATCATTTTTTCAAGCGGGATTAACGCACCGCTTGAAGATTATATTTCGCTTATTGATATATTTGTTTTGCCGTCTATTTCAGAAGGGTTTGGTATTGCGCTGGTTGAAGCAATGGCTAGTTTATGCGCTTGCGTAGCCTCTAATACCGCGGGGCCGTCAGAAATTATAGTGCGGGAAGAAAGCGGTATTATCGTGGAAACTAAAAATAGCAGTGCGTTAAAAGACGCTTTGCTACGGGTAATAAATGATGATAAATTGCGAAAGTATTTGGCGTTTAACGCGCAAAGAAGGGCAGTAGAAAATTTTGACATAGAAGAAACAGTTAAAAATACTATAAAAGTATATAAAAATGTTTTGGCGGTAGGAGGTAATAAAAAATGAAAATATTCAAATTTTTTATTTTTGTTTTTGTTATGATTTTTATTTTTGGATTAGTTCTTTATTCTGTGAAACATTTACAGGAGAATAAAGTTTTGCGCGATATTATTTCACGGCTTGAAGCAGACACCCGTGTGGCCGAAGTTCTGGTAACAGGCGTGAATTACGATGAAGTTAAAAAGAAAACATTTACTACGATTAAATTTTTAGAATATAGTTCAACAGGTAAACCGCTTATTCCTAAATATTTTACGTTTAGTGGAAATATTATTCAGTTTCAAGCTCTTGTTATAAGATTTGATGATAAATATATTCATTACGGAGACAAACTTAAGGGAAAAAGCGCGTATTTATTTTGGAAGGTGTTTATGTTAGAGGGCGCTAATACTCAAACATACGATATAACCGAGATGTATCGTGTCCCTGAAGGATATAAATTGGAAAATGCTAAAACAGAAATAGAAGAAAAATTATGGCGAAATTTTTGGGTCTACGCGCTTGATCCCGAGATGGCTAAAGACGGAGGAATAAAGAACGCTCAGATAGAGGCTCCGGGCGTTATTTTTATTCCGGGTATGCTTTATACTATTAAAATAGAACATGATGGAGGACTAAGGATAGATGCTTCGCCTATTCCCACTATTTTTAAAAATGAACCTAGTTTAGGGACTCCAAAATAGTACAGTAATTCTTAGTGAAAGCTTTTTGCAAAATACGGGTTAAATCGTATAATAAAACAGGCTTAACCAAAGGGGTATAATTATGGGGAAGATATTAAGTTTAATCGTTGGTATTGTAATGGCGGGGGTTGGATTATTTCTTTTTATAATTTGGAGATATGAATTTTTTATTCTTATAAGGGGAATATTGCCGCTATTTCTAATATTAGCAGGATTGATTTCACTTACAGCAGGGTATATGGAAATCAGGGATTACAATAAAGCGAAGGCTGAGAAAAAAAATAATTCGAAATAAAAGAGCGAGTTGTTGTAATAATAAAATTTATTTAATAAGGGGAAATACTAATATGGATTTGCGTTCTTATGGTTTTATTTTATCTATTTTGGTAATTTTTTTTATAGCGCTGTCAGGGTGTGATATGAAAAATCGCGCCGCTTTAGAAAAAGAAATTGTTTCGTATGATTCCTCGTTTCGCAGTGTTTTGACGGAAAGGGATTCTTTGCAGAAAAATTTAGATGCTTTAACACAGGAGTATAATGCTAAGTTTTTTAAAATAGATGACCAGATAAATGTTTTAAAACACGCGAAATTAGTGCTTAGGAATGAATATTCAAATAAAAGTAATAGTATCAAAAATAATATAATTCCGTATAGGGATAAGTTAAAGGAAAATTTAAAACGTTTAAAGTCTTCGCTTAGAGAAAAAGAAAAAGAGCAGCACACTATAAAACGGGATATAAAAGAAATTACTGACCTTATGGATAAAAAAGAACGGCTTGGGCTTACAACCGAAGAATTTGTTGTATGGAAAAAGAAACTGGCAATTTTAGAAGATAAGAGATTGGCTATTGAAAAAGAGATAACCAATTATAATAAAGAAATAGAAATAGCGAATTTTAAATTAAAAGTTTTAAATGTGCGGTAAGATAGATAGCTGGTGAAAAGGAGATTTTAATAGTGAAAATAAAAAGAGTTTTAATAAGCGTTTCAGACAAGTCAGGGTTGAAAGAATTAGTTTATGTTTTAAATAAAATAGGCGTGGAAATAATTTCAACCGGAGGTACTAAAAATTATATACAGTCTTTAGGCGTGAATGTTATTGATATTAGTTCTTATACAGGTTTTTCTGAAATTTTAGACGGCAGGGTTAAAACGTTACATCCTAAGATACACGCGGGGCTTTTAGCTGTGAGAGATAATGAAAAGCACGCTGAAATAATGAAAGAAAAAAATATTCCATATATAGACATGGTTATAGTGAATTTGTATCCTTTTAGTGAAGTTATTAGAAAAGCCGGTGTTACTTTTGATGAAGCTATTGAAAATATAGATATAGGCGGGCCGTCAATGCTTCGTAGTGCCGCTAAAAATTTTCAGTCAGTAGCAGTAGTATCTTCTCCGAATCAGTATGAAAAAGTAGCCCTTGAACTTGAGGCTTTACAAGGAGAACTTTCTTTATCTACAAGAAAATCTTTAGCCGTGGATGTGTTTAAAAAGACTTCAGAGTATGACAATTTAATTTTTAAATATTTATTAAACGAGCAAGGCGAAGAAGATAAAAATAACGACGCCCGATTATTCCCTGAAAATTATTCAGTAGAGTTTTTAAAACTTTTTGATCTTCGTTACGGCGAAAATCCTCATCAGAAAGGCGCGTTTTATAAAGATATTTTTTCAAATTCATCTGGTATTGTGAATGCTGTTAAACTGCAAGGAAAAGAATTATCATTTAACAATATATTGGATTTAGATTCAGCGTGGAAGGTTTCTTTAGAGTTTGAAAAACCCGCGGCAGTGATTGTTAAACATAATAATCCATGCGGCGTGGCTATGAACGATACTTTGGAAACAGCTTTTATTGACGCGCTTGATGCTGACAGGGAAAGCTCTTTCGGCGGGATAATGGCGTTTAACCGCGCGATAACAGCGAGTATGGCGGAACTCATTTTAAAAGAAGGCGGTTTTATAGAATGCGTGTTAGCGCCTGATTATGATAGCGGCGCGCTTGAGTTTTTCGCTACTAAAAAAAATATCCGTGTACTTAAAATGCCTTTTATTGGAATTAATCAATCAAAAGAATTTGATTTGAAAAAGGTTATAGGCGGAGCGCTTTTACAAGAACTTGATATGAAAAATATCAGCGCGAATGATTTAAAAATTGTTACAAAAATAAAACCTTCCGCAAGCGATATAGATTCACTTTTATTCGCGTGGAAAGTAGTGAAACATGTGAAAAGTAACGCTATCGTTTTAGCTAATGGATCTAAAACTATTGGTATTGGCGCGGGGCAGATGTCGCGCGTGAATTCTGTAAAAATAGCTATTCAAAGAGCTGGGAATAAAACTAAAGGCGCATTTTTAGCAAGTGACGCTTTTTTCCCAATGCCTGATTCTATTACTGAAGCAGTTAACGCGGGAGTGCGCGCTATCATCCAGCCGGGCGGGTCAATAAAAGACAATGAAGTCATAGAAGAGTGCGATAAGCATGATATCGCGATGGTATTTACATGCGCTCGGCATTTTAGGCATTAACACGAAGACTCTTCTTATGTATTCACTAAGTGCTTGATAATTGTCCCAGTCATTCTCGTTTTTCATTCTGTCATTCCTGCGCAAGAGGCTGTGTCACAACTACGATTTTTTAGTTTTTTAAAATCTTTCCACTCCCTTTTTACCAGTATAGATTCCTGCCTACGCAGGAATGACAGCGAGTTTACGCTATTTTTACTAGGTTTACTCCACTTTTAAAATGCGATACTAGTTGTGACACAGCCTCGCAAGCAGGAATCCATACAGGTTGCATAAGATTTAAGAAAAATAATTTTTTAAAATCTAAAATAGAGATTAGATTTCTAATCGAGACTTCCATGGATTTCGGATATTTGCCTACGGCAAATTCCGAAATGACAGTTTGTTAGCTAAGACACTCATGGATTCACGCTTTCCGAGGGAATGGTAAGATGGGGGCAAAAGGACACATAAAAGTTTATTACTAATCGCTTAGTGATTACATTCTTATTAGTTTGTGCGGTTTACAACGATTTCATGACCATTTCCATTGATTTTTCCATATCGCGTATTTTTTCAAAATCTATTTTTCTAATTTTTATAGCCAAAGAACCGTTTATAAGCGCTTCGATTAGTTTCGCGGGATTATTGGCAAAGTCAGAAAATTTTATCGCGTCAGGTTCGCTGAGATGTTCTATCAATCCCGCTAAATTGAGTGCCGCTGATTCTGAATACCGCGCGCTTTTTCCAAAGTCGCCTTTACGATAACGTTCATAATTAAGTAATCCCTTGCCAAGTATTATGTGCATCGGATTATCGATGATTCCGTTTACGGGGATGCCGTCTTCGGATATTACTGTTATATATTCTTTTATTTGATTAAATTTTTGAGTCCCTATAAGTTTTTCAAGCAGTCCGCCTTTTTGATAAAACATATTTCTTTCTTTATTATTAAGCGGTAGATATAAAAGTATTCGTGTTTTGTTTCCCTCTGAAAGTATTTTTTCAAATGATGGGATTATCCGTTCAGTCATCAATATTTTTAGGCTTTCTTTCCATTCTTTGCCGTATTTGTAGCTATACGGCAAAGTATCAAGCCCGTAAGATTTATGCAATTTTTTAGATGTAGCTTTATTTATAGATTCTTGTTGTGATACGTATATTTCAGAACCGGGCATGACTATTATATCTACTACTCTAGGCCTAAGGTCATATATTACGAATTTAGCGGAAGAGATAGTTGTTTGCGTTGTATCTCTGTCAGGTATGACATTTTTTTCTTCAAATTCTAAATGTTCTCCCACACTTTTAATATATGCTGACTCTTTGTTTATAAATTCGCGCAATGTTTTTCCAAGCGGAGTTTCGCCGTG
>JYNY01000018.1 GCA_000954095.1 Candidatus Omnitrophus magneticus | reverse complement strand
TTATGGTATATGCAGGCCTGCATATACCATAATTGACGCAATTATGGATCTTACGCTAATACGCATCATTAAGCCTATGAGACTAAGTGGACATCCGTATCCGGTTTTCGGGATGTTAGAAATTTCAAAAATTCCCTTAATAACATTATTAAGGTTAATCTCCAAATTAGAGACAATTTTTAAAATAACTGTGAAAAACTTTTCCCTGACTACTTTTACTATCTTCATGACACATTCTCCTTTGGCGCTTTGCGCCTTTTTGTTTATCCCTAATTTTATTTTGACAACAGCGCCAAGAATAATTTTAGAGATAGTTACGAAAATTCCTCTGACTTCTTTTGTGCTTTTCATGGCACACCTCTCTTTGCCCGTTTGGGCGGTTTTTGTTGATTGAGATATTTTTAATAAATATTGAGAAAAATTTGTACTTACTTTACCTGTATGGATTCCTGCTTGCGCAGGAATGACAGGGTTCGTCTGGATTCCTCGTTGCGCAGGAATGACAGAGTTCGTCTGGATTCCTCGTTGCGCAGGAATGACAGAGTTCGTCTGGATTCCTCGTTGCGCAGGAATGACAGAGTTGGCCTGTTTTCCTCGTTGCGCGGGAATGGCCGCGATTAAACTTGTTAAAGTCTGTATTATTCTGAATAGCGGCGGACCGATAAAGAGACAGGCACTCTTTATAAGTCCTACTAACATACTTATTCTTTTCCTTATTTTTATGTTTACCCTCCTTCCGGTACTCTGTACCGATTGCGATTGACTGGAAACCATCCTAGCCATTCCCATTGGGCTAGCGACTTTTCCAAAAATAATTTTCAAAAAATTTCTTAAGTGGCACATGGTGCACACTCCTTTGCGGCATCCCGCCGCGGTTTTTGTTATTCCGGAATTAATCCCAGTCTCGACGAGACTTGTAAGACGTTCCGAAATGGTTTTGAATTTTTTTTTCAACTGTCTCATATCTACTCTCCATCCTTCCGCGCATCGCGCGATTTTTGTTATTTTAATTTTCACTAATCACTACTCACTAATCACTAATCACTCCAATCTTCTACAATTTTTCTATTTTATTTTTCATATCATTTTTTTTCAATTTTACATTTCTTATTTTTTTTTGATTCGATTTTCACTTTCTCATTCTCTACTATAAAGCTTACCTGACAAATCTAGAGAATGCAAATTTTGAAAAGCCGATTTTTCGATATTTTTTTTCTAGACTCGCGTAAAGTCCAGTAACCATGCGGGTTTTAGAGCCAAAATTAAGAATAAAAAATGTGGTTTATTTTAGTCATTTTTATTAAAATTTTTCTTACTTTTTGTTTTACACTTGTTTTCTGGTTGGAACAAAAGTACTGCTGTGCTATAATGACAAAAAGTTTTTTTTAAATTTTTTGTAGAATAATTGAAAATCGAAAAAGAAAAATTCGAGCCGAAAATATCATAAAACCCTT
>JYNY01000017.1 GCA_000954095.1 Candidatus Omnitrophus magneticus | reverse complement strand
ATAATCTGAGCGCGTTGAGTCATACGTAACGGAAATTTCCGTCCGTTTGCCCAAACGTTTAGTGTTGAGCGCTCTTCGGATGATAATTGAATAGGTTCTGCTTTTTTCATCAAGCAACATTATAGTAGAATCCTTTTGCTAAGTAAAGCTATAAGTAAACTTATTTAAGACGCACCATACTAGTAACTCCGTCAGGTCATTGTGGATTTTTAGGTTTGGCATTATTAAATTATTTTGGATTAAAAAATACGCAAAAAGATCCGGAGCTAATAGATAGAGCAGTAAATACAGTAGCATTAGCAATTGGAGCGTTTTTAGAAATCGCGGGGAAAGAAGATATAAAACTAATAAAAGAAAATTTGGTAAATACGTTGGATATAGACAAATCAGGGCTTTTAACAATAGAGATAAGGCCGGTTAATGTGGAAAATATAAGAGACTATTACGACCGTGAGCGGTTATTTGTGAAGTCGGCATAATTTATTATTAAAAAAAATGCTAGTTATTTTTTTAAATAACTAGCATTTTAAAATTCTTACTAAATATAGAAAATTACTGTAGCTTTTCTTTAACCTTTTGGAGGAAGAAAAGCTACGAAAGACCTTATAGTGTCGCGTTTAAGAGAAAAATTACTGTAGCTTTTCTTTAACCTTTTGGAGGAAGAAAAGCTACGAAAGACCTTATAGTGTCGCGTTTAAGAGAAAAATTACTGTAGCTTTTCTTTAACCTTTTGGAGGAAGAAAAGCTACGAAAGACCTTATAGTGTCGCGTTTAAAAGAAAAATTACTGTAGCTTTTCTTTAACCTTTTGGAGGAAGAAAGGCTACGAAAGACCTTATAGTGTCACGTTTAAAAGAAAAATTACTGTAGCTTTTCTTTAACCTTTTGGAGGAAGAAAAGCTACGAAAGACCTTATAGTGTCACTTATGAAAATGTTTTAATATTTTTTGTATAATAAATTTTACCATGCTTTCATACTATAGTATGCCATAACTTTGAACATTTGTCAACTTTAAAAAATCTTAACATATGTTTTGAGCACGGTTTTAGTCAAAATTTTGGCTAAGCGATTAGGCGTAAACCTTTCTGTATAATTTTAAAAAATTTTTCATCCTGTTTTTCCACAGCCCAATTTTTTTTAACTCAAATTTCGATTTTTATTTTCGATTTTCAAAAATTATTTTTTTGAAATCTTACGCAACCTGATGGATTCATGATTGGCGCGGGAAGGACAGTGACAAGTATCAACCGCATGGGTTTACAAATTTTGTATTTTTAGAGTATCGGTAAAATGTCTCTAAATTTTTTTTATTTCTCGCGAGTTGTGACAAGCCTTATATTTACTTGTATCTTGCGAATAAAAAATATTTCGTTTAGAAATAGGACATTTCTATTTTGCGTTGACAAAAATTCTATAAGTTTTGACATAATGGGAGTGCTCATATATAATAACGCCAGTTTTTTTAAATGTTTCATTGATAAATTGTTATATGAAAATACCGGATGAAAACACTACGCGCGTTACTTAGTGTTATTTTATATTTCTTTAGTTCCTTAAAGAGGGAATAGGATTCAAAGGAAAAGGGAGACATTCGCCCTTTTCCTTTGATATAGAAAAAATCATTAGGTAAGGGGGTGACAGCGAGCCCCCTAATCACCAAACTTGCGGAATAGAGATAAAGTTAAACGAGGAAAGAAATGCGAGCGTCAAGAGGGGGAAGGGAACTCTTCCCCCTATGAAAACACCGGATGAAAACATCACGCGCGTTGCTTAGTGTTATTTTATATTTCTTTAACATAAATGGGGCGAGTAACTCAGCGGTATAGAGTGCTTCCCTTACAAGGAAGAGGTCACAGGTTCAAATCCTGTCTCGCCCACCATTTAACCGAAAAACTGCGTTTGTCCACAGCGAATAACGCCAATTTGTTCGGCTAAAAGGCTTAAAAAAAATCTTGACGCACCTCATCAAATGGTGCGCCTGCGATTTTTTTTAACCCTTTTATCTCGAACATCTTAGCATTCTTCATCTATGTCCAAACGCAGTTTCTCGGTTTAAAGTATTTTTTTCAGGTATACAAATATTGACATAGGTTATATTTATATGATATTCTCTTGATATCATATGGGGGCGGTAGTTCAGTTGGTTTAGAACGTCGGACTGTCGATCCGAAGGTCGCGGGTTCGAGCCCCGTTCGCCCCGCCATTTTTTTCTTGTCTTGAATCCTTCACAAATCTTCAATATTTCGGCTAGATTCATAAAAAAAATAGGTCTAATTGTTTTTTGTCAGCATGTTTTTTATATGCGAAAAATAAAAAATTATAATTTATATTTAGTCACAGGCGAAGAATATAGCAGTAATAGAACTACGTTGGAAATAGTAACGGCCGCTATTAATGCGGGTGTTACTATTGTTCAAATGCGGGAAAAAAAGAAATCTTTTGAAGAGTTGAAAAAATTAGGCGCCGCGTTAAAATGTGTGTGTCGTGAAAATAATGTTCTTTTTATAGTGAATGATGATATCTTTTTAGCTAAGGCGATTGACGCGGATGGTGTGCACCTTGGCGAGGAGGACATTAAAAAGTATCCGTTAAATATTGCCCGTGAGATTTTAGGCGATGATAAAATTATAGGTGTTTCAACACATTCAATAGAAGAAGCTTTACGCGTGTCTCCTATGCCGGAGGTTGATTATATAGCGTTCGGCCCGCTTTTTTATACTAAAACAAAAAATTATTCTATAGGAATAAATGATGTGCGAGAGGTATCTTTAAAATCAGCTAAGCCGGTTGTTTTTATAGGCGGGATTGATTTAGATAATATTGATTTAGTTTTAGCCCGAGGCGCGAAAAATATAGCAGTAATCAGGGCTATAACAGAAGCAGAAGATGTCGAGGGTAAAGTAAAATTATTAAAAAATAAAATAAAACAATATGAAAATAAAAATTAATGGAATAGAAGAAAATATTATCCGCGAGGAAAATTTGAGTTTAAAAAAACTTTTGGCGCTAAAAAATCTTATACCTGAAAGAGTTATTGTTGAATATAATTGTGTAATACCTGCCAGAGAAAAATGGGATTCAATTATGATACAAGAAGGCGATAATATTGAAATTGTGCAGTTTGTTTCCGGCGGGTAAAGTTAGTAGGATTAAGGAGGGATCAATGTCTCAAATAGCGCGTTTTGGCGTGTCGTTAGAGAAAAATTTATTAGACAAGTTTGATAAAGTTATATCAGCTGAAAATTATACAAATAGGTCTGAAGCTTTACGGGATTTAATAAGAGAAAAACTTGTCAGGATTGAATGGAAGAGCGGGAAAAACGTGGCGGCGTCAATATCAATTGTGTATGATCATCATCATCGGGAACTTGTCGGGACGCTCACGGATATTCAGCATGATTTTCAGGATATTATTATTTCAGTTCAGCATGTTCATCTTGACCATGATAATTGTTTCGAAGTTATTGTTGTCCGCGGTAAATCTTTGAAAATAGAAGAGCTTGCCAATAAGCTTAAATCCGCGCGCGGCGTGAAATTTAGTCAGCTTTCCATGGCGACCACAGGTAAAGAAATAATATAATCCGAAAAACTGCGTTTCGACATAGATGAAGAATGCGAAGATGTTCGAGATAAAAGGTTTAAAAAAAATTGCAGTCGCACCATTTGATGAGGTGCGTCAAGATTTTTTTTAAATCTTTTAGCCGCAGAGATTCGCATTATTCGCTATGGCGAAATGTAGTTTTGCGGATAATATCAAACTTATAATAGTATTTTTTTTAGAAGCGGTCTGGGAAAACGCTTTATATTTTTTTGAGCGGCATAGCCGTTCAATTAATTTAAAGAGGAAAGTCCGGGCTCCATATAACAACGTAGCGGGTAATGCCCGTCCGCCGCAAGGCGCGGATTAGAGCCACAGAGACGAGTCTTCCTGCTTTTTGTAGGAAGGGTGAAACGCGGCAATCTCTACGCGGAGCAAGGCCAAATAGGGAAGGAATAAATTTTAGGGGCAGTTTACGGATTGTCTTTAAACTTTATACGGGGCAGTTAGTTCCGTTAAAACTTCCGGGTAGGTTGCTAGAATATGCCAGTAATGGTATATCCAGAGGAATGTTTTCCGCCTGATTGCGAAATCAGATACAGAACCCGGCTTATAGGACTGCTTCTTTTTTTTATGGTGGCGTATCTGCCGATAATTTTATATATCGGCAGATTGTGTAAGAAATAAAGGAATATTATGGATAAAGAAATAATTGTGCGATTAAACCGAAAAACTGCATTTGTCCATAGCGAATAATGCGAATCTGTTCGGCTAAAAGGCTTAAAAAAATTTTTGACGCACCTCATCAAATGGTGCGCCTACAAATTTTTTTAAGCCTTTTATCTCAAACATCTTAGCATTCTTCATCTATGTCCAAACGCAGTTTTCCGGTTAAATAGAATATTTGAAGAGTCAGCATATAAACAAGAAGGTGTTGAATATTGGAATGCCCGAGAGGTACAGAAGTTGTTGGATTATAATGAATGGCGAAATTTTTTGAAAGTCCTAGAAAAAGCGAAGATAGCTTGTATGAATTTAGGACAAAACATATCGGATCATTTTATTGACGTCAACAAAATGATTGATTTGGCTAAGAATGCTAAGAGTCTTCATCTATGTCGAAACGCAGTTTTTGGGATAACAAATTCGCGCAATGGAAAGGTAAAGGATGCTATTAAATATTAAATCGCGGGATATATTTTTTTTAGGATTTATTTTGCGGTTGATTTATTATTTTCGGCCGCGGTCTTTTTGGGGCGATGAATGGTTTACGATAGATGCGTCTTCTAAGCCGTTATTAGAAGCTATTAAACGCGGGATAAACGATGTTCATCCTCCATTGCAATTTATAATTTTTCATTTCGGCGGTTATAGATTTTTCCCATTTTTAGCAGGCTTAGCGAGCCTGTATTTTTTTACGAAATTAACTAAAGATCGATTAGCAATTTTTTTATTCGCGGTATCGCCTTATTTTATTCATTTGTCAGGAGAGACGCGCGGATACGGTTTTTTGTGCCTCTTTTCCATTTTGGTTTTATCCGGGTATAAATGGGCATTTCCGCTCGCGTTATTAACGGAACATACAGCGATATTTATGTTGTTAGTATCATTCGCGGTTTGGTATATTCCATTTTTAATAGGTTCAGCCGGGCTTATTTATTATCAAAGCGCGATAGAGGGCGTATCTAAGGCTTCACGCGGGTTTGAATGGGCGTTATTGCCTGTTATCAAAAAATTTTTTGGATTATTTATACAGTGGGCGGGAGGTATAACATTTTCATTTTTGACAACTAAACAGGGAGTTTCCGCGTTTCTTTTTGGCGGTGCAGGTCTTTTTCTTATTCCGGCATTTTGTTTTTTGCCGTTTTCACGTAATAAAAAAAATCTTATTCTTTTATCATGCGCGATTCTTATTATGTTTTTATTTTATCCGATACGGCTTAACGCGCGGTATTTACCATTTTGCGGGGTTGTTTTTATTCTTTTGATAACTGAAGGATACCGCAATTTGAAATTTAAATTTAAGCCGGTTTTAATGGCGTTATATTGTATTATTTTAGTAGCGCACGTTTTTAAAATATGTATCATGCCGTCTGACGCGTATCATAGAGAGGATTATAGAGAAGCTTTAAAAATTCTTCAGCGCGATATGAAAGAAGGCGACGCGCTTATCGGAGCGCGTAATTATGTTGAATATTACGCTAATAAAAATTCGAGTAAGTATGAAAAAATTTTAAACGCGCCTAAACTAGCGCCTGTAATATGGGAAGTTTATCAGGGAAATCCAGATGAAAATGTGAATAATAAACATATTAAATGGCAGGAAAAGGATATGAACGTTAGATGCGCGGGAGAAACCAGAGCCAGTGAATTAGTTTATGTTTTTAAATATGAGCGTTCGCGTGAGATATAGAGGCGGGTTTTATGGATAATGAATTTTATATGAGAGAGGCGCTTAAAGAGGCGTATAAAGCGTTTGACGAAGAAGAAGTTCCTGTCGGCGCGGTATTAGTCCATGACGGAATTGTTATAGGACGAGCGCATAATCAAATTAAAACATTAAAAGATCCGACAGCGCATGCTGAGATTTTAGCTATTACGCAAGGCGCGGCATATTTGAATAATGAGAGGTTAACCGGCGCCGTATTATATGTTACGATTGAACCGTGTGTCATGTGTGTTGGAGCCGTAATCCTCGCGCGTCTTGACGCTATTGTATTCGGCGCGCGTGAGCCTAAAACCGGCGCGTGCGGTTCTTTAATTGATTTAGTTAAACCGGGTTTATTTAATCATTCATTGAAAATTACAGGCAGTGTTTTAGAATTAGAATGTAAAACAATTCTTCAAAAATTTTTTTTAGCGAGAAGATGATTCCGCACCGTCCGTAAATATTTTGGAGAAACATAATAAAAATATGTATCATATCAAAAATTCACCAGTTATTTTAATCGCGGATAAAGATAAGAAAATTTATGATGTTCCTCTAGCCGCTTCTGGAATGAAAGGCCGGTCTTTTTTTCAATTAAAGAAAAAAGATTTAATTAAAATGCCTAAAGACAGCGAGCTTTTTCTTCTTCCTGAAAGGTCTCCGATTGGATATGACGCGGGGCTCAGGCAGTTTACGAGATTGGATAAGAATCCTTTAAAACCGCGCGACGAAGAGTGTTCTTGTGTGGCGGCGTTTCTCGCGCCCGGATATACGGCTACTTTCAGCCCCGCGTACGTTGAAAAGAAATCTACTAATATTTTACCTCTTTTCAGTTATTCCGCGGTTGCTTATTATAAAGATAATTTTTATTCAGCGGGTTTTTTAGTTGACCGCGAGAAACGCCAGAAATTAGAAGGCATGGATACGCGTTTAATAAAGAAAAACGTGAGTAGTTATCGTAAAATTTTTCCTGATAATCGTCTTGTAAGGCATCTTGAAACATGCGCTCTTTTGTATTCCTGTCCGGCGGCAAAAAATTTTTTTCTTTCTAGATATGAATGTCCTTTACCAACTTCGTCGTCTTGTAACGCGGTCTGCGCGGGATGTATTTCATTACAGGCTAAGGGCGATATTTCTGTGACACAGCCCAGAATTAAATTCGTTCCCACATCTTTTGAAATCGCTCAGATAGCCTTGTTTCATATGGAAAAAGTAAAGGACTCTATTGTAAGTTTCGGACAAGGTTGTGAAGGCGAGCCGCTTATGGCGAGTAGCGCGATAGAAGGAGCGATTAGGCTTATAAGGGAAAAAACTAGTAGCGGAATAATTAATCTTAACACCAACGCTAGTAAGCCGGATCATTTGGAACGTTTGTTTCGCGCCGGGCTTGATTCAATCAGAGTCAGCATGAATAGCGCACGCGCGGATTTTTACGGCGCGTATTATAATCCTAGAGGATATTCTTTTAAAGATGTTTTACGTTCTATAAAAATTGCTAAAAGTTTAGGAAAATTTGTTTCGATTAATTATCTTGTTATGCCCGGTTTTACCGATTCGCGCGCGGAACAAGAAGCACTTTGGTCTCTCGTGGAAAAAATGCAGATTAATATGATACAATGGCGAAATTTAAATTATGATCCGGTTGATTATTTTAAAAAAATGAAGGTGTATTATTTACCGGAAGATTTGATAGGCATGGATAATTTAATTAGAGATACTCATAAAAAATTTTCTTTTTTAATGAGAGGATATTTTAATCCTTCAAAAAATAGGATTAAAAGATTTAGCGCCGGATTAACATAGTTTTTGACTCGTAAAATGTGGTTGCGACAAAACCATGTTAGTTTTTTTGTGCCGCTAGATGGGGGCGGGAATAATAAGGAGTAATCGTAAAAATGGTTTATATTTTTTTTATTACAGCGATTTTTTTAAGATGTATTAGTTTGTTTATTTCAATTACAAATGAAAAACAATTAAAACGCGCGGGAGCCCGGGAATATGGGAAGTTTAATAGTATCATGCTTGCTACTACGCATATATTGTTTTATTTCTGCGCGTTTTTTGAAGCTGTTATTAAAAGTGTAACGATAGATAACATAACCTTTATTGGAATCGCGTTTTATGTTTTTTCGATTGGGATTCTTGTTATAGTTATTTATGAATTGAAAGGCCTATGGACAATAAAATTATTGATTGCGAAAAAGCATCCCATAAATGTGAGCCCGCTCTTTAAATATTTTCGCCATCCGAATTATTTTTTAAACGTTATACCGGAATTAATCGGTATAGTTTTGATTTGTAAAGCATGGTTTTCCGCGGGTTTTATATTGCCCGTGTATATGTTTTTTTTAATTATGAGAATTATACAGGAAGAAAAGGCTATGGCAGTGCTAAGGAGGGGGCTTAATCCTAAACTTTAGTAGTTTTTTTGCCTTGGCGAAACGTAGTTTTTCGGTTTAACAGGGAGGAAAAAAGAAAGGGATATTTTATGCGGTATATCAACATGATGGATATTGTAAAGTCTGCTAAGCAAAAAACTTCAAAATCTTTTTTTACGCCTTTTGGCGTTTTTGTGGTTATTTTATTTATTCTTATTTTCGCGGGTGCCGGTATTTTTTTGTTGTTTAAAAAGGAGAATATCGAAACACTCTTTAAACCTAGCGTGGAAAGCGTTCCAAAGATAGAAATAAATGTGAACGCGGAAAGCGCTTTAATTATTTCTGCTAAAACAGGAACTACTTTTTTTGAAAAAGAGCCGGATAAAAAACTTTATCCCGCTTCAACTGTGAAACTTATGACCGCGGTTCTTGCCTTAGAGAAGAAAGGCATGGATAGTTATATTACAACTACGAGTACCGTCACAAGAGTAGAACCTACGATTATTAAACTTAAACCCAGTGTTAAGTATAAAACTTCAGATTTAATATGCGCTATTTTGATAAACTCTGCGAATGACGCGGCAGTAGCTATCGCGGAAGGAGTTGCCGGCAGTGAAAAAGAGTTTGTTAAACTTATGAATAAAAAAGCTTTAGAGTTAGGAATGAATGATACTAATTTTACTACAGCTTCCGGCCTTCCACTTAAAAAGAAAGACGCGCAGTTTACCACTTGCCGTGATTTAGTGAAACTTATGAAATATGCCGCGCAATATGAATTTTTATTAGGAGCTCTTTCAAAAGACGAGATGGAAATCGCAGGTTCTGACGGCGTAAAGATTAAACTTACAACTCATAATAAAAGTTTATTTTCTGAAAATTCGAAAGCTTGGGGAAAAACAGGGTATACCATGAAGGCGAGAAGAACTTTTGTTGGCGTTGATCCGTCTTTTTCCCCCAGCATAATATTCGCTTTAATGAAATCAGATGATTTATGGCAGGATATTTCTAAATTAAAAAATGGCGGAATGGAATGTTATATGGCAAAGCCGAAAAGTTTTATTGAAAAAGTCCGTGAATGGTTAAGTGAATATAAAAAATAAAAATTTTTCGCCATGTTTACAATTAAATTTATTAATTTTGTGTTTTTTAAAAAATTTGTATTCACTAAGCGCTTGATAATTGTCCTAGTCATTCTCGTTTTCCATTCTGTCATTCCTGCGCAAGCAGGAATCCATACAGGTGGGATAAAATTTCAGAAAAATA
>JYNY01000016.1 GCA_000954095.1 Candidatus Omnitrophus magneticus | reverse complement strand
ACAAAAACAAGAAAGATCTTAAATATTTATGTTTTTTAATATTTTGCCAATTGCTCTAGACACAAAAAAGTTGACAGTCTCTTTTTTTTGGTTTATGCGGCAACGATATTTTTAGGGTATCGTCACGGGTTACATTTAATTTAAGTCAATTAGTTAGAAAAATTTTTCTTGAAGATAGGAATATACTATTGTATAGTTATACGCAAAATGTTATAATAAAACTTTAAATTTTTTAGTTGGTAAGCTGAATATTGGAGTTAAATGTTTGGCTGAGTTGTATATAAGAGTGTGAAAAGAAGGAGTTGATGAGAAGTGATAAGTCCAAATGAAACCAGTGACAGCAAAAAAGAATACTTAGCTAAATTATACGAAAAGAGTATATGCGAGCTGAAAGAAGGTGACATCATAGAGGGTACAGTAGTGCAGATAGGCGAGCGTGATATTCTTGTTGATATAGGTTATAAATCAGAAGGTATTATCTATAAATCAGAAATAATAGATTTTGATAAACTTAAGATTGGAGATAAAATAGAAGTTCTTTTGGAAACAAAAGAAAATGAACAGGGGATGTTGGTTGTTTCTTATGAAAAAGCCCGTAGAATGAAAGGCTGGCAGAATATTATAGATAACCAAAAAGAAGGCGATACTGTTGAAGGAAAAGTTCTTAAAAAAGTTCGCGGCGGATATATGGTTGATATAGGCTTACAGGCATTTTTACCTGCGAGTCTCGCGGCTATGATAGAGGCTGGCGGACCGGATAGCCTTACAGGGAACACTTATAAATTTAAAATAGTCAAAATAAATATACCGCGTAAAAATATTGTTTTATCTAGAAAAGAAATAGTAGAAGAAGTGAAAAAAGAAGAGAAACGAAAAGTTCTGGATTTTTTACAGAAAGATTCAGTTGTCAAAGGTGTTGTCCGGAATATTACAGATTTTGGAGCTTTTGTTGATATCGGAGGCGGTATAACAGGGTTATTGCATGTAACTGATATTAGTTGGGGTAGAATTACAAAACCAAATGAAGTTTTAAAAGTCAGTCAGGAAATAGATGTTAAAGTTCTTAATTTTGACAAAGAGGCTATGAAAATATCGTTAGGTATGAAACAGATATTGGCAAATCCATGGGAAAAAGCGGATATTAAATATGGAGAAGGCACAGTCGTTAATGGTAAAGTCGTTAACATTATGCCTTATGGTGTTTTTGTGGAATTAGAAGAAGGGATAGAAGGCCTTATTCATATATCAGAATTTTCATGGTCAAAAAAGTTTAATCATCCAAATGAAATTTTTAAATTAGGAGATAAAGTAGAAGCTTTGGTTTTAAAACTAGATAAGGATAATAGAAAACTTTCATTAGGGCTTAAACAGCTTACAGATAATCCTTGGGACGGCATGGCTGATAAATATCATGTCGGAGATAAAATAAAAGGTCCTGTTACTTCAATAACAGATTACGGCGCGTTTATTGAGGTAGAACCAAATATTGAAGGGTTAGTTCATATTTCAGATTTTTCATGGACAAAGAGAGTTAATCATCCTAAAGAAGTTTTGAAAAAAGGGGATGAAGTTGAGGCCATGATTTTGAGTGTTGATGATAAAAATCGCAGGATAGCTTTGGGAATAAAACAACTAATGAGTGATCCTTGGGATGATATATCGCAAAAGTATTTAGCAGGTACTATTTGTGACGGAGAGATTACAAATATAACTAATTTCGGTATGTTTGTGAAACTGGAAAAAGATTTAGAAGGATTATTGCATGTTTCTGAAATAAGTCTACCCAATAATAAAAGAATGGAAGATTTGTATAAAACAGGCGATAAGCTAAAGGTGCAGATATTACATGTTGATGGGATTCAGAAGAAAATAGCTTTGAGCATTAAAGATTTGACAAAAGAATTAAAAGAAGATGATGCTACTCAATCTGAAGTCACTCCCGCATCGTAATATTATTCCTAAAGAAAAAATAGATTAATGCTCTATTTAAATGAAATAAGGAATGATTATTCATAGCTAATCAATAAAAGGGAAAACAAGTAAAAGTTTTCCCTTTTTTATTAACATTTTTCGGGTTTAGATTTTGCGTCCGTTTTATCGGGCACAGTTTAACAGTCGAAGTTATGGATTATTAGAAGGCGCTGTCGCGAAATGAAAAAAATATTTTTTAATTTTTGCGACAGCGCCTAGAAATTTTATTATTCGCTTAGAACATTATTATCAAGATAAAAATGGAGAGTAATCAATGATTGATATTTTTAAAAATAAAGTTGTACTTATTACGGGCGGTACAGGTTCTTTCGGGAAAAAGTTTGTCGAATTTCTTATTGAAAGACATAACCCTAAAAAGCTTATTATTTTTAGTAGAGACGAGATGAAACAGTATGAGATGAGTAAAATGTTTAGAGATGAACGGTTACGATTTTTTATAGGAGATATTAGAGACGCGGATCGTTTGCACAGGGCGTTTAATGGGGTTAATATTATTGTTCACGCGGCGGCTTTAAAGATAGTGCCTACAGCGGAATATAATCCTTTTGAAGCAGTTAAAACCAATGTTATAGGTTCTGAAAATATTATAAATTTAGCCATTGATAATAAAGTTGAAAAAGTTATAGCTCTTAGTACAGATAAGGCGGCTAATCCTATAAATTTATACGGCGCGACGAAACTTTGCGCTGAAAAAATGTTTATAGCGGCTAATAATTATTCAGCGGGAATTACTAAATTTAGCGTTGTTAGGTACGGCAATGTTTTTGGTTCGCGCGGAAGTGTTGTGCCATTTTTTAAACAATGTATAAGTACCGGAGTTGTCCCGATTACGGATGAACGTATGACAAGGTTTTGGATTACGTTGGATGAAGGCGTAAAGTTTGTGATTAATTCTTTACGGGAAATGTCGGGTGGAGAAATTTTTATTCCAAAACTTTCCAGCATGAAAATAAGCGATCTTGCGCGAGCCATTTGTCCTTCCGCTAGGCATAAAATAATAGGCATTAGACCCGGAGAAAAACTTCATGAAACCCTTGTTCCTGAAGACGACGGCATTTATACCTATGAATATGATGATAAATTTATTACGTTTCCATTCTTTTCCGAAGAATATAACAATTTAAAGGCAAATGGAAAAGAATTAGGCGTAGATTTTTGTGGTTATAAAAGTAATACCAATACCCAATGGATTAGTGTTGAAGAATTGAAGAATATTGCTGAACTGGAATGACACTAAGGGAGGAGAGGCGTATTACTAATTTTTTGAGGAAATAATATGTCTAAATATGAAATTCCTTACGGAAGGCATTCTATAGATCAAAATGATATAGATGCGGTTGTCAGCGCTTTACGTGGTGACCGTATTACACAAGGCGGAAAAGTAGAAGAATTTGAAAAAGTGCTTAGTTCTTATTGCGGTTCTAAATATGCTGTAGCAGTTTCGAGCGGTACAGCCGCCCTTCATTTAGCCTGCATAATTGCCGGGGTGAAAGCGGGGGATGAGGTAATTACTACTCCTATAACATTCGCGGCTACTTCCAATATGGTCCTTTTGGCCGGCGGAAAGACAGTTTTCGCGGATATAGGGCATAGGTCAATGAATATTGATCCTGAAGAAATAGTAAAAAAAATTACTAAAAAAACAAAGGCTATTATTCCTGTTCATTTTTCTGGATTCCCATGCGATATGGATAAAATTTCAAAAATAGCCAGAGAAAAAGGGATATTTATAATTGAGGATGCCTGCCACGCATTAGGCGCGAAATACGCCTCAGGCGAGACCGTTGGCAGTAACACTTATTGCGGTCTTACCGTATTAAGCTTTCATCCAGTAAAACATATTACAACCGGAGAAGGCGGCGCGGTTTTGACAAATGATTATCAAACATATAAAAGGCTTATTGGCCTACGGTCCCATGGCATATACCGTACAAATGAATCTCAAAAGGAGCAGGGTTTATGGTATTATGAAATGATGGAATTGGGTTTTAATTATCGTATAACTGATATTCAATGCGCTTTGGGAATTTCGCAGTTAAAAAAATCAGATGTATTTTTACAGCAGAGAACAGAAATTGCCGGGCAATATAATAGATTGTTTGATAAGAATTCATTTTTCACATTACCATTTGAAGGATATGAAATAAAATCGTCATGGCATTTTTATCCAATAAAATTAATAAATTCCATGATTAAACAAAAACGAGAAATAGTGGAAGAATTGTATAATAGAGGGATATTTGTTCAGAGCCATTATATCCCTGTTTATTTACATCCGTATTATCAATCATTAGGATATGGCAAGGGAATATGCCCTAGAGCGGAAGAGTTTTTTAATGGAGAGATAAGTTTGCCTCTTTTCCCAACGATGAGGGATGATGATGTCGAATATGTGGCTAAAAATTTTTTAGATATTTTAAAAAAAATGCAAGTAGAATAGGAGGATTGTTTAAAATGTTTGTCATGACTAAACAGGAAAATATATGGCAGGGGGATTTCGGGAAAAAATATTCTATACGAAATAATTTTACGCCGGCTGAATTGGATAAACTTTATGTTAAAACTTTTGGTTTTTCAGCGTCTAAAATAACAAAGAGTTTTTTGGGAAACATGAATAAAAATATTAAAATTATTGAGGTCGGTTCTAATGTCGGGAATCAGCTTTTACTGTTACAGAAATTAGGGTTTAAAAATTTATATGGTATAGAAATAAATGAATACGCGGTTGAGAATGCTAAAACACGTTCTCATGGAATAAATATTATTCAAGGTTCAGCCTTTGATATGCCTTTTAAAGACGGGTATTTTGATGTGGTTTTTACCGCGGGGGTATTGATTCATATTCATCCGAAAGATGTAAAAAAAGTTTTATCAGAGATATACCGTTGTAGCGGGAAATATATATGGGGATATGAATATTATTCTCCGGTATGTGAAGAAATTTCTTATAGGAACAACAAATCAATTATGTGGAAAGCGGATTACCAGAGTATATATATGAATAATTTTCCAGATTTAAAATTGGTAAAAAATGAATTTATGAAATATATTGATAATGATAATGTAGACGTGATGTTTTTATTAAAAAAAATTGGGGATCCAAAAAAGTGTCAGTACTAATACCTTCTTTAGATAAAATAAAAAAATTAGTAATAGAAGAACCGGTGTTAGAATCCGCTACGGTTTATTTAGAAGGCCTTTCTTTTAAACATGTCTCACAATCTTACGTCTCATGGCTGAATGACAAAGAAGTATGCAGGGAAAATAGGCATGGTAGAGGCAATAACACAATAGAGCTCACCCGTAAATATGTAGAATCTGTTGACAATTTGGATAATATCGCGGCTTTCGCGATCTTAGCAAAAGATACAGGGAAACATATCGGGAACACGAGTCTTGGAAATATTTCGTGGGAAAATAATTCAGGTGAAATTTCAATTCTTATTGGTGAAAAATCTTATTGGGGAAAAGGTGTTGCGAAGGAAACATATAGGCTTCTAATAGAATATGGTTTTAATCAGCTTTTTTTACATCGTCTTTATTCTGGAATGACAGTACGCAATAAAGCCATGATAAAAGTCGCGGAAAGTTCAGGGATGTCCAAAGAAGGGATTTTTAAGGAAGCTTTTTATAAAGATGGAATTTATGTTGATATTGTAATGTATGGAATTATTAATCCTGCTCATAAATAAGGAGGCATAAATGATTTCAAAAGAAAAAATAGTAGCGACAATTGAAGCGCGTTACGCTTCGACTCGTTTACCCGGTAAAACATTACTCGAGATTTGCGGCAAGCCTACGCTTGAACTCATAATAGAACGTCTGAAACAGAGTAAATTTATAGAGGAAATAGTCGTGGCGACTACTGTAAATCCTGATTGCGACGCGATAGAAAAGTTAGCATTGAAGCTTAATGTCGGATGTTACAGAGGAAGCGAAGAAGATGTGTTGGATAGAGTTTTAAAAGCGGGAAAGGCTTATAACGCGAATATTATTGTTGAAATAACAGGCGATGAGACGCTTATTGATTCAATTATTATTGACGAAACTATAGAATTTTATCTTAAAAATAATTATGATTATGTGAGTAATATTTTAGACAGGAGATACCCGCGCGGACTTGACACTCAGGTTTTTTCTTTAAAAGTTTTGGATAAAGTGTCGCGTCTTACAAATGAACCGGCAGACAGAGAAAACGTTTCGCTTTATATTTATGAACATCCCGAGATGTTTAAGCTGGGAAGCGTGAGAGCTCCGGAAGAATTAAATCATCCTGAATGGCGATGGACGCTTGATACAAAAGAGGATTTTCAATTTTTAAAAACTGTGTATTCAGCGCTTTATCCGAATAAAAAGAATTTCAATTCTTATGATGTGTTGAAATTTTTAAAGGATAATCCGCAAGTTGTTGAAATTAATAAAAGTATTAAACAAAAGGCAGTGAGATAATTATGGGAAAAAATAATAAATTAAAAGTAGCGATTATCGGATGCGGTAGAATTGCGTCTCTTTTCAGCAAGGATCCTTTGCGGCAGGGCATAGTGACTCATGCCGCCGCGTATAAAGACAATAAGGATATTGAATTGATCGCGGCATGCGATATAGATAAAAATCGTTTAGAGGATTTCGGAAAAACATGGGGTGTTAAGGCGCTTTACACAGATTATAATGAGCTTTTTCAAAAAGAAAAATTAGATATAGTTAGTATTTGTACTTGGGAAGGCACGCATTATGATATAGCCAGAACAGCAATTTCCGAGGGAGTTAAAGCTATATTTTGTGAAAAACCTATTACGGATAATTTAGCTAAGGCGGATGAATTAGTGAGGCTCAGCCGTAAAGAAAAAGTAATTTTCGCGGTGAACCATTCTCGTAGATGGGATAAATTAGAATGGAAGATTAAGAATATTATAGAAAGTAAAAAACTTGGGGAAATACAGTCTGTGAGCGCTTATTACACTGCCGGGATATCAAACACAGGGACTCATTTGATTGATTTATTGAGATTTATTTTAGGAGAAGCTGAATGGGTGTGGGCGAATCCTAAAATAAAAAATCAGGCAAATGATCCGACAATTGACGGATTTATATATTTTAAAAATGGGTTTTCATGCGCGCTACATGGATTAAATGTTAAATCTTACGTGATTTTTGAAATAGATATTTACGGTACAAAGGGAAGGCTTCGTATACAAAACAGCGGATTTGGCGCTACTATGTGGAAAGTAATAAAAAGTCCAAGATTTTCAGGATATTATGAGCTTGGTACTGAGAGTGTTGATTTGGGAGACGGGTATCAAGATGTTTTAAAAAATGCGGTGAAAGATATAGTTGAATGTGTAAAAGAAAAACGGGAAACTTTATCTACCGCGCTTGACGGCACGAGAACACTTGAAATTATTACTGCTTTACATGAATCTCTACGCGCGGGGGGGCTTAGAATTAACCTGCCATTATTGGATAGAGATGTAACAATAAAAAAATAAAAAATATTTTTTAGGAGAAAATATGACAGGGAAGTTAGCTCTTTTCGGTGGAGAAAAAATAAGAAATAAATCTTTTGTGACATGCGCTCTTATTGATGAAGAAGAAAGAAAGCGTGTTGAAGAAGTTTTAAGTAGCGGTGTTTTATCCGGCTTTATTGCTAAAGCAGGAGATGCTTTTTTAGGAGGCAGGCAAGTTAAAGAATTGGAATCTGAAATAAAAAAATATTTTGGAACGAAATATGCAATCGCGCTTAATTCAGCGACAAGCGCTCTACACGCAGGGCTTTTAGCCGTTGGTATTGGGCCCGGGGATGAAGTTATAGTGCCGCCGTATACAATGAGCGCTTCAGCCACAGCTATTATCATGTCTAACGCTATTCCTGTTTTCGCGGATATTGAAGAAGAAACATTTTGTATTGATCCTAAAGATATTCGTAAAAAGATAACAGATAAAACGCGCGCTATAATGGTAGTCCATTTATTTGGCGGGACAGCTCGTATGGATGAAATTATGCGAATCGCGCGTGAGTATAACCTTAAAGTTATCGAAGATACTTCTCAGGCTCCGGGTGCGGTTTATAAAGAGAAGTTAGCAGGTACGATAGGCGATATTGGTGTTTTCAGCCTTAATCAGCATAAAACTATAACAAGCGGAGA
Organism: Candidatus Omnitrophus magneticus; assembly: GCA_000954095.1. Lineage (GTDB taxonomy): Bacteria > Omnitrophota > Gorgyraeia > Tantalellales > Tantalellaceae > Omnitrophus_A > Omnitrophus_A magneticus. The sequence continues at coordinate 38,076 of JYNY01000016.1, read as the reverse complement.
GGGTGGGTTCGCAATAACTAATGATGAAAATTTAGCATTAAGAATACAGCTCATTCGTAATCACGGTGAAGTAGTCGCGGACGGTATGGGTGTTTCTGATGTGTCGAATATCGTAGGGTTTAACTATCGAATGACAGAATTAGAGGGAGCTGTCAGTGTTGGCCAGTTTAAAAGGCTTGATAAGCTTAATGAACATAGGATTAATCTTGCCCGATACCTCGCGAAAAAAATATCTAAATTTAAGGGCTTAATGTTGCCGAAAGAAATTTTCGGGAAACATGTTTATTTTGTGTTCCCTATAATTTTTAAAGAAGATATTGTAGGCGTGACGCGGGATTTATTTGTAAAGGCGCTTAATGCTGAAGGAATACCATTTGGAGCGGGATATGTGCGGCCGATATATTTAGAGCCTATGTATCAGAAAAAAATAGCTTATGGAAAAGATGGTTGGCCGTTTAGCGCGTGTAAAAATCAGGCGTCCATTAATTATTCTAAAGGGATATGCCCTGTAACTGAAAAAATGCATGAAAAAGAATTAATTATGACTGGTGTAATTAGGTATCCTCACAGCGAGGAAGATATGGATGACGTGGCAAAAGCATTTACTAAGATATTTGACAATATTTCAGAATTAAAAAAATAAAAATATTTTAGAAATTTTAATTTAGCATGGCGTTGCCTGTTCATTTTTTGGTTTATAAAAAAGAGATAAATATGCGGTTACTTATAGATATAGGAAACACAAATACTTCAATGGCTCTGGTTGACGGAAATGTTTTTGTTAAACATTATTTTATCCATACCGCGAAAAAAGAAATTTCTAAAGAAGCTTTTACCCGTATGATGGGAAGGTATATTAAATTTGTGGATAAAATTATTGTGGTAAGCGTTGTTCCTTATTTTTTATCTATTTTAATCAGCGTGTTAAAAAAAGTTTTTTTGAGAGCGTCTATTTCTATAGTTGGAAGAGATATGAAAGTTCCTATAAAAAATAAGTATAATAAACCTAATGAAGTGGGGCAAGATAGGCTTGTTACCGCGTTTGCCGCGAAATTGCGTTATAAAGCGCCTTTAATAGCTATTGATTTTGGGACAGCGGTTACTTTAGATTTTGTGAATAAACGTGGAGATTATGAAGGCGGTTTTATATTCCCGGGATTAAGGCTTTCTTTAAAATCTTTGGTGAGCGACACATCCCTTTTGCCTTCAATAGTCTTGAAATCTTCTAAAGGTTTTATCGGGAAAGATACAAAAACTAGTATGAATAACGGTATCCTTTTTGGATATGCCGCTTTGTGCGACGGGCTTATAGAAAGAATAACCGAAAAATACGGAAAAGTTAATGTTGCCGCTACCGGCGGAGACGCCGCTTTAGTGGCGAAAAATTCAAAATATATTAAACATGTACATCCGAAATTAATTTTTGAAGGGCTTAAAGAAATAACATAATTCCGAGAAATATAATTATCTATTGGAAATATATTGCGCGGGTTTAATATTTGGAGATTTTTTAGTGATTGATATTTTAAAAAAAGAAATTTCACGAGAAATAAAAGAATCTTTTGATTCTTTAGAAAAAAAATATTGTTTGAAGTCCGCTTCGCCGCTTTTGTATTTCGTGATAAAAGATTTTTTTGGAAGAAAAGGTAAACGTATACGGCCTCTTCTTTTTATACTTTCCTATCTTGGGTATTCTTTTGAAAAAAAATCTTATAAAGATGTTTTAAAGCCCGCTATTGCTTTTGAATTTCTTCATGCGTTTCTCCTTATTCATGATGACATAATAGATGAGTCGGAACTTAGGAGAGGAAAACCTACATTGCATAAAGTTATTAATTCACGTATTAAAATTTCAAAGCATGATAGATTGGGCGGCTATTTAGGTATTGTGGCTGGGGATATAATTTTCGCGATGGCGGTAGAACTTTTTATTTCTTTTAAAACATCATGCGAAAAAAAAGAGACAGCTTTAAGAGAGTTTATTTCTTCCGCGATTTGGACAGGCGAAGGAGAATTTATTGATGTTTTTAACGGCAAAAAAACCTTAGATAAAGTTATTGATCAAGATATTTACCGTACGTATGAACTTAAAACAAGTGTGTATACTTTTCTAGCGCCTCTTTCCGCGGGCGCTATTATCGCCGGAGCTGGTCCATCTGAGATAAAACTTTTAAAAAAATTTGGCAGTGTTTTAGGCAGGGCGTTTCAAATACTTGATGATTTCTTGGATATATTCATGACTGAGGAAGAAACAGGAAAGTCAAAATTTCAGGATTTCTCGGAAAAGAAAAAAACTTTTTTAGCGTGGAAAACATATCATAGTTTAAAGGGACGTGATAAGAAAATATTTTTTAATTTATTTGAAAAAGATGATAAAAGTATAGAGGCTTGTGAAAAAATAAAGGATATGATAATTAAGTCAGGCGCGGCTTTTTTTATTTTGGATATGATTGATGGTTTGATAAAAGAGTCTTTGGTTCTTTTGTCGCGTTTAAAAATAAAAAAAGAATACAAGGTATACTTCGCGGAACTTATAGAAAAACTTTCAAGTCAGACTTTTGCGGTAACGAGAAAATTATGAAAATAAATATAGCTAAAAGTTCGGGATTTTGTTTTGGTGTGCGGCGTGCTATTGAAATAAGTTTAAAAGCCGCGAAGAAAATAAATGCGAATGTCTATGTTTTGGGTGATATAGTCCATAATAATTTTGTGGTAAATGAATTGAATATGGCCGGGGTAAAGAGGTTTTCTAAGATTTATTCCGCTAAAAATAAAAATTCTTATTTGATAATAAGCGCGCATGGAGCGGGGAAAAAAATATTTTCTAGAGCTATCAACCGTGGTTATAAAATTATAGACGCCACTTGCCCGCGCGTTAAGGATATTTATAAAATAGGCCGGCGGTTGGAGCGAAAAAATAAAATAATAATTATAGGAGATAAAGGCCACAGCGAGGTTAAAGGTATAGCCGGCCAGCTTAAGAATAGGGCTCTTATTATTGAAGAGCCCGGAGTGTTACCGAATAATCTCGCAAAAATAAAAAAAGCAGTTGTTATAACGCAGTCCACTCAGTCTCTTGACAATATAAACGCTATAATGGGAAAGCTAGTAAAAATTATTCCTGATATAAAATTATATGATACTACTTGCCGTATAACGCGTGTTAAACAGGAAGAGATAAGAACATTGCCTAAAAATAATGACGCGGTTTTGATTGTTGGTTCAAAATCAAGCGCGAATACTAAAAGGTTATATCTTATTTCTAAGGCGATAAATAAAAATACTTACTGGATTGAAACCGCGCAAAATTTAAATTTGGATTGTTTTAATAATGTTAAGTCCATAGCAATAATGGCCGGCGCGTCAACCCCTGATAAAATAGTAAAAGAGATTGTATCGGTTTTAGAAAAATATTCACGTGAGTAATCCGTGTCACTATAGAAGATATAGCAATATCATTGAGATAGTTAGGGCGCAATCGTAAATTTAGAATTTTATCAGGCAGTTTTTTCGTGTTAAAAAACTTGCCACTTTTTTTACTCATGTGATATAATTCAGAACGACTTGCCCGCATAGCTCAAACGGTAGAGCAGCGGACTCTTAATCCGTTGGTTCAAGGTTCGATTCCTTGTGCGGGTACCAAGAAATTTTTATATATTGTTGAGATGTTTGTTTTGGGCGGGTGTAGCTCAGTTGGTAGAGCATCACGTTGCCAACGTGATTGTCGTCGGTTCGAGCCCGATCACCCGCTCCAATTTTTTCATCTCCATTTTTATGAAATTTCCGTTCTTATAATTTTTTGTATTTTTTTTATTTTGAGAAGAGTCAATGGTGAATAAAAATTTATATGTTGAAAGTGCCCCGCCTTTTGAAAAAAATATAAAATACAATAATTATTCTTTTAGCTTAGTAGTCCAAAATAGCCTTCTTTTATCTAAATATTATTCCGCTAAAATAGTTCAACAGTTTTTTAAAAAATTTAACACAGATTTTGTATTAAATGCTGTGTTTTATTTTTTATTTTATTTTATTTTACAAAATGGGGGATATATCAAAAGGAGAGAGGAGTCATATGAGAATTGTTGACGCGCTTAGTTTAAAGGCAATATGTATTGATATCAAAGCAGTTAATAAGGAACAGGTTTTGGAAGAGCTGGTAGATCTATTGATTCTTGGAGGCGGGCTTAAAAAAAATGATAAGATGGAAGTTTTGAATAAGATTAAGGATCGGGAAAGCCTAGGTTCAACTGGCATTGGCAAGGGGATTGGAATTCCGCATACAAAAAATGGATGTGTTAAAAAGATGTGCGCGGCAGTAGGCGTGTCTAAAAAAGGTATAGATTTTAAATCGTTAGACGGTGAGCCTACATTCATATTTTTTATTTTGATAGCGCCTAATGAAGAGCCCGGTCAGCATCTTAAAACTTTAGCTAAGGTTTCACGGCTTTTGGATGATAGATTTGTGAGGGAAAGATTGCGTACCGCTAAGACAGCACAAGATGTTTCTAATGTATTGGAAGAGGAAGAACGGAAAATAGTATAATCATTTTGAAAATTGTAAAATATACAGTTGAAAAATATGTTTAAATTAAAATGGCTTTATCCGGGATTGTTTATTAAGCGGTGGATATTTTTATCTGTTTTGGGAACAATAATGGTATCAATGGGTTTTGTTATTGTTATCGCGGATAGAAATTCTGAAAGTAAGGCGATGGCCGGAATTATTATTATGACCGGCATAATGAGTATGGTTATCGCGGTAAAAAAAATAGTGAAAACTTTTATGAGCGCGCTTATGCCGTACGATAATCATCCAATAATGGATAAAATATATGAAAAAAGGATATTGCATAAAGGGCCGCGTATCGTTGTTGTAGGAGGCGGCACAGGCCTTTCTAATTTACTGACAGGCATAAAACAAAAAACTAGTAATATTACAGCTATCGTTACTGTCGCGGATGACGGAGGTTCTTCGGGAAGACTTAGAGAAGAATTTGATGTGCTTCCGCCGGGTGATATTCGAAATTGTTTAGTAGCTCTTGCTGATTCTGGAGATTTATTGGGAGCGCTTTTCCAGTTCAGATTTAAAGGCGGGAAAGAACTAGAAGGCCATAATTTTGGTAATCTTTTTATAACTGCTTTATCTAAAGTTACGGGTGATTTCGCGAAGGCTATTCAGGAATCCAGTAAAGTACTCGCCATTAGAGGAAATGTTTTTCCGTCTACAATGGATAAAATTAAACTTGTCGCGCGTAGAGAAAATGGCGAGGAAACTATCGGAGAAAGCCGTATTCGTGAAAAAAAAGATAGTCCCATAGCCAGAATGTCGCTTATTCCTGAAAACTGCGTGGCTACTGTAAAAGCTGTTGAAGCAATTCATAGCGCGGATATGATAATACTTGGTCCGGGCAGTTTATATACCAGCATTATTCCTAACCTTCTTATAAAAGGCATACGTGACGCGATAATTAAATCAAAAGCTGTAAAAATTTATATTTGCAATGTTATGACAGAATCAGGAGAGACAGATAATTATTCAATCAGCGACCATGTTAAAGCTATCGTTCAACATACTAGCGCGGGAATAATAGATTATTGTGTTGGAAATGTTACGCCTATTCCGAAACATTTATATAAAAAATATGAAATTAAGTCGCAATATCCTGTAAACATTGATGCTAGAGACGAAAAATGGTTTAAGCAGGAAAAAATTTCTTTAATAAAAGCGCGTATAGCAAGTGTTGAAGAATTTGTAAGGCATGACCCTGCTTACTTAGCTGAAATAACTATGGAAATTTTAAGTGAAGCGGTCAAAAAATGATAAAACAAGGTGATTAGGTAAATGTAGTGTGTTTTTAGTACAAGATAACGCCATAAAATAAATAAATATAATTGGAATATTATGAAAGTCGAAAAGGAAATTGTTATAAAAAATAAGACAGGTCTTCACGCGCGGCCAGCGGCATTATTTGTGCAGGCTGCGAACAAATACAAGAGTGAAATCACTTTAATAAAAGAGGGACAGTCTGTAAATGGAAAATCTATAATGGGTATACTTATGCTTGCCGCTGAAATGGGTGTTAAGATGGTTATATGCGCGGTAGGGGATGATGCGGAAGATGCTGTAACTAAACTTTCCGCTATGCTTATGAGTGATGATTTGGATACTTAGTTGTTGATGTAAGAAGGGTGTGATATATTTGTAAGTGGTGTAGTGGTGCAAGGTACATAAGAGAGATTGTTTATGTATGATAATAAAAAAGATAACATGCAGAATAAAATAATTCAGCTTAAAGGTATTCCTGCGGCTCCGGGAATAGTAATAGGGCACGCGCATGTTTTTGGCGCAGAGGATCTTACTCCGTCTGAAATAAAAATAGAGGCAGAAAATGTTAACGCGGAAATAGAAAAATTTAAAGTTGCTCTTATTAAAACAAAAAAAGAAATTACTAGTATAGAAAATAAAATTTCAGTAGAGCTTGGTGTTGAACATGGAAAAATATTTAGCGCGCATCTTTTAGTTTTGGAAGATGCTGTTTTAGTTGAGGAAGTAATTTTACGCGTTAAAAAGAAAAAGAGAAATGTTGAGTTTATTTTTTCGGAAGTGTTGAATAGTTATGTTAAGGCGCTTTCTGAAGTTAAGGATGAATATTTACGCGATAGAATGAGCGATATTATGGATGTCGGTAAAAGAATACTGCGTAATTTAATGGGCACTACTGATTACAGAATGGAAGAATTGTCTGAGAAGTGTATAGTGATAGCGTATGATCTCGCGCCTTCAGATACAGCAATGATGCATAAGGGAAGAGTGTTGGGATTTGCGACGGATATAGGTGGAAGAACATCGCATACCGCGATTATGGCTAAATCTCTTGAGATACCAGCTGTCGTAGGGCTTGATAATATAACGCATCTAGTGAAAAATGGTGATTTGGTTATACTTGACGGTATACACGGCGTTGTGATAGTTAATCCCACAAAAAATTTTATAGAAAAATATGAGCGTGAAAAAGAAAAATATGAACATCTGGAAAGAGACCTTACAGAATTAAGAAATTTAAAAAGTGAAACAATCGATGGGAAAAAAGTTATTCTTGCTGGAAATATAGAGCTTCCTGAGGATGTTGCGAGTGTGATAGCGCACGGTGGAGAGGGGATTGGGCTTTATAGAACTGAATATTTTTTCATGAATCGTCAGGATTTACCTAGTGAAGAAGAACAGTTTAACGCTTATAAATCAGTAGCAATGCGTACTAAGCCTAATTTTGTTATTGTGCGCACTCTCGATTTAGGCGGAGATAAATTTTTATCTCAATTGGATATTCCTAAAGAAATGAATCCGTTTCTCGGCTGGAGGGCTATAAGATTTTGTTTAGCTCGTCCCGATATTTTTAAAACACAATTGAGAGCGATTTTAAGAGCATCCTCGTATGGTAAATTTAAGCTTATGTACCCGCTTATTTCAGGTGTGGAAGAATTTAGAAAAGCTAATGTAATGCTCGAAGAAGTTAAGCAGGAATTAAGAAAAAAGAATATTCCTTTTGATGAAAAAATACCTGTGGGAGCTATGATTGAAGTACCTTCGGCGGCAATGACCAGTGATATTTTAGCAAAAGAAGCCGCATTTTTTTCAATAGGCACTAATGATTTAATTCAATATACTTTAGCAGTAGACAGGGTGAATGAAAAAATTGCTTATTTATATGAACCTACTCATCCCGCTATTATTCATATGATTAAAATGATTATAGATAACGGGCATAAAGAAAATATTCCTGTAGGCCTTTGCGGTGAAATGGCAGGGGATATTTCAATGATTATAATTTTGTTGGGATTGGGTCTCGATGAATTTAGTACCTCTCCAATAGCTATTCCTGAAGTGAAAAAAGTATTTCGGTCAATAAAATATTCTGACGCGCAAAAAGTTGCGGAAAATGTTTTATCAATGAAAACTGGAAAAGAAATACAGGAATATGCCTATCTTATGCTGAAAAAACTTGTTCCCGCTATTATTAATGACTTATCTTCGTCATAAGACTTAGATTATTTTGGCGAATATGATTTTTTTGATTCTTATAAAAAAGCCCTGTCTTAATAGGATAGTCTTCGGTATGGTGATGTTAAACTATTTTTAAAACATAGGATTTTTTGCATTCGCAACTTGAACTAAGCCGGTTAAAAATATTTTTTTGGATTAGTAATTCACGGGTATTTATGCGGTTATATAAAAATGTAGATAAGATACTTTTGGTCGCGGCAATTCTTATCGCGCTTTTAGGAGTAGTTTTTGTGTTTAGCGCTACTTATGAAAGAGCCGTTACGCCTACTCCTAATTTGGAAAAACTTTTTGTAAAACAGTGTATTTGGGCTGTTTTGGGTATTTGTATTTTATTATTGATTTCCAGAATAGATTATTCGCGGGTACTTGATTTTTCATATCTTTTTTATGTCATTAATTTAATGTTTCTTTTTTTTGTTTTAGTTAAAGCTACTGAGAGATACGGCGCTAAGCGCTGGATTGGGTTTGGATTTTTTTCATTACAGCCTTCGGAATTTATCAAAATATCAGTTATACTTGTTTTAGCTACTTTTTTAGGCGCGAGAAAAGAACATCGCGGCTCATTTGGAAATTATATCGGTTCTTTTTTTATCGTAGCGCCCGCGTTTCTTCTTATATTTTTATAGCCTGATTTGGGAACCGCGATGGTGCTTGTGCCTATTTTTTTTTCAATACTTTTTCTTTGCGGAGAGAATTTGAAATATATTTTTTTTACGTTTGCCGCGGGGATATGCGCGATGCCGGTTTTATGGCATGTTTTAAAAGATTATCAGAAAACACGGCTAATGATATTTGTAAATCCGAATTTGGATCCATTAGGCGCGGGGTATACGATTTTACAGTCTAAAATAGCTATAGGCTCAGGCGGACTTTTGGGTAAGGGCTGGCTTAATGGGACTCAAGGGCATTTGAAATTTTTGCCTGAAAAACACACAGATTTTATTTTTTCAGGGATAGGCGAGGAATGGGGATTTTTAGGGGCTTTGGCGATTATTAGTTTATATGCCATAGTTATCGCGCGCGGATTAAAAATTATTTATGAAATAGAAGATACTCACGGCAGAGCTATTGCTACCGGTGTTATCGCGCTGATTAGTTTTCAGTTTTCTGTTAATATAGCGATGACAATTGGGTTTATGCCGGTAGTGGGGATACCACTTCCTATGATTAGTTACGGCGGTTCAAATGCCATCGCGACGCTTATAGGAATAGGATTACTTTTAAGCGCAAGCAGGCGGTTATAGCCCAAAAATTATTTCTAAAATATTTTATAATTTCTAGCGAACAAGGGAGGTTTTATAAATGTTATCTCCAAATGATTTTTTTGATTTTAGCCAAACAAGGTTTAAAGATATTTTTGATAATGTCGAGTTTGTTTGGGATTCTTTAAAAAAAATAAAAGAATACGCGCGAAAAAATATTTCTCCGAATGTTCCTTCAGAATTATGCGGACGGCCATTGGACAAGACAATAGTTTTATTCAATGGCGATATTATAACCGAAGGATTTACTGTTGAATCAGGCGATGTCACAAAGGGGCAACTGATAATAAAAAAAGATGGAGAAAAACTCGCGGGTGCTTCTATTATTTATGCCGGCGCCATTATTATGGATGATTTGGTGGAGATAGGAAAATCTACAGTTGTAGAACCTACTGCTTTAATAAAAGGTCCGGCGATTATCGGAGATAACACGGAAGTCCGGCACGGCGCGTATATACGCGGTGATGTTTTAGTAGGGAATTCATCTATTGTAGGGCATACTACTGAAATAAAATCTTCTATTATGCTTGGCGCGAGTAAAGCAGGGCATTTTGCTTATATTGGCGACAGTATTTTAGGAAAAGTTAATTTGGGCGCGGGGACAAAGCTCGCGAATCTTAAAGTTATAAATAAAGACGTTGCTGTAAAAATTGAAGATAGGAAATATGAAACTGGATTGAAAAAATTTGGGGCTATAATTGGAGACAATGTTGAAATCGGCTGTAACACTGTTACTACACCGGGGACACTTCTAGCGCGGGGGGTTTTAGTATATCCTAATACTACATTAAGCGGATATTATGAAAAAGATTTAATTGTAAAATTAAGGCAAACATTTGAAAAAGAGAAAAGGAGATAAAATGTCAAAATTATTCGGTACAGACGGTATAAGAGGTGTTACAAATAAAGAACCAATGACTTCCGAGATAGCTTTAAAAGTCGGGCAGGCTGTGGGGTATTTAGCGAGAGAGCGGCGGAAACGCCCGAGAATTATAATTGGTAAAGATACACGGCTTTCCGGATATATGCTTGAAAACGCCATAACATCCGGAGTTGCTTCAATGGGAGGCGATGTTATTCTTGTTGGCCCGATGCCTACTCCCGGAATCGCTTTTATCGTGGACAATATGGACGCGGATTGCGGTATTGTTATTTCCGCGTCGCATAATCCTTTTGAGGATAACGGTATAAAAATATTTTTTGGAGGCGATGGGAAACTTACTGACGAACAGGAAGAAAAACTGGAAAGTCTTATATTTTCAGGGAAACTTTTTTCGTTTTTAGCAGAACCTTCAATGATAGGAAAGGTGTGGAAAGAACAGGACGCGTTGGGGAGATATATTGTTTTTCTTAAACATACTTTTCCGCGGCATATGGATTTAGATGGGATGAAAATAGTGATAGATTGCGCGAACGGCGCGACTTACAAAGTAGCTCCGTTACTTTTTAGAGAGATGCGGGCGGATGTTATTCCTTTAAATGTCGCGCCTAATGGTGAAAATATTAATCAATATTGCGGGGCGCTTTATCCGCAGGAGTTAGCCAAGAAGGTACTCGAAACTAAAGCGCATATAGGCATCGCGTTTGACGGCGACGGCGACCGTTTTATTGCTGTTGATGAAAAAGGAAATATTATAACAGGTGATCAAATTTTAGCTATTTGCGCGGAGAATATGAAAAAAGCAGGGACATTAAAAAATAATTTAGTAGTTTCGACCATAATGAGTAATATAGGATTAAAACACGCGTTTGACAGTATGGGAATTTCTAATATTCAAGCTAAAGTAGGCGATAGATATGTTCGGGAAGAAATGTTAAAAAACGGCGCTTGTTTAGGTGGAGAAGATTCAGGCCATATAATTTTCCTTGATCATCATTCAACAGGAGACGGTATTTTAAGCGCGTTACAGATTTTATCTGTTATGAAAAAAGAAGAAAAATCGTTATCTGAACTTTCAAAAATAATGCGCGTATTCCCGCAGGTTTTAATAAATGTTGAAGTGAATGCTAAACCGGACATTAAGGATATACCTGAACTTTCGAGTATTATTTCTCAAGCGGAAAAAGAGCTTTCTGAGGAAGGCAGGGTTCTTGTCAGATATTCCGGAACGCAAAATATTTGTAGAGTAATGGTCGAAGGCCCGACACAATCAAAGACGCAGGATTTAGCGGAAATGATTTCAAATTCTGTTGTCAAAATTTTAGGAAACGGCTCTGGAAGGCTTGGGAGAGATCATTGAAAATGAATTTTTTAGAAATGTGTATTTTTTATCAAAGAAATGATACATCTTTATCTCGACTCCGACACTTTTTATCGTAAAGTCTAGATAAATAGCGGGTTTTAAAATTTAAAAGGAACTACACTAGCTTTTCTGTAAAATAAAAATAATGTGTACGCATTATTTGATATATCTTTTTTGCGTCTTGATTTATTTTTATGGAATTGTGTAACATGTTTTTTTTTGATACTCATAGAGCTCTTTTTTATTCTTATACCTTCTTTATTTATTACCAATTCTTTAACTAATTTATTTTACATTTATCCCCAAACACAGTTTTTCGGTTAAATAGGCGATAAGACTAGGTGGTCTTAGAATTGTTTATTTCCAATCCGTCTGTAATTTTTCTTAAAGATTTTTTATAGGACAGTATTCTTGCTTACTTGACTGGTATTGTTTTGGGTGATATCATATAGACAAATGTGAATATGTTTATATGTTTATATGTTTATATGTTTGATCCGTAAGGAGGCAATATGAATACTGAAAAATTTACTGTGAAATTAAGGGGGGCGCTTGCCGGCGCGGTCCAAGAGGCTACTTTAAACGGGAATCAGGAAGTTGATGTCCTGCATTTTTTGTCGGTGTTATTAAAGGAAAATGAATCTCTCTCGAGAGATATTCTAAAAAAAATAGGCGCGGTGCCTAATAAAATTTTAGATGAAATTGGTATTGAGATAAATAAAATCCCTAAAGTTTCAGGGGCGGGAGAAGTTTATTTTTCTAGCGCGTTTAATAGCGTATTAGTTCAGGCGGAAAAAGAAAAAAAACAATTTAGCGATGAATATTTAAGTGTTGAACATGTTTTGTTGGCTATACTGGAAAAAGGCCATGAAAAAATTAAAAATATTTTCTCGCGTCACGGTGTTACAAGGGATTCTGTGATGTCTAGTTTGAAAAATATAAGAGGTAATCAGCGTGTTACAACAGAGGATCCCGAAGGGAAATATAACGCGCTTGAAAAATACGGGCGTGATTTAGTCGCTTTGGCAAAAGAAGAAAAAATTGATCCTGTTATTGGCAGAGATGAAGAAATTAGAAGGCTTATTCATGTTCTTTCGAGGAGGACAAAAAATAATCCTGTTCTTATAGGTGACCCGGGTACCGGGAAAACTGCTGTTGTTGAGGGTTTGGCGCGCCGTATAGCGTCTGGAGATGTGCCGTTAAGTTTAAAAGATAAAAGGCTTATAGCGCTTGATTTGGGAAGTCTTCTCGCTGGAGCCAAATATAGAGGAGAATTCGAGGAACGTTTAAAAGCAGTTCTTTCTGAAATAAATGAAAAAGCCGGAGAGATAATTCTTTTTATTGATGAACTTCACACGCTTGTCGGAGCGGGCGGATCGGAAGGCGCTATTGACGCGGCGAATATGCTGAAACCCGCGCTCGCGCGCGGAGAATTACGTTGTATCGGCGCGACAACGTTTGATGAATATAGAAAATATATTGAAAAAGATAAAGCGCTTGAACGAAGGTTTCAGCAGATATTTGTCGGCGAGCCTTCAGTAGAAGACACAATAGCGATTTTACACGGGCTTAAAGAAAAATATGAAATTCATCACGGCGTCCGTATTTCTGATTCCGCTATAATCGCCGCGGCGACTCTTTCGGATAAGTATATTACCGCACGCTTTTTGCCTGATAAGGCGATAGATTTAATTGATGAAGCGTCTTCTAAACTTCAGATAGAAATTGAGAGTATGCCTGTTGAAATTGATAAAGTTCAGCGTAAGATTATGCAATTGGAAATAGAAAAAACAGCATTAAAAAAAGAAAATGATAAAGAAAAAATTAAAGAAAAAGTTGAAGAGTTGGAAAAGGAATTAGAAGATGGGAAAAAAAATCTTGAACAATTAAAATTTCATTGGCAGAAAGAAAAAAAATTAATTGATAATATCCGAGCGGTCAAAGAAAAAATAGATCATTATAAAATTTTAGAGGTGAATGCTGAAAGAGACGGAGATTTGGCAAAGGTTTCAGAAATTCGTTACGGAGAAATAGTCAGATTAAATAAGGAGCTCGTGAAAGAGACTGAGGCATTAAAAAATATTCAAGGTTCAAATAAAATGCTTAAGGAAGAAGTTGATGATGAAGATATAGCTAGAATTGTTTCGCAGTGGACAGGTATTCCTGTTTCTAAGTTAGTGGAGTCTCAAGTTTCGCGGCTTATTAAGATGGAAGAAGAATTAAAGAAGCGCGTTGTCGGGCAGGATGCTTCCGTAGAAATAATTTCTAACGCGGTAAGGCGTTCCAGTACAGGGCTTAGTGACCCAAACCGGCCGATAGGTTCATTTATTTTTTTAGGCCCCACAGGGGTTGGAAAGACTTATATGGTCCGGACATTAGCATGGTTTCTTTTTAATGACCCTGAAGCCATGGTAAGAATTGATATGTCTGAATATATGGAGCGGCACGCGGTATCGCGTCTTATAGGCGCGCCTCCCGGGTATGTCGGTTACGAAGAAGGCGGACAGCTTACTGAAAAGGTCAGGCGCCGGCCTTATTGTGTTATTCTTTTTGACGAGATAGAAAAGGCGCATCCTGATGTTTTTAATATACTGCTTCAAATACTTGAAGACGGCCGGCTTACTGATAATCAGGGGCATGTCGTTAATTTTAAAAATACTATTATCATAATGACATCCAATGCCGGCAGTCAATTTTTTGCTGACAAAAATTTATCTAAAGAAAAAATTGATGAAAATGTGGCGCGTGAAATGAAACTTTATTTTAGGCCGGAATTTTTAAATAGGATTGATAATTTGATTGTTTTTAATAGTCTGACGCGGAAAGATGTTGTAAAAATAGTAGGGCTTGAAATTGAAAAAATTAAAAACAGGTTGAGTAGCCGGAATATAATTTTGGAGATAGATGATATTGTTATGGAAAAACTCGCTGAAAAAGGGTTTGATCCTGACTATGGCGCGCGTCCTTTAAAACGGCTTATACAAAAAGAGATAGAAGACCTTATAGCTTTAAAAATTTTACAGGACGGAAATGTAGACAACGCGAAAATCAAAATAACTTATGATAAAAAGAAAGATGAATTTTTAATGAAGTGAAAAATTTGATAATGGGATTGCCGCGAAATGGCTTTTTTAGTATTGACGGGTAGCGGCAGGTAACTAAAAAAGCCATTTTTACGCTGGATGTTTTACTGTAAAAATAAAAAAAAATATTTTTTTTTATTTCGCGGCAATCCCATTATCAAGTCAGATAACACAAAAAAGAAAAGGGGATTAAAATGCCGGAAAAAAATTATTATGATGTTTTGGGTGTAAAAGATACCGCGTCTCAAGACGAGATAAAAAGCGCGTATCGTAAACTCGCGGTTAAATATCATCCGGATAAAAATCCGGGCGATAAAAAAGCAGAAGAGACGTTTAAAAAAATTTCAGAGGCGTACTACGCGCTTGGCGACGATAAACGTCGTAAGGAATACGATACCATGCGTAAAATGGGCGCTTACACAGGAAATTTTTCATCATCGCAAGGTTTTGATTATTCTGATTTTTTTAATCATTTTCAGAGCGGCGCTAGGAAAAGGAGCGGAGGATTTTCTTCAGGTTCTGTTTTTAGCGATATTTTTAGTGATTTATTCGGAGGATCCGCTAGCGGAAGAAGCGGTGGCGGGAACACATTTTATTATTCAACCGGCGGAGGGCCTTTTGAAACAGTAGAGGAAGAAGATACGTCTCGAGTAGACACAGATGTTACTACTGTTTTAAATATTCCTGCTAATTTAGCGGAAAAAGGCGGAGAAGCAAATTTTAAATTATCAGCCGGAAAAAATATAAAATTAAAAGTTCCTGCGGGAACAAAAGACGGGCAAAAGTTGAGACTGCGCGGGCAGGGTCATAAATGCCCTTATTGCAATCATGATGGAGATTTAATTGTAACTATAAAAATAAAAAAATAGGAAATTAGTATGCCGGAATATGACTTAGTAAAAATTTTTAAAGCACTCTCTGACAAAACTCGTCAGGATATTCTTGAATTATTAAATGATGAAGAACTCACCGTAACTGATATATGTTCGGCGTTTAGGATAACACAGCCCACTATCTCTCATCACCTCGCAATATTAAAAAATTGTCAAATAGTAGATTCCAGAAAAAACGGTAAAAACATATATTATTTTGTCAGGCATTCTGAATTTAAAGGTGCTATGGGAGTATTTTTGAGAAGAATGAAGATACGTGTAATTTTATATGGTAAACAAGTTTAGAGATAATAGAGATATTATTGCAATAAAAATTATTGGTATGATATACTTACTCATGGCAAAATTTTAGCGTGCATTGAAAATAATAAAGTATTTATTTTTTGGGAGGGGGAAATGAAAGTTATTTCTATTGTCAATCAAAAGGGAGGATGCGGTAAAACTACATTAGCTGTTAACTTTGCCGCGACTTTATCTAGGATGGGGAATGAAGTTTTACTTATTGATTTGGATCCGCAAGCGCATGCCACATTTGCTTTAGGTTATCGTGAGAATAATTTAGAAAAGAAAACATCATACGATATATTTCGTTCGCATATAGAAGGAGAGCCTCTGCCTTTTGGCGAGATTGTTATTGGAGACCGGCCGAAACTTGCCTTTATTCCGTCAAATATGCTTTTAAGCGCGGCTGAAATAAATTTAGGAACAATGCATGGAGCCGCTTCAATATTATCCCGCACATTATTTGAACCTTTTTTTGAAAAATATGAATATGTTATCATTGATTCACCGCCGAGTTTCGGTTTTTTGACCCTTAATTCTATGTACGCGGCAGATATGATAGTTGTACCTATTGATTTAGGATATTTTTCATTCAATGGTATAAATGGAGTTTATCGGGTGAAAAGTCTTTTGGACAAAGAAACAGGCAGAAGCCCGTCTATCTTTTTTGTTTTGAATATTTTTGATCCAAGGTCAAATTTCGCCAGCAATTTAGAAAAAGACGCGAAGCAGAAATTAGGAGAATATCTTTTAAATTCAAAAATTAGATCCAGTGTTAAATTGAGAGAAGCGAGTAAGGAAGGAAAAACTATTTTTGAATATGATTACAAATGCACAGCCGCGTTGGATTATTACAATTTTACCAGTGAAATACTTAATGTGGAAAAAATTGATTTAGGTTTGATTGTGAAAGAATTTCTTTACCGCGCGCCGGAAGCGGGAGCAGTTTATGTGCTTGGTGATTTTAACGGATGGAAAAAAACAGAAGCCGCTAAACTTGCAAAAGATGATGACGGTAGCTGGCGTGCGCATCTAAGCCTAAAAAAAGGAAAATACCGTTACAAATATCTTGTTGATGAAACATGGGTGAATGACCCTATTAATCCTGAAATAGAAGAAAACGCGTTTGGGTCAGTTGATTCAGTTGTTACAATATGATTTCTATAATGAATTATAATTTCCGCGCGAAAAGGGAATCTATATAAACAAGTGAAATTTTTCGGGTTAACAATAAAAATAAAAAGGAGAAAGAAATGAGCCAGCCGATAGTTTATCCAAAATCAAAAGAAATGATAGTGCAAAGATACAGCGGGAATCCGATACTTACTAAAGAAGACATACCAGCCGCGGCAAAAGGCGTTTATAATTCAGGATGTATTAAAACTAAAGAGGGCAAATATGTAATGATTTGCAGAGTCGAGACTCCTTCTATGAAACAATTATTATGGCCCGCGGATTCTACTGACGGGATAAAATTTAAATTAAGGCCGGAACCAATAAAGTTGCCTGATACCGAAGAATTTAAACAATACACTACAGGAATGTTTTATGATCCGCGTGTTACTGAGATAGAAGGAAAATATTATCTTGTATTCGCTTGTCATAGTGGGCATTCATGCCGTTTAGGGCTTATGGAGTCTAAAGATTTAGTAACATTTGAATGGAAAGATTTTATTTCAGAAACAGATAACCGTAACGGTGTATTGTTTCCTGAAAAAATAAACGGTTTATATGCCAGACTAGATAGGCCGAATACTAGTGATGGCAGGGCGTATATGTGGATTTCATATTCTCCAGACCTTATTTATTGGGGCAAATCAAAGGCTCTTGCTACTACTCAAGATGAATGGGGATGGAAGAAAAACGGTCCCGGCGCTGTGCCGATAAAAACAGATAAGGGCTGGCTTGTAATTTATCACGCCGTTAATGTTCAATGCGCGGCTCAGTATGTTTATCATTTAGGTGTTATGCTTTTGGATTTAAAAGATCCTTCTAAAATAATAGCTAGAGCTAAAGCCCCGATACTTTCTCCAACAACAAATTATGAATTAAACGGGCTTTCTTACGCGGTTGTTTTTACATGCGGAGCTGTAGTTGAACCAAATAAGGAAGTTAAAATATATTATGGCGGCGCTGACACAGTTCAATGTCTTGCTACCGCGAAACTTGATGATTTAGTGGACGCTTGTTTCAATAGATAACAAGATTTTGAGGGTTTTAAAAAGGCCTCTGACATATTTTAAATATGACAGAGGCCTTTTTTTATCTTAACTAAAAACCAATCACACCGTTAGAATAAAAAAAATTATAGTAAAAAACTTGCTTTTTAATGATTTTAGTGGTATAGTTATTATTGAGAGCAATATAGTGGTTAAAAAATAAAAAAAAGGCGGTGCGCCATGAAGATAATAAATTATTTTAAAAAGTTTGTAGCGATTTTTAATATAATAATGTTTATATTTTTTTCTATGCCTATTAATTCTTTTTCCATTGATTTGGGTGTTTTCAAAGAAACGTTTTTTACCTCAATGGAAATTCAGAAGCTTTCCACATTATCCAGTGAATCTTTTATCTTACCAACGGATTTGGGAACTGTCAGGTATTCGTATAACGGTAGTTCTGAAAAAATAATTATTCATATTCAGGATGCTCATTGCAATTATTCCGCCCAGCATAAAATATCGGATATTCTCGAATACTTAAACACAGAATATGGCATTAAAAATATTAATTTAGAAGGCGGACGAGGCGCGTATAACTTCGCGATTTTTACGGCAATTCCTGAAGCTGATATTCGTTCGCGAGTCGCGGATTATTTTATCAAATGGGGAGAACTTAATGGCGCTGAACTTTTCGCGATAAATAATCCTAATAAGGTTTTCATATGGGGGATAGAAGATACTGATTTATATTTAAAAAATTTAAAGGTGTTCAGCGGTTCTCTATCTTATAAAGAAGAAGTCTCTAAGATTCTTGAAGAAATTAAAACAATGCTGAATAAATTAAAGGAGCGTATTTTTTCAGAAGAGCTTTTATCTTTTGATTCTAAATTTACGGCATACAAACGCGGTGAAATGGATTTTAAGGCGTATTTAGAATTTTTGCTTAAGAAAGCGAAAGAACGGCTTATTCAGATAACCACTTACAAAAATATTTATTTAATAAGCCAATCTTTAGAAGAAGAAGTAAATATAAATTTTAAAAAGGCGAATGATGAGCGGGAAGGTTTGATAGAAAAATTTAAGGGGATACTTTCTGAAAAGGAATTAAAAGATTTTATAGTAAAGACGATTGCCTTCAAAGATAAAAAAATGTCTGAAATGGATTTTTATGAATATTTGACTGAAAAGGCGCGAGATGCGCGGGTAAAGTTGGATGATTACCCGTCTTTACAAAAATATATTAGATATACCGCTCTTTATAAAGCGGCAGATAAATACGCTATATCAAAAGAGATGGAAGAATTGGAAAACAAGATAAAATCCGAGATTTATCAAAATGACACACAAAAGAAATTGGATACGCTTTATAAAAATTATCTCCTTATGGAGAATATGTTTAATTTTTCTTTTACAAAGGAAGATTATTTATATTATACCGCTAATAAGGCTTCTTTTAGTTTAGACAATTATATAAATTTTATTAAGATGGAATCGCCTAAACATGGGCTTAATTTCACGATATCCCCTAAACTCGGCGCGCTTGACGGGTATAGGAGTGATGTGTTTAATTTTTATGAATATTCTTTTTTACGGGATGAGGTTTTTATAAAAAATATTAAGCTGGGAGGGGAAACAAAAAAAGCGGGCGTAGTTGTTACCGGCGGGTTTCATACTGAAAATTTTTTAGAGTTATTAAAAAAAGAAAATATTTCTTATGTCTCCATCATTCCAAATTTTAAAAGTCCAAAAGGTTATGAATCTCCTTATTTTAAGTTACTCGCGGGAGATAAAAGTCCTTTTGAATCGAGCCTTGAATCTAATGTTTTCGCGATTCAGGTCGCGAGTATATTGAATCAGCTTGGTATTGATGCCGGAGGCATGTCAGCGATGGAACGGCAGGATGTTTTTCGTATGGGCGTTTTAATGCTCGAAAGAATGGAGCGCAATAAGGGGATAGGGAATGAAGCGCTTTTACTTGATAATGGGAAATATCTTGTTTTTGGTTTTAATGAACAGGGACAACCGTTTATGCAAGCAAGGGATTTAAGTACAGGCGCGGAAGTAATAAACGCCGGAGAAAAATTTAGTCTTAACGCGATAAAAGCGGTTTTTAGTGAAATAGCGCAGGATAGAGATATTCGTAACGCGGAAAATAGGGTTATTCTTGATACAAATAGTCAGGAAATAAAAGATGCGCAAAGTTTAATTGATAGTTTAAAAAACGCGGGGCTTAGCGCGGAAAAAATAGGTTTAATTCAATCTGTTTTTGATAGTCTAGTGAATCAAGACGGCAACATGGGTATTCAGGTTATTCAGGGGCTACTTGCCGCGCACGCTGGCGGGCAGGGCATTTATATGAATGAGAACGGAAACTCGCTCGTAATAATGCATGAACTTTTAGCCGGGATTTTTAGCGGGAATAAATCTCAAAATATGAATAGCGATACTCTTGCTGAAAAAGTTACGGAATTATTAAATAAAGGCGACTTAAACGCCGCGGTAGAATTACTTAATTCAGCCGAACGTTACAATATAAACGGCGAAAAGACTATTTGGCAGATGACTCAGGCAGAGCGGCTTTCTATAGATTTAGGGAGGGATTACGCGCATATAGACTCATCAGGAATGCTATTATCTAAAGGAGCAAAGGTCTGGAATTTTTTAAATACAGATGTCGAGGAAGTTGCTGGAGATATTGTTGGCGCGGTAAAGAATAAGTCTGGTTCAAAATATGCTGATAGTTTTTTTGATAGCGCTAATATTCAGATGGAATCAAATTTTTCAGACTGGATAAATAGCGGTCAGAATGGCAAGACTTTAAGCGAGTCTCTTAAAAAGGCTGAAAAAATTTTGGGTAACATTATCACAGATAAAAAATTATTGAATGAAATTTATACAAGCATTGCTCAGTATGGATTAAACAGTCAAAGGACCCATGGGGATATAAATACATGGCTTAATACTTTTGATAAATTTATGGATGTTTTATCTCGTACGGCAAAAGATTCGAAGATAGCACCGGAGGGTTTAAAAAATATTATAAAAAATACTACTATAGCTGATAAGTTTTTAAAAGAAGCGAGAGATTTAAAATCCGCCGCTGGAGACTCTTTAGAAAAGATTTCTGGGATGATTAATATTTTAACCGGTAAGGGTTTTAATTATTCTTTATCAAGTATTATGTCTATTGAGATAAATTCTCAATTTATTGTGGCATTAGATACGGGCGAACGTCTAATTGAACAGTTTTTAAATAAATTAAAAGAAAATAGTAGTAATACAAAGGTATTAAAAAGTATTAGTAATATAAATAATATTCTTTCAAAGATTACTCAAAGTACTTCTAATTATAAGGATGTTTTTAATAACGCGATATCTAATTATATAGAACAACTTACAAAAGAAATAGTTAAAGATCAGAATGGGAATATTCTTTTTACTAACATTATCAGTTATTCTAATAAAACAATATTGGAGGAATATAATTCATGGAATGCTAATAATGTGCCGTTCTCTTTAGAACGCGTTAATGATAAAGGCGACTATACTATTGGATATAAAATACAAGTTGGAAATCAAAAATTTAATACTGTCCGGCTCTTTGAGGTGAATACAATAATTGACCTTTTAGGCAATACGTCAGATAAAAATATAGATATTATAAAAGTTCATAGCGGAGACAAAGAAGTTGAAGGAATAATAGTTGCTACTCAAGCATATCGCGCGATGGCGGAGAAGCTGATAATGGATCAAAAACGGTTGGATATTATAAAAAATTTAATTGTGGCCACAGAAGCCAAAAAGGGAAAAACGATAGAGAAGACCGCGATTTCGGATGATATTGCTTTAAAAACTTACGAGAAAAGTAATGAAAATACAAAAAATAATATTGAAACTAAAGTAAAATCTGAAATTGAAAAAAGCGTTGGAGAAATAAATGATAAAACAGCGGAATTAATGCAAAAGGATGTTGCCAAATTAGCTGAACAAATTCTCGCGGATAGAGCGGCTAAGAAGAGTGCTATCGGCGCTTTGTATGATAAAGCTGGTAATAGAATACAGGAAGGATTAACTTCGCGTGAGGAAAATAATGAGCTTGTTCTTTCTTCTGTAGAAGCGAATCTTATGGATGAAGTTAAAGTAAAAATTATGTCGCCTGAAGAGTTGGCTAAATTGGATATAAAAACGCCGGCTGTAAGCGAGGTTAAAGAAAGGCTATCGGCTACTATTAAAGAAGGGCATTTACTTACCGCTAAAGAGTTAGAAGAAATCCAAAAAATTATTTCCGCGCTTGATAACGTATCAGAAATAAAAGTTTTGGCTGAACATAAAGACGTAATGGGATTTTTTGGAGATAATAAAGTTTTATATCTAAATTCTAATTTATTAAACGATTCTTTCAGTCTTTTACATGAGTTGGGCGAGGGGTATATAGCGCTTCCTCAAGGCGAGAGATACAATGGCCTTACCCGTCATACTTTTATGCGGGGTGTTGGTAAAGATATTAGGATAGCGCATGATATGCTGGTTAGAGCTATTGGTGAAGGCGGTATTTCCCGTATGAGTGAAAGCGGGTATTTATCCGCTTTAATTGAACAATTAAAGAGCGCTAATCTGCGCGATATGACTCTAAGTGAAAAGGCGCTTATCAGTTATAATTTTGATCAGCAAAATACATTGTCGAATTTTGGTTTTAAGATAACATCTAGTTCAAGATTATACGGTATGCAGGATAGGATTGATGTTACAGGCAACGCGGAGTTCACAAATAAAGTTAGAGGGCTTTTAGCTGATGTCCGCCGCGGGGTCATGAATATTATTCTTATGCCGAGTGAAAATATAGAGATTGATGCCAAAGAACGCAAACTAACAAAGGACGCTGGTAAAAAATTAGGAGAAAAAGATATTCAAACAAGAATTCTTACTTATGACTCGTTTAATCTTGAAGCACAGATAAATAAGTCGATTAAAGAAGCCGGTTCAAAAGAAAATCAAAACAAATTTCCTAAAATATATATTCATACTATTTCAAAAACCGGCGCGGAAATACCATTGGAAATACGGCAAGCTCAAGAAGGCATGCCGAATCTTGTGGCTATTGGGAGTGAACTTAGTGATATTGATTTAAATTCACTTCAAATTGATGTAGCGAAAATCGCGGTAGTCGCTACAGTATTATTAAATGATAAAAGATTAAAAGAAGATTTTGGATATACTGACGCGAGATTAGAAGAGATGAGAAGAAATAGTCTTATGACATTTGGTTCATTTGGTTATTTTGAGGGGATGAGCGCGGATTCCTTTAAAAATATGGATAGTGACGAGCTTAGCCAATTTATGGACAAACTGCTTAAAGGCGCGATTTCAATGAAAATTACAAAAATTAATTACGAAGAAATTCAGGAATGGCAGAATGCCCAGACAGAAGTACTTAAGTCATTATAAAATGTGTTTTTATACAAGCGGGTATGAGTATGAAAAATATTTTTAAAAAATATACAGCTATTTTTATAAGTATAGCTATTTTTTTTCAAGGGATAGCGTGCTATGGAAGAGAGATAGCCGTAGACACAACATTACAACCCGAAACAATATTCACGCGTTCTGAAACTAGCGATTCTTTTTTTAGATTTACCGCGAGATACGTATGGGAATATTTATTAGGTATTGAAAATGACCCGCGAAATCAAAATGTTTTTAGAATTCGTCATATGGCGGAAAGCCTTATAGAAAGTATTAAAAATTCGAAATACATCCCGCGCGCTTTAAAAAATTTTATTCCATGCGAAATTCTAGTTAGAAAAATTACCGGGGATATTTTATTAGATTTTGGGGATTACAAAATACGATATTTTAATCCGAATATAGAAATAGAAGACGCGGGTGTTAAAACTTTTTATGAAAAATATGATGTTATTGAACGAAAAATAGGAAAATATCTTGTTAAGGAAATGTTGGTTTCTAAAGAATTATTCCGCCGTTCCCATCCGAAACAAACGGTAAAGGATATTTCATCCATTCAAAATAAAAAACCGCGGAACTTTTATTTTAAAATAAAAAATGGGATTATAGAAATACAAAATTTTTTTATTATTTTAATGGAAAAATTTTTTAACAGTTTATGGCAAAAACAAGTAATCATTAATATTAACGGGTGTTTAAAAGGATATTGGAATAGGGAGGTAAATGGTTTTTATTCTGTAAGAGATATTGTAAATTGTGCTAAAAATAATGGATGGGGAATAACGGAAAAAAATATAAATGAATTAGAAAGAATTTTCGGGCTGTATCCAGATAAAATAAATGATGTGGCACAGCACGCGCTACGCGTTACAATGCTTTCTATTCTGATTTACAGCCGCTTGCCGTTGGAGCATAAAAAATCTTATGAAGAATTCTTTAGCTTAATTAAAGCCGGTGTCTCTCACGATATAGGAAAAAGAGACGGGGATATTCTTCAAATTGTATCCAAAAATGGAAGTCTTACTCAAGAAGAACGTGAAAAAATAAAACAGCATATTCATAAAACATTAAGAATTCTTGAGGCGAATGATGTCCGTCTTGAACCAGCGGTCTTATCAGCGATAGAAGCGCATCATCCTTGGTATAACGGAAAGTTCCCGGTGGAAGCGATAGAGAGAATTTTATTTATTTCTGATCAGATAGACGCGCGGTATGATGTTTCAAGGCCGTATCATCCGCGCACTGTGAAATATTTTACGACAGTAAAAATTCCGCCGATATTGGAAAACTTTTTTCACGAAAGATTATTAGACAAGAATGTGTACACAGCTGTATTAGACATTTTAAATAATACTGGATACAAAGATATTGTCACATCCACTTACGCGCCGTATCAAAAATTCAATATAAAATATTTTTTAACCGCGAAAAATAATCCTAAAACCATAGCGCCCGAATTCCCCCAAAAAAAAGATTTACAAGTCCTACGTTTCGGCCAGCTTAGTAATGAAGAATTAGATAGGATTAACGCGCTTAATAAGGATTTAGGCATACAAAATGAATTTGAGGAAATACAATCAAAAATTTTAGAAAAAGAATTAAGAAGTCCTTTTATTGTTTTTTGGGAAGAAGAAAATAAAATTCGCGCTTATAGTATTTTTAATTTTTCTAAAAATAGAACAAATGTGAATGTTCATATTGTAGCGTTAGAGCCTAATTATGAAAAAACTTTTGGAAGAGAACATTTAATGCGTACATTATTTGATGAACTTAAAAAACGCGGGATAAACTATATCTGTTTTATGAATAAATATATAGAGATAATTAAAACAAAGTTCATGATTATCCCCGCGGAAAAAGAAAAACGCACTAGCGCGGCAGATTTAAAAATTTTAAAACAAACAATTGAAAATAATCTTTCTAAAATTATTCCTTCGCTTTTACATTATATGATTGAAATGTCTGAAAAAAAATCAATAGAAAATAAGCAGGAAAAAATATTACTTTTTATTGATACTTCGAATTTTTACATGGATTCCGCGGTTTTATGTAGAGAGTTAGAGCGGCTATTAAAAGGCCTAGTTCTTGTAAAAGAAAACAACAAGACTTTAGGCGCGTTTTTGAATAATATTGAAATTAAATACGGCAAATGGGAAAAATCTTTAAATGAAAAATTAGCTATTAAAGGCGAGAATACGATAATAATAACAGGGAATTATAATAACCCTGATTTTATTCAGATCAAGGGGCGCGGGATAATAGCTAAAATTGATAGAGAGGCCGCTAGTATGGAAAACATTTATATTCCGGTGTTTGAAACAACATTTTTAGCGATAGCGAAATATCTTAAGTGGAATAATAAAGATATGGAAAGATATTACAAGGGTATTCCTAATGTTATTAAAGTAGAGGATTTATCAGTAGAAGATTATAAAAAGATTTTTGATTATAATGAGACCGAACTTATTGTAAGGCTGGTTAAAAATGCCGAAGTCTTTAGAGAAGATGAACTTATTGATATTTTTTCCAGCGCCCGTCAATTTTTATTCAGCGCGTAAGTTATGTATTTCAGTTTTTGAGGGAAGGACAGGAGGGGATTTTTAACCGCTTAGTGTTTACGTTTTGGGGTTTAATGTGTGAGGCTGGTTTCCTGAATAAACAGGGCTTTTGTGAGTTCTTCTTTTGTGAGATATCCAAGTTCGCGCAGGACTTCTCCAAGGAACATTCCCTGTTTCCAGTGGACTTTAAGAGCGGTGTCAAGTTCTTGTAGAGAAATTATATTTTTTTCTAGTAATATCTGTCCCAGCGGTTTATACGCGTCCATTATCGTATCATCATTTTTAAATATTTGAAGCGTTAATGCTTCATCTTTTTTTAGGATACGGCGGTCAGCCATATATTTACTGCCCGGTATTTTTTTTAGATATTTTTTGACTTCAGCTGTTTTTTCGTTAAGTTCTATGATATTAGAGATTTCATCTTGCGAATTTTTTATGACTAGAGCCACGGTTACAGTCATAAGCGGAATTTTTCTTATTTTGTTATGACGGTCTTTAGCGCGTATGTAACCTCTTATTCTGTCGTCATGGGAATAATGGAATGGAATTATAGTATCAAACATACATATAAAATTTTGGCAAATATCTTTAAATTTATCTATTGTGGAAGTGAAAACAAAATCATCTCCTCCTATATGCCCGACAAAATCTTCTTTATTGCCCCAGTTTCTGACAGAACGGGTGAGCATATACGCGGTTTGCATAATAGCGCGGTCGCCTTTTAAATAACCGTATCGGTCATTAAATGTTTTAAAATTATCTATATCAATGTGCCCGGCGACAAATGGTTTACCTGATTTTATTTCCTTGTTTAAAACTTCTTCGATAAATGTTCCGCCCGGAAGGCCTGTCAGAGGATTGATGGATATTGAGTGTTTAATTCGTCGGATGGCTAGATCC
Source organism: Candidatus Omnitrophus magneticus (assembly GCA_000954095.1). Classification (GTDB taxonomy): domain Bacteria; phylum Omnitrophota; class Gorgyraeia; order Tantalellales; family Tantalellaceae; genus Omnitrophus_A; species Omnitrophus_A magneticus. Next base: position 11,168 of record JYNY01000016.1, on the reverse strand, counting down.
ACGCGGACGACTAATTCGATAGGATCAAGAGGTTTAGTTATATAATCATCTATGCCTTTTATTTTTAATATCGCGTCGCTTAGGTGGCATCTTTTTATTAGAAGAATCAGCGGAGTAAACCTTGTAGCGAAATCTGTTTTTAGAGTTTCGCAAAATTCAGGGTTTAATTTGTTGTTGAAATAAATATCCCCTAGAATTACGGTAGGAGCGAGTTTTATTACCCGGGAAATATCAAGTGATTGGCTTTTTTCAAAGAAAAATTTGTAGCCTAAATCACGGTCCAGCCCTTGAAAGCTGGACTGAATATTATCATCCGCGCTTATAACTAAAATTTTTACTGATTTTTCCATAAATTTTTTTTGGTAGAAAAATAGAGATGTTTTTTGGGATTAGCCGCGTTCCGAGTGAATTACAAATTCATTCAAACATGTTTGGCTGATTTTATAAAATCTCTAAAAAGAGGATGAACATTGTCTGGTTTAGATTTAAATTCAGGGTGGAATTGACAAGCTAAAAACCATGGATGATTTTTTAATTCTATGATTTCAACAAGTGAACCTTTGGGATGTATACCGCTTATAATAAGGCCTTTTTCTTCAAATTGTTTAATAAATTTTGAATTAAATTCATACCGATGCCTGTGTCTTTCGGTTATATTTTTTTTAGCGTAAGCATTAGCGGCGCGGGTATTTTGTTTTAAAACGCATTCATATTCTCCGAGGCGCATTGTTCCGCCCATATCTTTAATTTTTTTCTGTTCTGTTAAAAGCGAGATAACAGGATATTTTGTTTTTTTGTTAAACTCAGTGGAATCGGCATTTTTAAGGCCGCAAACATTTCTCGCGAATTCTATCGCGGCAATTTGCATGCCGAGGCATATGCCAAAATAAGGAATATTATTTTCTCGCGCGTATTTAGCCGCTATAATTTTTCCTAATGTTCCGCGTGAACCGAATCCGCCGGGAACGAGTATTCCTTGAATACCTTTAAAAGTCTCGTGAAGAGCCGCGTCATTTTTATTTTCCAGTGTGTCAGCTTCTATTTTTATTAATTCAAGTTTTACATTGTTAGCGATAGAGGCATGCTTAAGAGATTCATCTATTGATTTATACGCGTCTTGAAGTGTTATATATTTTCCTATTACGCCTATTCGTACTATAGATTTAGCGTTTTTACGCGTCTCTACTATTTTTTCCCATTTTGAACTATTAAGTTTTTCTTTGAATTTTAAATTAAGAGCTGAAAGGATTATTCTATCAAGTTTATCTTTTTTAAATCTCAAAGGTATTTCGTAAATATCTTCCACATCTCTGGCTTCTATTACGCAGTCTTTATAAACATTACAGAATAAAGCTATTTTTTCTTTTTCTGATTCTGCTAGGCTTTTTTCTGTACGCACCATTAGTATTTCAGGCTGTATTCCTATTTCTCTGAGTTTTCCGACAGAATGCTGGGTTGGTTTTGTTTTAAGTTCTCCTGCGGCTTTAATGTAAGGAATCAGCGTTAGATGTATATTTATCGCGTTTTGAAAGCCTTCTTCATTTTTCATTTGCCGTATGGCTTCTAAAAAAGGCAAGCCTTCAATGTCTCCCACGGTGCCGCCTATTTCCACAATAATAATATCAACTTTATGTTTTTTTGAAATAAGTCGTATTCCATTTTTTATTTCATTGGTAATATGCGGGATAACCTGAACTGTGCCGCCTAAAAAATCTCCGCGCCGTTCTTTTTCTATTACAGTTCTATATATTTTTCCAGTAGTGATATTGCTTTCTTTTGTAAGGGGGGATAAGGTGTATCTGTAATAGTGGCCTAAATCCAAATCAGTTTCCGTGCCGTCATCCGTGACATAAACTTCGCCATGTTGATAAGGATTCATTGTTCCGGGGTCAACATTGATGTAAGGGTCACATTTCATAATTGCGGTTTTGTAACCATTCCATTCTAAAATTTTTCCTATACACGCAGATGCTATTCCTTTACCAAGGCTAGAAATAACACCGCCTGTTACAAAGATATATTTTGTTTTATTTTTTTTAGGCATATTATTAAGTGATCCTTTTAAATTGATAAAGCGTGGTATACGCCGTAGGCGGATAATACGTTTTATAGTAGGGTTAGTTAATTTTCTTTCTATTTTTGTAATATTCCTGCATGGGATTAACGGTTATTTCGGCATTTTTTACGGCTTCCATTCCGCTTATAGAGGCTTTCGCGCCTTCTATTGTTGTGACACATGGGATGCCTCTCATTATAGCCGCGCTTCTTATTGCCACAGAGTCTTCATAATATTGCGCTCCGGAACTAGGCGTGTCAATGATGAGTGAAATTTTCCCATCTTTAATAAATTCCATTATATTCGGAGAACCCTCATGTAGTTTTTTTAAAATAGAAATTTTTATTCCGCTTCGAGAAATCGCTTCGGCTGTGCCGTCTGTTGCGAATATTTCAAATCCTAGTTTTATAAGCCGTTCCGCTAATATCGCTATGCAATTTTTGTCTTTTTTGTTTACAGAGATAAAAACTTTTCCTGATGCCGGAAGTTTTTGTCCTGCGCCGTCTTGTGATTTATAAAACGCTGTTCCAAATGTATTCGCGATTCCCATAACTTCGCCTGTTGACAGCATTTCAGGGCCTAAAATAATATCAACTCCTGAAAATCTAGAAAATGGAAGAACGGATTCTTTAACGCAGGTATAATTCATATTTGCCATAGGGTCATTTAATCCGAAATCTTTCAAACGCGCGCCGGCCATTATTTTCGCCGCTATTTTAGCTAAAGGAATATTAGTGGCTTTTGAAACAAAAGGTACTGTCCGTGACGCGCGTGGATTAACCTCAAGAATATAAATATCTTCGTCTTTTATAGCGAATTGAATATTCATTAACCCTTTTATATTAAGGCTTTCAGCCAGAAGTATTGTTTGGCGTTTTATTTCATCAAGGATTTTTTTTGATAGAGAATGCGGAGGGAGGGCGCATGCCGAGTCGCCTGAGTGAATGCCTGCTTCTTCAATATGTTCCATAATTCCGCAGACTAAAACATCTTTTCCGTCAGAAAGAGCGTCTACATCTACTTCCTGAGCTGATTCTAAAAACTTATCCAGAAGTACGGGATGCCCCGGAGAAACTTCAACGGCTAATTTCATGAATTCTTTTAAGGCTGTATCATTATAAACGATTTTCATCGCTCTTCCGCCTAGAACAAATGAAGGCCGGACAACAACAGGGTATCCGATAGTTTCAGATTTTTTAATAGCTTCTTCTATATCTTTGGCAGTATCGTTTTTGGGCTGGAGAAGTCCTAATTTTTGTATAAGTTCTTTAAATAACTGCCTGTCTTCTGAAATAGCAATTGATTTGACGCTTGTGCCTATAATGGGAACGCCGGATTTATCAAGCCGTTCCGCTAGGTTAAGCGGAGTTTGTCCGCCAAACTGAACAATTACGCCGTCAGGTTTTTCAATATCTACAATATTCATTACATCTTCAAATGTGAGCGGTTCAAAATAAAGTTTATCTGAGGTATCATAATCAGTACTTACTGTTTCAGGATTTGAATTAACCATGATGGTTTCAAAACCCATTTCTTTTAAAGCGAATGACGCGTGGCAACAACAGTAATCAAATTCTATGCCTTGTCCGATACGGTTTGGCCCGCCACCTAATATCATTATTTTTTTTCTGTTTGACCTAGTGACTTCGCATTCATCTTCATAAGTTGAATAATAATACGGTGTGTACGCTTCAAACTCAGCGGCACAGGTGTCAACAAGTTTAAAAACAGCTTTTATTCCTAGCTTTTCTCGAAGTTTTTTTATTTCAGTTTCTTGCGTGTTCATTATTTCAGCTATCTGGGCGTCGCTAAAACCCATACGTTTTGCTTTGCGGAGTATGACAGGCGTTTCTTTATCTTTAGCGCAAGATTCTATCGTTTTTGTTTTAAGTTCGGATGTAAGTGTTTTTTCAAAATCAATAATTTCTTTAATATTGTTTAGAAACCAAGGATCTATTTGCGTGAGTTCATATAGTTTCTCGACACTGTAGGAGCGTTCCATCGCTTCTCTAATAAAAAATAGCCGTTCCGCGTTTGGCCGTTTAAGAAATGCGTCTAAATCTTCTTGAGACGCGGATACTGCTTTTTTAAATTTGTTTAATCCTGTTTTTCCGGTTTCAAGCCCTCTTAATCCTTTTTGTAAGGCTTCTTTAAATGTGCGTCCGATTGCCATTGTTTCACCGACAGATTTCATTGATATCCCTAAAGTAGAATCAGCTTTAGGGAATTTTTCAAATGTAAACCGCGGGATTTTGACTACGCAATAATCTATTGTAGGCTCGAAACAAGCAGGTGTTTTTTTAGTTATATCATTAGCGAGTTCATCGAGGGTGTAGCCAACGGCAAGTTTTGCCGCGAATTTCGCTATTGGAAAACCTGTGGCTTTACTCGCGAGAGCTGAACTTCTTGAAACACGCGGGTTCATTTCAATAACAACCATGCGGCCGTTATCAGGATTAACAGCGAATTGTATATTTGAACCGCCTGTCTCAACGCCTATTTCGCGTATTATCGCGATAGACGCGTCGCGCATCGTTTGATATTCCGAGTCGGTTAATGTCTGTTGCGGCGCTACGGTAATACTATCGCCTGTATGAACTCCCATTGGGTCTAAATTTTCTATTGAACAAACAATAACGACATTATCTTTTTTATCGCGCATAACTTCTAATTCATATTCTTTCCAGCCCACGATAGATTCTTCGATAAGAATTTCAGAAGTCATGCTGTTTCTTAATCCTCTGGACGCGATTTCAATAAATTCTTTTTCATTATGTACTATCCCTCCGCCGGTTCCACCGAGAGTAAAACTCGGCCTTATAATAAGCGGAAACCCCAGTTCTTTCGCGACTTTTAGAGCTTCTTCCATTGTGTGCGCGAGTCCGCTGCGAGGCACATCCAATCCGATTTTTATCATCGCTCTTTTGAAGTGTTCCCGGTCCTCGGCTTTTTTAATGACATCATAATCCGCGGCAAGAGTTTTAACGTTATATTTTTTTAATATGCCCATTTCATGAAGTTTCATCGCGGTATTAAGCCCTGTCTGGCCGCCTAAAGTCGGCAGTAAAGCGCTGGGCCGTTCTTTCTCAATTATTTTAGCGACAACTTCCGCGTTCACAGGTTCGATATAAGTGGAATCCGCCATTTCAGGGTCTGTCATAATTGTGGCGGGATTGGAATTAACGAGTATAACTTTGTACCCTTCTTGTTTTAATGCCTTGCATGCTTGGGTGCCGGAATAATCAAATTCACAGGCTTGGCTTATGATGATAGGACCGGCGCCTATAACAAGAATACTTTCTATATCAGTTCTTTTTGGCATATGAAATTTTCCTTGTGAGATTTTTTATTTGTAGCGGAAAAGAGATAACAAAATCCGCGCGAAAAAATTAAATTTTAAAATTTCGCAACAATATTTTTCTGGTTTAATGTAAGGCAAAAAGTAGTTATTACCTTAATTACTTTTCATATTTTCTATAAATTTATCAAATAAATATGCCGCGTCTCTTGGCCCCGGCGCCGCTTCAGGATGATATTGAACGCTGAAAAATTTATATTTTTTAGATTCCATGCCTTCAACCGTATTATCGTTAAGATTGATATGCGTTATTTCTACGCCTTTTGATTTTATAGAATCCGTATCAACCGCGAACCCATGATTTTGTGAAGTTATACTAACGTCTCCTCTAATTAAATCTTTAACAGGATGATTCGCGCCGTGATGGCCGAATTTAAGTTTATATGTTTTTCCGCCCAGTGCTAATGCGAGCATTTGATGGCCGAGACAAATTCCGAAAACAGGAATTTTACCTAAAATTTCACTTACAGTTTTAAAAACATAGGGGACTGCTTCAGGGTCTCCGGGGCCGTTTGAAAGAAAAACACCATTAGGATTACCCGCGAGAATTTCTTTCGCGGAACTAGTAGCTGGAAAAACAGTGAGCTCGCAGTTTTTCGCGGAGAGATTACGTAAAATATTAAGTTTAACTCCGCAGTCAATAACAGCGACTTTAAATTTTCCAATATTATTAAATTTGTAAGGCGCGGAACATGTAACTTCTTTAACTAAATCTCTTCCTACAAGAGAGGGAGAATTTTTTGCTTTTTGAACAAGGCTTTCGTTGTCTAAATCTTCGGTTGAAATAACCGCGCGCATAGCACCTTGAATTCTTAAATTGCGGGTAATCGCTCTTGTGTCAACATCTTCAAGCCCAAGTATGCCATTTTCTTTAAGATAGGTAGATAAAGTTTTTTCAGAACGCCAGTTTGAAGGAATAGCCGTATATTCGCGCGCGATAAAACCTTCAAGCCAGATTTTTCTGGATTCGATATCTTCTTTGTTTACGCCGTAGTTGCCTATTAAGGGATAGGTCATTACTACTATTTGACCTCGATAGGAAGGGTCTGTCAATATTTCTTGATAGCCGGAAATACTAGTATTAAAAACAACTTCTCCGTATCGTTCGCCGCTAGCGCCGAAGGAGAATCCTTCAAATACGCGGCCATCTTCTAGTGCTATTTTAGATTTTAATTTAGAGTTATTCATAAATTATTTATAATATTGTGTTTTTAAATAATATTTTTCGGGTCAAACTTTTCTATTAATACCATATTTATATTTTTTTCGAAACAAAAAAATATATAATCATTTCGGCTTATCGCTTAAGCTTGACAAAATTTAGGCCGATAAAGCAATTGACATTTTGTTTGTGTTGTGATAATTTACATTACTTTTTAGCCGGCATTTTATTGTATATTCCAGTAATAGTTATTGCTTCTAAATTTATCCGGCGCGGTGGCCGAGCAGTTAGGTAGCGGTCTGCAAAACCGTGTACACCGGTGCGAATCCGGTCCGCGCCTCCAAATTTGCGAGGCATGTTAAAGCAAGGTATAAGAAACTGATTGAAAAGAAATATGGAAATATTGTAATATTTTAGGAAATATAATATTAAATTATTTTAAAATATAACGGTTAATTTGTTTTAGATTTTGGTGGGCGAGTGGCGGAATGGCAGACGCAAAGGACTTAAAATCCTTCGGCCCTAAACCGTGAGGGTTCGAGTCCCTCCTCGCCCACCATTATTTTTTATGTGGTAGTTTTTTTAAAGCGTAAATAGAAAAATAAACCTTCATAGGGGAAGAAGTTCCCCCTATGAAAAAACAAGCCGCGAATGCGGCTTGTTTTTAAGGGGCGGTTAGCTCAGCTGGTTAGAGCGCCACGTTGACATCGTGGAGGTCACTGGTTCGAACCCAGTATCGCCCACCAAACCCAAAATTTTTAATAAAAATTTTGGCAGAGTAATTGAAAATTGATCAATAGAAAAAAAGCGGCTTGGCGAAATTCGCAAAGAGATTCTGGAAAATTCAATTGAGAAATAAAGATGGGAAAAAAAATAGAAAACATTGAACTGCAAAAATTACGGCACAGCACTTCTCACGTTATGGCTGATGCTGTCGTAAGGCTTTTCCCCGGCACTATTTTAGGAATAGGCCCTGCTATTGAAGATGGTTTTTATTATGATTTTGACGCGCCGCGTGCTTTTACTACCGAAGACTTAATAAAAATAGAAGAAGAGATGCGGAAAATAGTACGTGAGAATCTTAGTTTTCTTAAAAAAGATGTTTCTAAAAAATCAGCTGAAATTTTTTTTAGCGATAAAGGCGAAAAATATAAATTGGAATTATTAGAAGAATTGCCTGATGGAGAAATTTCTTTTTATTCGCATGGAAATTTTACTGATTTGTGCAGGGGGCCGCATATTAAAAGTACAGGAGAAATAAAGGCGTTTAAACTTTTAAGTGTGGCGGGGGCGTATTGGAAGGGTAGCGAAAAAAATCCGATGCTTCAAAGAATTTACGGTACATGTTTTGAAACAGAAATAGAATTGGATGATTTTTTAAAAATAAGGGAAGAAGCAGAAAAACGCGATCACAGAAAATTAGGCAAAGAATTAGATTTATTCAGTTTTAATGATATTATGGGCGCGGGTTTTGTTTTGTATCATCCAAAAGGCGCGATATTAAGGCAGATAGTTGTAAATTATATAACTTCAAAACATCTTGAAAAAGGATATGAACTTATTTCAAGCCCGCATATTTTGAAGAGTGATATATGGATTAAATCAGGCCATTACAGCTATTATAAAGAAAATATGTACACGCTTAATATTGATGAGCAGGAATTCGCGGTAAAACCTATGAATTGTCCGGGGCATATTTTGGTGTATGCTTCTAAAATGCGTAGTTATAAAGAGTTTCCGTTAAGATATTTTGAATTGGGCACGGTTTATCGTTATGAAAAATCCGGTGTTCTTCATGGGCTTTTAAGAGTTAGAGGATTCACTCAGGATGATGCGCATATTTTTTGTTTAATCAGTCAAGTCGAATCTGAAATCAGCGGTGTTATAGATTTTGTAAAAGAAACGTTGAATGTTTTCGGGTTTAGAGGTTTTGAAGTTGAATTAAGCACTCGGCCAGCGAAATCTATTGGAGATGACAAGGCGTGGGAAATGGCTACGAACGCTTTAATAAATGCTATGAAAGCGAAAAATTTACCTTATGAAATCAATGAAGGTGACGGCGCGTTTTATGGGCCGAAAATAGATATAAAAATTAAAGACGCGATTGGAAGGTCGTGGCAATGCGCGACTATTCAATGTGATTTTGCTTTGCCTGAAAGATTTAATCTTACCTATGTTGATTCAGATGGCGTAGAAAGACGGCCTGTTATGTTGCATAGGGTTATTCTTGGAAGTTTAGAAAGATTTATCGGAGCTCTTATCGAACATTATGGCGGAAATTTTCCTTTATGGCTTGCTCCGGTACAGGTGAAAATAGTGCCTATCGGGGAAAGCCATGTTAGTTACGCGGATTCCTTAAAGGATTTACTTAAATCTAAGGGATGGAGGGTAGAAGTAGATTCGAGAGATGAAAAAATGCAGAAAAAAATAAGGGATGCGGAAATGTTAAAAATCCCTTATGTTATAGTCGCCGGAAATAAAGAAATGGAAAATGGTAATGTTTCTTTACGAAGACGTAAAGATTCTTCGGTTTCCGTGTTAACTAAAGAAGAATTGGTAGCACGGCTTTCTTCTGAAATAGAAGAGAAATTATTATAGGATTTTTATACATTTTATTTTGATATGTTTCAAAGAACTGTATAAAAATTTAATAGGAGGTGGGTTATTTCGTTCGGAAATCAAAGTAATAGGTATAATAATAGCGCTAAAGAATACGCTAGGGTTAATAACGGGATACGAGCGCCGAAGATTCGTTTAATCGATGATGAAGGTAATTTTGTTGGAGTTGTTACTGTGCCCGTAGGGCTGACGATGGCGAGAGAAAGATCGTTAGATTTAGTTGAAGTGTCTCCTAATTCGGATCCGCCAGTATGCCGTATAATGGATTATGGTAAGTATAAGTTTGATCAGGAAAAAAAACAGCGTATTGCTAAAAAAAATCAGCATGTGACGCAGATTAAAGAAATCAGGTTTCAAGTTGGTATAGATGATCATGATTATCATGTAAAGCTAAAGCATATAAAAGAGTTTTTAGAAAAAAAAGATAAAGTGCGTATTTTTTTGAGGCTACGAGGTAGAGAACTTGCTCATAAAGAATTCGCCACAACTCTTATGGAAAAAATAGCGAATGATCTTGCAAGTGTAGGTCAAGTAGATTCAGAAGCGAAGTTTATGGATAAAACCGCGATAATGGTTATAAGTCCTAAAAAATAGGTGTAATTTTTATAAAAATTTAAAATTTTTAAGGGGAATTCAATGCCTAAATTAAAAACAAATAAAGGTGTGCGTAAAAGATTTAAGGTTTCTAAAAGAGGTAAAGTTTTGCGTGCTAAAGCAGGAAGGCGCCATCTTTTGACAGGGAAAAGCAGAAAGCGTAAACGTTCATTAAGACAACCGGCAGGGATTTCGCCGGCGCAGACAAAAACTATTAAAGCGATGTTGCCGTATTCTTGATACTAGTGTTCGAGTAGCATATATTTTTGATAGTTCTAGTATTTTTTTTAAATGAAAAAGAAATAATATTTTTAGTTAAATAGCTAGAGAATATTTTTTTTTCGGCATACGTGTTGTCTTGTATAATTCAGGAATAAATAAAATATTTTACAAAAATAAATGTAAAAAAGAGGTGTTGTATGACCAAGGTTAGTTTTGCTGTTAGTTCGAGAAAGACAAGAAAGAAAATTCTTAAAAGTGTAAGAGGGCAATATAGCTCTAGATCTAGGCTGTATAGAAAAGCTAAAGAAGCCTTAAGAGACGCGTTGTTAGCGAATTATTACGACAGAAAAAAAAGAAAGAGTGATTTTAGATCTCTTTGGATTACAAGAATAAACGCGGCAGTTAGGCAAGAAGGACTTTCTTACAGTAAATTTATCGCGGCACTTAAAAAATCCGGTATAGAGCTTAACCGTAAGATGCTGGCTTATATTGTTGTAAACGATAGTGCAGGTTTTAAAGCTATAGTTGATAAATTAAAATAAGAAATTTGCCGCGTCTCACGCGAAATAGAAATTTTTTGTTTTTCGTAAAGCCATTCTGTTACAGCTTTTAATTTAGCGGGAAATCCCCGCCTGTAAAGGCGGGGATGAGAGCATATTTCCTGTGTCTTCCGTGTATGTTATACTGAGTAAATGAGATTAATAAAGTCAGCACATAGTGTATATAGGACGCAGTACCACATAGTATGGGTTACAAGATTTAGACGAAAAATCCTGAACAAAGGAGTTCGTGAATATCTGAAAACGAAACTTCTTGAGGTCCGAGAGTATTACCCCGACTGGGAATACATTGCTGTAGGAATAGATATTGATCATATTCATTTGCAAATGGTAATTCCACCGAAATATGCAGTAAGTATGGTTGTTGAAACGTTGAAAAAAAATACAAGTAGGCACATGAGCAAGAAGTTTCGTTTTTTGAAAGAAGTGTATTGGGACAATGAGGGGATATGGTCGAAAGGATTTTTCGTCTCAACGGTGGGGATAGATGAGGCGATTATCTGTAGATATATTCAGAGTCAAGAGAAGGAAGACACAGGACAAACGAAGTTTGAATTCTGAAAAAGAACCCCGCCTGTAAAGGCGGGGGTATCTATT
>JYNY01000015.1 GCA_000954095.1 Candidatus Omnitrophus magneticus | reverse complement strand
GAAAACACTACTGAAATATAATTTCCTTCTTTATTTAATCTATGCGCTAATTCATGTAAAAGTGTTGTTTTTCCAGTCTGCCTCGGCGCGTGGATGGCGAAATACTCTTCTTTTTCAATAAAATCAAATATTACACTCTGATTTCTTAATGGATCCAACATGTAATGTTTTTCAGGACGGCAGAACCCGGTTATATTAAAATATCTTTTACTTTTCATTAAAAAAATCCCTCCAAATAATTTTATAAATAAATATTTCTAGATTATAACAGATTGCGCGGGGAAAGAAAATAATAGAAAATAGCGCGATTCTAGTAGTCTCTAGAATTATTTCCCGCGCGCGGCATTGCAAAACGTGAGAAAAAGAACGTAAGCACTAAGCGGTTAGTAATAAACTTTTCTATATCCTTTAGAAAACATCATTCTGTCATTCCCGCGAAAGCGGGAATCCATAAGGGTTTTATGATGTTTTTGAAATGGTTATACCATATATAAATTCCTGCTTCATGGAAAATCCCAACGTTAATAATCAAGCTTGCAATTACCATCCGCTTAGTGATTACAAAAGAACAATCTCTCAAAACAAAATATTTTCGCCAAAAATTTTTACAAAAAAAAGAAATCCGCCTTTGACAACACATCAAAGACGGACTTCTTTTAAAGGAGGTGTGCACATAAGTTTATTTTTTTATACGTCTTAAATAACTCACTCCAAAATTGTGTTCTCGTTATTTATTTTTTTATGTTGTAAAAATAATTCTAATAAAATAAAGATTCCTACACACAGTTTTTTTCATAGGGGGAAGGGTTCCCTTCCCCCTCTTGACGCTCGCCTTTCTTTATCCGGTTAACTTTTGTCGTGTCTTGCAAGTTGCTTGATTATGGGGCTCGCTGTCACCCCCTTGCCTAAGGTCTATTTTTTCTGTATCAAAGGAGAAGGGGAAATGTTCCCCTTCTCCTTTGTATCCTTTTCCCCTTTTAAGGTAGTTACGATATATACTCTACTTCTTCATCCGTCTTAAATAACTCACTCCAAACCCAAATAGTAGCGCGAGGGCCATTCCACCCGGGATTTCGGGAACCGGCGAACCTTCAAGTCCTGAACCCAAGTAGATGAATTTATGGTTATGATTATTCAGCCAATAATCTCCCAACGTTTTCCCTTGCGTCTCTGAAAATTCTTCAGATGTATAGCGCCATGTGTAACCGTTAAGTGTTACGCTTCCAGACTGGGCTTGATATAACGCGTATAACGCTTGAACTTCAGCGTAACTCCAATCTTCATTAAATGTTTCGCTAAAGTCCGCGCTGTATCCGGCTTTCCCGATTCTTTCCCATGCTATATC
>JYNY01000014.1 GCA_000954095.1 Candidatus Omnitrophus magneticus | reverse complement strand
CCGGAAAGAACTCCCGCCTCATCCATAATCGGCACCCCGCTTGAAGAGAGCCAAACAACCTTACCGGTTTTATGAACAGCTTTAGCCACTATCTTTCTAAACGGCTTTTTATCTAAAAAATATTTTTTCAAATCCGTACGGTCTTCTTCGCAAAATAACTCCAAAATTTTTTTAACCCCTGAGATTTCAGAAACTTCATAACCTAAAACTTTCTCAATAGTTAAATTAGAATACCCGCACACACCTTCCGTATTTATTTCCCAAATCCATTCTTCCGCATTATCCGAAATTTGTCGAAACCGTGATTCAGACATCGCAAGAGCCTTCTTCATCCGCACATGTTCATCTATTTCAATTTCAAGAACCGCGTTAGTTTCTGAAAGCATCGCGGTTCTTTCTTTAACTTTTTTCTCTAAAGATTCATAAAAAACTTCAAGCTTATGCGCCATAATATTAAAATGTTCCGATAAATGGTCTAATTCATCATCACCTTTTATCACTATCGTTTGCTCCAAATCTCCGCCCGCTATTTTTTCGGTTACGTCAATCATAACGTTTATCCGTCTTGACAGTGATAAGGATATATTCAACGCGATAACAATACTAAAAATTCCTATTAAAAGAAAAATAGCGGATATTACTATTTTAGAAATATAAGCGGATTTAATTATTTCACTATTCAATGCTATCGCTTCATGGGCCAATCGATCCTCTATCATGTCTATTTTTTCTTCCAACTCCGACAGATATCCGATACCTTCACCCCGCAAAATATTAATATCCTCATTAGACAAACCATTCTTAATACTATCAATAATCTCACTAATATTTTCGTGCCACGCGAATAAATTATTTTTTAAAACCTCCACCAGTTTGGCGATATCTTTATTGCTAATCTCATTTTTTATAGTTTCTATTTGAGTTAACGCGTCTCTTTCATTATTTTTTATAATCAAAATAAATTCTTCTATATCCGCGGACTTCTTTTCTTTTTCTTCAGCTGAAAGCAATAAAATATCCTGAAGAGAATAATTAATAGCTTCCGCCTCAATCTTCACTTCCAATAAAGTTCTTGAAAAAGACAAAGACCGCTCTCCGGCACTACTGGCTTCTTCAGCAAGATAATTTACTCTCTGTAGCGCTAAAAAACTCATGCCGAACGTTAAAACCATTATTGCCGTAAAACTTGCCAATAATTTAAATTTTATGCTAAGTTTCATGTTTAATCTTCCCTTTTTTGCTTAATTGTTTAAACACCTTTATTTAGCACCATATATTTACACACTATTCGACTATAACTAATAAACACCTTTATCCTCAAGTATATCATAATATTTTATCAATGCTATATATTTGCGAATTTTGTCTTATACCCAAAAAACCGCATTAGAAATGAATTAATTTTGAAAGGATAAATACTGGCCGTTAACGTAAAACTACACCTAATTCACGGGATAAAGTATTTTTTATTTCAGAGTGCACCGTGTCTATTTCATCATCCCGTAAAGTCCGGTCACTATGCCCGTATTTCAAACTGTAAGTTAAACTTTTTGTACCAAATGGAAGATTTTTACCCTTATAAAGGTCTATCAAAGAATAACCCTTAAGAGTTTCTCTTGCTGAGGATTTGATTATTTGCTCTACCTTAGCGGCTGAAATATTTTCGCCACAAATCATAGATATATCACGAGTAGCAAAAGGAAATCGAGGCAACTGTTCAAACGTGTGCGCTAAAGACGCGTTTTCAAATAAAATTTCTATATTAATTTGACACACAAACACATCTTGTTCAATATCATATTTTTTTAAAACTTTCCCTGAAACCTGTCCTATAAATCCGGCATTTTTCCCATTCATTTCTAAAGCGGAATAAACAGAAAATCCTTCCATATTTTTATCGGCGATAAAAATTATTTCCTTGTTAAACGCGGCGCCAAGAATCTCTATAACACCTTTCAAATCGTAAAAATCAGACTGTCTCTCCTTATCACGCCAATTATTTTCAGATAAACCTGTTAGCCCCGCGCAAATAAAAGGGGTTTCAATATACCCTTCACCGGCACTTTTAAAATAAATTTTTCCAATTTCAAAAAGAAATAAATCTTTATTTTTTCTATTGATATTCCAAGAAATTGCTTTTAACATTCCAGAAACTAAATGCGGTGTAAGTACTTTCTGCTCCTCAGAAAGAGGATTCGCCAGTGTTACCCGCGCCTGAAACAACCCGGGAAAAATATCAGCTGAATCCTCGCTTATAAGACTATAACTCATTATTTCATTCAAACCGCGCTCTGATAAAATTCTACGAACCTTTTCTTTCATAATCCATAATTTACTTTTACGGACAATCGCCGGTGAAATAGGCGGCATAGTAAGAGAAATATTGTTATAACCGTATATACGCGCTATTTCCTCGGTAATATCTATCGCTTCTTTCAAATCTTTACGAAAAGACGGCGCTTGAACTACTAGCCCCGAAGAATTTTCTTCTTTTATAACCATTCCTAAATTTTGTAGAATTGCCGCAATGTTTTCTTTATCAAGTTTTATGCCTATAATATCTAATAATTTCTGGATATCAAAATTTATACAAATCTCTACTTCATTAGTTACGGATCTTATTTCAATAAATTCTTTTATATGCCCGCCGGATGTTTCTATTATTAAAGATGATACCCGATTCGACGCGGGGATAATCATATTTTTATCAACAGCTCTTTCAAACCTATAACTCGCGTCAGTTGATAATCCTAATTTTTTTGCCGTACGTCTTACTGATAACGGATCAAAATAAGCGCTCTCTAAAAGAATATTTTTTGTTTTATCAGTAACTTCGGTATTTAATCCACCCATGACTCCCGCAATAGCTATAGGGCCTTCTTTATCCGCGATCACAAGCATTCCCTCGGAAAGCGCGCGTTCCACGCCGTCAATTGTAATAATTTTTTCGTTTCTTTTAGCGCCGCGCACTATGATTTTCCCGCCGCGAATTTTATCAAAATCAAACACGTGGGTCGGTTGGCCTAATTCCATTAAACAATAATTAGTAACATCAACCGCGTTATTTATTGCGCGGATTCCCAATCTTTCAATCCTTTGTTTAATAACACCATTAGAAGATTTTATGCTAACACCTGTTATAATCCTCGCTGTATATACCGGGCAAAGAGATGCATTCTCTACTTCACACTCTATTTTAAAACCACTTTTTTCATACGCGCCGCTTTTTATAGCCATATCAGGCATTTTTAACGGCACACCAAACATAATCGCAGTTTCACGCGCTAGCCCTATAACATTAAGACAATCAGGACGGTTTGAAGTTATCTCTAATTCCATAATATAATCACCGGAAACTTCCGTTATACTGTCAACTTCCGAACCAGACATCGTAAGCTTCTCCGCCACGTCATTAACTGTCCCTGATATATCCACATATTCTTTCAGCCATTCATAACTTAATTTCATATATGTCAGCCTTATTTTTGCCCCAAAAAAAATAATATTATTTTATGTTTTATAGACAAAAAAATTTTTTTGGGGGGGGAAACCCTAAACAAATTGCCTTAAAAATCTCACATCGTTTTCATAAAAAAGTCTTATATCATCTATACCGTGTGAAAGCATTGCTATACGTTCAACGCCCATTCCAAACGCGAACCCTTTATATTTTTCATTATCATATCCAACTGCCTTAAAAACTTTTGGGTTCACCATGCCTGCGCCCATTATTTCAAGCCACCCCGATCCTGAACAAACTCTACAGCCTTTCCCAGAACACATTATACAGGAAATATCTATCTCAACGCTTGGTTCAGTGAACGGAAAAAAGTGGGGCCTAAGACGAGTCTTTGTTTTTTCTCCAAACATACTCCGACAAAAAATTGATAAAATACCTTTTAAATCCGAAAAGCTGATTTTTTTATCTACCATAAGGCCTTCAACTTGGTGAAACATAAATGAATGCGACGCGTCAACCGCGTCAGGACGGTATACCCTACCCGGCATAATAACCTGAATAGGCGGCTCTGTTTCCCGCATAATACGTATCTGAACATTAGACGTATGACTTCTAAGAAGATATTTACCTTGAATATAAAATGTGTCAAACGCGTCTCTTGACGGATGATCCAACGGAATATTCAATGCTTCAAAATTATAAAATTCTGTTTCTATTTCAGGCCCATCGGCTATCGCGAAACCCAATGAAATAAAAATATCGCTAATACGCGAAATAGTCTGAGTTAAAGGATGTAAACTTCCCTCTTTTTTAATAATACCCGGAAGCGTGACATCTAAAGACGCCCTTTGTTTATCCTCACTACGCGACTCAAGCTGTTTAGCCAATTCTTCTATTTTTGAAGCGGCATAATTTTTGCAATCATTTGCTTTTTTTCCAAGTTCCCGCCTTGTCTCTTCCGGCAAAGACGCAAGTGATTTCAAAATTTGAGTAAATTCACTTTTTCTGCCTAGATACAACGTGCGTATTTCTTCAAGCCTTTTCGCGTCAAGGCATTCATCTATATTTTTTTCAAATTCTTTTTTTATATTTTCTATTTTCTCAAATAAATCCATACGGCATCCTCATCATCGTTAATGCTTGAAAGATAGAACTAACCAATTTTATGGCTTACCCTTTATTTTTTAATTTATCTATTTTATTTTTTTCTCCAAACACAATAAGGACATCATCAGAACTGACTATATCTTCTGCGAGTGGATTGATATTTATCGCTTGGCTTTCAAGAATTTCTCCGGTTTCCATATCTTTTTTGATCTTTTTTATAGCAATTATATTAACACCATATTGCGCGCGCAAATCAATTTCTCGAAGTGTTTTACCGATAAAATCAGCAGAAGGTAAAATTTCTAGAATACTAGCGTCACCCGGTAGTTCAATATGTTCCAAAACATTAGCGTCCCGCGTTAAAAGGCTATTCGCTACCCTGATACCCATATCTCTTTCAGGTAAAACTACTTTATGAGCGCCTATTTTTTTTAATACTTTTTTATGAAATTCCGTAACCGCTTTACAAATGATAGTAGGAACTCCCATTTCCTGCAATAATAATGTAACAAGAATACTCGCCTCTATATTCATGCCTATACCGCATATCGCCACATCAACATTTTGTATACCTATTGCCTTCATAGATTTTTCATCCGTGGCATCAAGGCATACTGCCTTTGTCACTACATCCATAACATCATGCACAAATTCTTCATTTTTATCAACCGCGATAACTTCCTGCCCTTTTTCTGAAAGAGTTTTTGCGACACTCGCGCCAAATCTTCCAAGCCCTATAACCGCAAATTTTTTCATAAATTCCTCCTAGCCGATCATTACATTTTCTTCAGGAAAAACATAATTTTCTTTTTGATTTTTAAAAGCTATTGCCATAACTAAAGTAAGCGGGCCTATCCTTCCTATAAACATTGTAATAATTATACATAACTTACTCAATGCGTCCAACCCCGGTGTTATTCCGGCAGAAAGCCCAACAGTACCTATTGCTGACACTACTTCAAACATGAGTTTTAAAAAAGGCGCATCTTCACCGTGTATCATAAAATGAATAAATGAAAGAATGATTGAAAAAA
Source organism: Candidatus Omnitrophus magneticus (assembly GCA_000954095.1). Lineage (GTDB taxonomy): Bacteria > Omnitrophota > Gorgyraeia > Tantalellales > Tantalellaceae > Omnitrophus_A > Omnitrophus_A magneticus. The sequence goes on along the minus strand of JYNY01000014.1, from coordinate 1,317 downwards.
CAATGACCCACGCTAAATATAAAAAGAAAATAATAACTGCCTCTCTCACGCTCTTCTGAGAGATTGACCTATTAAAAATAACAACACGTTTTTTATCTTTAAACATCCCATAAATCATAGAAAGTAAAACATAAAACGTAACTGTTTTAATACCGCCTCCGGTAGAAGCTGGAGAAGCTCCTATAAACATTAAAATAATTAAAACCATAAGCGACGGGCTTGTTAAATTTCCTATTGGAATAGTATTAAAACCCGCCGTACGGCTGGAAACGGATTGAAAGAAAGAACATAAAACACCTTCAGATACCGGACGGCCTTTAAACACATTATTAAATTCAAAAATAAATAAACACGCCGCGCCGGCAATAATAAGAATTAAAGACATTATAAGAGCAGTCTTAGATTGTAAACTCAATTTTTTTCTAGTCTTTCTCCATGATAAAAGACCAATAATATCCATGATAACAACAAACCCAATTCCGCCAAAAATAATAAGCCCCATAATAATTAAATTTACAATCCAATCAGCTCTATACGATTCTAAATTATTTGAAAACAAAGCAAATCCCGAGTTGCAAAATGCTGAAACGCTATGAAAAACAGATTGCCATACAACAGCAAAAACAGACCAATCAGTAATAGCTGTCCATCTAAAATATAAAAGCATAGCGCCAATACCTTCTATAAAAAATGTAATAATCAATATAAAAAAAATAAGTTTTCTAACGCTGATTATATCTTGTTCATTCAATGTGCGCCTTATAACTTCATCCCCATAAAACCCTATCTTTTTGCCGATAACCAATGCAAAAAGCGTTGACAACGTCATTATACCTAATCCGCCTATCTGAATTAAAATTAAAATAACAGCTTTACCAAAACCTGTAAAAGTTGTACTAAAATCATTAACGCTAAGACCGGTGACGCAAACTGCGCTAGTCACTGTAAAAAGACGATCTATGAAGGATATACTTACTTCTTTTGGAGTAGCTATAGGAAGAGACAAACATACCGTGCCGACAATTATCGCGGCTAAAAAACTAAAAACTACAAGCCTAGGCGGGGTAAGAATAAATTTCATAATATTTATCCAAAATTATATATAAAATTTTCATTGATTGCTCGCGTGTTCTAAACCCCGAAAAATGTAGTTACCACAGCAAATAACGCCAATCTTTTCGAGCTTTTAAAAACATCTTTAACTAAATACAATATTACGAATAATTTTATATTCATGCCCAAACTATTTTTTAAAATATATTAATAGATACCCCCGCCTTTACAGGCGGGGTTCTTTTTCAGAATTCAAACTTCGTT
>JYNY01000013.1 GCA_000954095.1 Candidatus Omnitrophus magneticus | reverse complement strand
ATTGGATGGAACGATTTGATTATAAAGAAGCTGGACACGGGCTTCTTTTAATGGCCTTTTTGCAGAGAGTAATCAATGGAGGCGGCAGAATTGATCGTGAAATGGCGGTTGGCCGAGGACGAACAGATTTAACCATTGAATTCGCCGGCGATACCTTTGTTTTGGAACTAAAATTAAAAAGAGACAGCGATAGTAAAGAAGATGGCCTCGACCAAATTTCACGCTACCTTGACACACTCGGCATGACAAAAGGGTATCTTATTTTATTTGAAATAAAACCTTCCAGTATTATTCCATGGGAAACCCGCGTTAAATGGGAAAATGTTTCTCATCAGAATAAAAAAATTACTGTTGTGGAAATGTGAGATAGCTTATCGTTTGATTTATAAATAAACATGGAATGAATATGGAGGATTTTAAAAAATGAAAAGTAAACGATATTTTAATACAACTGGTTTTTGTATGCCTGAAAGACATTATATGATTGACCCTTTGCGCAACCAAAAAATCATATTCGATTTAATAGAGAAGACGCAATACTTCACAATCTACGCGCCGAGGCAGACTGGGAAAACAACACTTTTACATGAATTGGCGCATAGATTAAATAAAGAAGGAAATTATATTTCAGTAGTGTTTTCCGTAGAGTCCGCGGGGTATAGATCTATAACTGAAGAAATCGCGAATAAAAAAATTATTAATTCTCTTTACAGTTCAAGCGGCCAATATCTCAATAAAAAAAATTGTCCAATCCCGCCTGAAAAATATACTAAAGATTTAACATTAGAAAATTACTTAATAGATTGGGCTATTTCTCAAACTAAACCAATAGTTTTATTATTGGATGAAATAGATTCATTATATGACGATGTTTTAGTGTCAGTTCTTAGGCAGTTACGAAATGGATTCCAAATAAGACCAAAACGATTTCCTTCAACCGTGGCGCTTGTGGGATTAAGAGATGTTCGGGAATACAAAACAAAAGTTCGTCCGAGTGAAGTGTCTCTAGGCTCAGGCTCGCCCTTTAATATCAAAGCTGAATCAATTCTTTTGGGAACATTCACAAAAGAAGAAATAACTGAATTATACAGTCAGCACACAAAAGATACAGGGCAGATATTTTTAAAAGAAGTAGTAGATAGAATTTATGAATTAACCGGAGGCCAGCCGTGGCTGGTAAACGCTATAGCGAGAGAAATAGTAGTAAAAATATTAAACGAAGATTTTACAAAAAAAATAACTCTAGATCATGTTGAATCCGCGAAAGAAAATATAATACAAAGACGCGACACGCATTTAGATAGTTTAATAGATAAACTGAAAGAGGAGCGGGTAAAAAATATAGTAAGCGCTATTATAAATGGAGACGGAGTTTTGTTTGACAACTATGACGATTCGCTTCTATATTGCCGAGATTTAGGGATTATAAGCGAAACAAAACCTATAAGAATAGCTAATGAAATATACCGAGAAATAATTCCGAGAGTTTTAAATAGAAATTTGCAGGATAGTATTGAAGAAGAAGGCGAAACTAAATGGTATATAAAATCCAACGGTAAACTTGATATGGATAAATTATTAAAAGCTTTTCAAGAATTTTACAGTGAAAATTCTGAAGTTTGGCTTGAAAGATTTGATTATAAAGAAGCAGGCCCGCATTTACTTTTAATGGCGTTTTTGCAGAGAGTAATAAACGGCGGCGGCAGGATAAATCGCGAAATGGCAGTTGGAACAGGACGAACTGATTTACTTATAGAATTTAACGGAGATAAATTTGTTTTAGAATTAAAGTTAAAAAGAATGCCGTCCGCGAGACAAAAAGGCTTAGATCAAATCTCCCGCTATCTAGACACCCTCGGCATGACTAAAGGATATCTTATTTTATTTGAAATAAAACCTTCCAGTATTATTCCATGGGAAACCCGCGTTAAATGGGAAGATATTTCTCATCAGAATAAAAATATTACTATCGTGGAAATGTGAGACAACTTGTTGTTTGATTTATAAATAAAAATAAAATTGGAGGAAATTTTAAAATGAAAAGTAAACGATATTTTAATACAACTGGTTTTTGTATGCCTGAAAGACATTATATGGTTGACCCTTTGCGCAACCAAAAAATCATATTCGATTTAATAGAGAAGACGCAGTACTTCACAATCCACGCGCCAAGGCAGACAGGAAAGACTACGCTTTTACATGAATTAGCGCATAGATTAAATAAAGAAGGAAATTATATTTCAGTAGTGTTTTCGGTAGAGTCCGCGGGGTATCGGTCTATAACTGAAGAAACCGCGAATTTAAAAATAATAAATTCTCTTTATGAATCATGCGAGTTATTTATTTCTAAGGAGTTATGGCCGAAAAAGTCGCTAGCAGATGAAAAGTGTTCTTTACAGACTTATTTAAATAATTGGGCGGGTTCTCAAAAAAAACCAATAGTTTTATTATTAGACGAAATAGATTCGTTATATGATGACGTATTAGTATCAGTGCTAAGACAACTACGTAATGGTTTTCAAGGAAGGCCAAAACATTTTCCATCAACCATAGCTTTAGTGGGATTAAGAGATGTTCGGGAATATAAAACAAAAGTCCGTCCGAGTGAAGTGTCTCTAGGCTCCGGTTCGCCCTTTAATATAAAAGCGGAATCAATTCTTTTAGGAACATGGACAAAAGAAGAAATAGCTGAATTATACAGTCAGCACACAAAAGATACAGGGCAGATATTTTCAAAAAAAGTAATAGATAGAATCTATGAATTAACCGGAGGCCAGCCGTGGCTGGTAAACGCGGTAGCGAATGAAATAGTGGAGAAAATATTAAAAAGTGATTACACAAAAAAAATAACACTCGCTCACGCGGAAGAGGCGAAAGAAAATCTAATCGCGCGCAGAGACACGCATTTAGATAGTTTATTAGATAAACTGAAAGAACCCAGAGTTAAAAACATTGTCAGTGCTATTATAAACGGCGATTCTCTTGTGTATGACAACTTCAATGATGATCTTAGGTATGTTATAGATTTAGGAATTATCCGCAAAGAAAAATATGACATAATTTTTTCAAATGAAATATACCGAGAAATAATTCCTAGAGTTTTAAACTTTTCTATGCAAGAAAACATTAGAGAAGAAGGCATGACTTCTTGGTATCTCAAACCTGACGGCAAGCTTGATATGGATAAACTATTAAAAGCGTTTCAAAAATTTTATCGCCGTAATAGTGAACATTGGCTAGAAAGATTTGATTATAAAGAAGCTGGACACGGGCTTCTTTTAATGGCCTTTTTGCAGAGAGTAATCAATGGAGGCGGCAGAATTGATCGTGAAATGGCGGTTGGCCGAGGACGAACAGATTTAACCATTGAATTCGCCGGCGAGACCTTTGTTTTGGAACTAAAATTAAAAAGAGACAGCGATAGTAAAGAAGATGGCCTCGACCAAATTTCACGCTATCTAGACACACTCGGCATGACAAAAGGATATCTTATTTTATTTGAAATAAAACCTTCCAGTATTATTCCATGGGAAACACGCGTTAAATGGGAAGATGTTACTCATCAGAATAAAAAAATTACTATAGTGGAAATGTAACAACTGTTTTTGGGTTAATAGAGTTCTTGCAAAACACATAAAAAAGAGATAAAAATATTTCTGTATCCTTCAAAAAATTTCATTCCGTCATTCCCGCGAAAGAGGCTGTGTCACAACTAGTATCACATTTAAAAAGTGGAGTGAAACTAGTGAAAATAGCGTCAACCAGCTGTCATTCCTGCGCAAGCAGGAATCTATACAGGTAAAAAGGGAGTGAAAATATTTAAAAAATAAAAAATCGTAGTTGTGACACAGCCTCGAAAGCGGGAATCCATAAGGGT
>JYNY01000012.1 GCA_000954095.1 Candidatus Omnitrophus magneticus | reverse complement strand
GGTACAATCCTTTCTGTCAGTCGCTTCTTTTTTAGCAACCTCAAACTCGAAATCAAGATGGCTGTCCCGCCTTCTCATTAAAAAAATCAAGCGCGCCACATCAACGGCAATCTCGTCAATGATTTCCCTTAAAGAAATAAATTCCGCTCTACGTGTAGACATGGAAACCGCTACACCATTTCGAAGCAGTGTAGCCAACTGAACTATAAGAATATCTATAGAGGATTTATCATATCCCATAGCAGAAACAGCCGCTTTCATTCTGTTTATATATCCATGATGATCCGGCCCTAACAAGTCAATAATTTTCTCAAACTTCCGTAAATATTTATCTTTATGATACGCTATATCCGGCGCTAAATATGTATACGAACCATCGCTTTTACGAACAACCCGATCCTTATCATCTCCAACTGCCGTTGACTTAAACCATTAAGCTCCGTCTTGAACTTAAAATTTTTTGACTGTAATTTTTTTAATTTTAACGTTTTGCCAATTTTTTTTCTACCCCATTTTTTTTTATCACATCCTTTTTTCTTTTCTTTTACTTTCCTTCCTCCTTAACCACTTTATACCCAAACCATTCTACATTTCCTCTTTTCCTTTCTCCCTTTTCTTCCTTTTTCCTTCTTCTCTTCTTCCCCCCCCTTCCCCCCCTCTCCCTCTTTTCCCTCCCCTCTCCTTCCCCCCCTTTCTTTCTCCTCGTCCATCGGTCGAGACGGCCCCTTAAGCCTTTTGACAGCGCTATCGCTATTGCTAGACACCATCCCCTTACAGACCCCATTTTTCTCTCCCTTATAACAAC
>JYNY01000019.1 GCA_000954095.1 Candidatus Omnitrophus magneticus | reverse complement strand
AATAGCCCGCGGGTTTTACAAGGGATACTAAAAAACAAAAAAAATATGTGGATGAAAATGGTAACGTGTTAAATAGTTTTACAGATTTAAACGCGGAATTTAAAACACAATATTCTACTGATGACTGTGCCAAAATCACCGCGGTTTTAAATAGATGTAAAGATGGGCATAGTTCTTATGTACTGACTCTAGCCCTAAGTCCGGATGGTAAATATTTATATTCAGGGAGCTCTGACAAAACAATCAAAATCTGGGAAAGAGATGATAACACGGGAACATATAGTTTTAAACAGACGTTAACCGAGCATGAAAATTTGGTACGGACTCTAGCCCTAAGTCCGGATGGTAAATATTTATATTCAGGGAGCGATGACAACACCAACACCATCTGGGAAAGAGATGATAACACGGGAACATATAGTTTTAAACAGACGTTAACCGGGTATAATAGTTGGGTACTGACTCTAGCCCTAAGTCCGGATGGTAAATATTTATATTCAGGGAGCTCTGACAACACAATCAAAATCTGGGAACTGGAATATGAAAGCGTGCCGGTGCCGGGTATAGTTCCCGTAGTACCCACGCCTAGTCCCACGCCTGCTTCAACTGCTCCCGTCCAGCGTGGCAACCTTATCGGCGCCAAAACCCCGCCAATCGCCGACTTATCGCGCGCATTCACAAACGCAAAACTCGCCAAAGAAGGATTAAATCTGACAGATGATCAGTTTAATGAATTAGTAAAAAAATTAAAACAAAAAAATTATATGGATAACAATAGTACCGTGTTAGATAGTTTTATAAGGTTAGACATAAAGTTTAATAGTTGGTTCCCGCAATACTCGATGAATGATTTTGCCAAAATCACCGCGGTTTTAAATAGATGTAAAGATGGGCATAGTGATTATATAAATACTCTAGCCCTAAGTCCGGATGGTAAATATTTATATTCAGGGAGCTCTGACAAAACAATCAAAATCTGGGAAAGAGATGATAACACGGGAACATATAGTTTTAAACAGACGTTAACCGAGCATAAAAATTCGGTACTGACTCTAGCCTTAAGTCCGGATGGTAAATATTTATATTCAGGGAGCTCTGACAAAACAATCAAAATCTGGGAAAGAGATGATAACACGGGAACATATAGTTTTAAACAGACGTTAACCGAGCATGAAAATTTGGTACGGACTCTAGCCCTAAGTCCGGATGGTAAATATTTATATTCAGGGAGCAATGACAACACAATCAAAATCTGGGAAAGAGATGATAACACGGGAACATATAGTTTTAAACAGACGTTAACCGAGCATAGTGATTGGGTACTGACTCTAGCCCTAAGTCCGGATGGTAAATATTTATATTCAGGGAGCGATGACAACACAATCAAAATCTGGGAAAGAGATGATAACACGGGAACATATAGTTTTAAACAGACGTTAACCGAGCATAAAAATTCGGTACTGACTCTAGCCCTAAGTCCGGATGGTAAATATTTATATTCAGGGAGCGATGACAAAACAATCAAAATCTGGGAAAGAGATGATAACACGGGAACATATAGTTTTAAACAGACGTTAACCGGGTATAATAGTTGGGTACGGACTCTAGCCCTAAGTCCGGATGGTAAATATTTATATTCAGGGAGCACTGACAACACAATCAAAATCTGGGAACTGGAATATGAAAGCGTGCCGGTGCCGGGTATAGTTCCCGTAGTACCCACGCCTAGTCCCACGCCTGCTTCACCTGCTCCCGTCCAGCGTGGCAACCTTATCGGCGCCAAAACCCCGCCAATCGCCGACTTATCGCGCGCATTCACAAACGCAAAACTCGCCAAAGAAGGATTAAATCTGACAGATGATCAGTTTAATGAATTAGTAAAAAAATTAAAACAAAAAAATTATATGGATAACAATAGTACCGTGTTAGATAGTTTTATAAGGTTAGACATAAAGTTTAATAGTTGGTTCCCGCAATACTCGATGAATGATTTTGCCAAAATCACCGCGGTTTTAAATAGATGTAAAGATGGGCATAGTGATTATATAAATACTCTAGCCCTAAGTCCGGATGGTAAATATTTATATTCAGGGAGCGATGACAACACAATCAAAATCTGGGAAAGAGATGATAACACGGGAACATATAGTTT
>JYNY01000010.1 GCA_000954095.1 Candidatus Omnitrophus magneticus | reverse complement strand
GTTCTTTTTCTAATGTTTCGAATGCCGCGCGCGGGAAATAATTCTAGAGACTACTAGAATCGCGCTATTTTCTATTATTTTCTTTCCCCGCGCAATCTGTTATAATCTAGAAATATTTATCTATAAAATTATGTGGAGGGAATTTTTTAATGAAAAGTAAAAGATATTTTAATATAACCGGGTTCTGCCGTCCTGAAAAACATTACATGTTGGATCCATTAAGAAATCAGAGTGTAATATTTGATTTTATTGAAAAAGAAGAGTATTTCGCCATCCACGCGCCGAGGCAGACTGGAAAAACAACACTTTTACATGAATTAGCGCATAGATTAAATAAAGAAGGAAATTATATTTCAGTAGTGTTTTC
>JYNY01000009.1 GCA_000954095.1 Candidatus Omnitrophus magneticus | reverse complement strand
TATAAGTCAAAGAAACTTCTCCATTCATCTGTAGAAAGTATTTGGAGTGGTAATTGGAGGGGTAAAGTGATAACAAGAGCTGCTGCAGGAAGAGTAGCAGTTTTATCCCTTGGTATGGAAAGGAAGGATAAAATTTCTTTATCTGATAAGATTTGAATGTGTTTGTCTTGCTTAAGACGGTGTTGACTTATATTATATAGAGAAAATAGGCGATGGGAAAGAAATACTCAATAAAAACTGTGTAGGATAGAATAATGTAGAGGGAAAATAGAAATGTCTAACACAATAGAAACACCTGTAGAACAGGCAGAAAACAAAAACACCGCCAAAGATAAATCATCACTTTATGATCTTGATTTTTATCAGTGGGCGCTTTACAATGCCGAACTTTTAAGACAAGGCAAACTTACAGAGGCAGATATAGAAAATATAGCAGAGGAAATTGAAAGTATGGGCGTAAGCAATAAAAAGGAGTTAGCAAGTAGATTTGTTGTATTAATAATGCACCTTCTTAAGTGGCAGTATCAGCCCAAAAGACGTTCAAAAAGTTGGATTTCAACGATAAACACACAAAGAACAGAAATTGAGATTGTTCTTGAAAATAGCCCAAGTTTAAAGTATGGGATAGAAGGAATTATTGAAGGTGCATTTACTAAAGCTCAAAAAAGATTTGAAAAAGAAACAGGCATCACTAAAGATGTTTTACCCATGTATTGCCCATACATCTTTGAACAGTTAATGGATTATGATTTTTGGCCTGAGTAATTCCTCTCAAAACCCCTTCCCCGCTTCATAAAGGTGGACACAGCAGAACTATTGCCTTAATTTTTATTTTAGCTATAGTATATATTTTACTATATAAAGTAAAATATATTATAAAAACTTACAGAGGCAGGAGGTTCAACCCAATGGAAGTTGTACTGTACGATGATAAAGGGCACAAATATGTGCTTATTGGTTTTGCGGACTCAAAAGATGAAAACAGCATACCGTCTAACCAATACTTAATAACTCAAGGTAAGACAGCAGCGCTGCTAGACCCCGGCGGGTTTGGGCTGTTTCCCGTGTTAATATCAAGGGTGCTGAAACATACGGCGATAGAAAACATAGAGGCAATAATACTTTCTCACCAAGACCCGGATGTAAACGGCGGGCTGAATATTTGGGAGGAGATAACTAAGGCAAAAATCTATATATCTCGCCTGTGGACGCGCTTTTTACCCCATTACGAGCTCAAAGGGGCAGCAAACATTGTACCCGTAGAAGACGAAGGAGCTGAAATACACCTAAGCAGCAATCTTACCCTCAAGATTATACCCGCACACTTTCTTCATTCACCCGGACATATTAACGTGTACGACCCTGTGGCAAAGATACTCTTTAGCGGAGACATTGGGGCATCTGTACTGCCTTGTTCGAACAATCAGCTTTTTGTTGAGGATTTCGACGCATTTTTGCCATGTATCGAGGGGTTTCACAAAAGATATATGAGCTCTAACAAGGCGCTCAGAATGTGGATTAAGGCTATTGAAAACCTTGATATTAATATAATCGCCCCTCAGCACGGTTATTTGTACAAAGGTGAGACTATTGATAAATTCATAAAATGGCTGTACGATCTTAAGTGCGGGGTAGACATTCTATGAGCGATAAAAGTTGGGATTTTTCTATATTAAGACAGCAAATATCTAAAAATAACGGAACAGTTTTAGAAAATCTCCTGCGTGAGGATTTCCTTATTTCTGGAATTTCAGAATCTATTGATGAGTTCACAGATGAGATATTACAAAGCTGTAATACCCCTCAGATAAAAGACTATGTTACAACACTGAAGCAACTTTTAAGTATATTTATATCCATACTAAAAGACAGAGTTACCACCAACACGGAACTGACAAAACAGGGGCTTTATATATGCTGTATTAGGAGTTGCGTATTCTGTTTTATTGGCATTTATTGTGTCAGTAGATTACGAGAGTTTTCGCAAGGCTGAAGACATTGTTTTTAAAGAGGCAAATGCTGTAGAAAAGATACATAATGACCTTGCTATATTTGGAGAGCCGTTTAAATCTGAAGTGTCAAGGGAAATCGTCAATTATGCAAAATCGGTTGTAGAGAATGAATGGGTTGAAATAAATCACAGCAAACCCCACAATAGTGCTGATAAATTATTAGAACGAATAAGAGTTCATATTTATACTTATGAGCCTAAAACCGAGCGGGAAAAATTTTTCTATCCTTTTTTATTAGAAAATTACAGGACTATGGCAGAAATGCGTATAGATCGCTTGATTATGTCAGGCTCCCATCTCCCAGTAGTGCTTTATGCTTTCATGATAACAGGCTATTTTATTACGGTAATATTTTCCTTTTTCTTTTCCACATTACACACAAAAGTACAAATTGCAATGACCTCGCTGCTGTCTCTGTCTTTTATGTTAATACTTTTTTTGATTATAACTATGGATTTACCCTTTAGCGGGGATAACTCCGTATCATCAGAGCCAATCGAGACCGTTATTAAACATATAAATATACCCCATCCATAAATGCTAAATCCGCCCGGTTGCCTTATGATTTTATAATGTGTTATTTTTATCTAATATGGCAATAAAGATATGTTCATACAATGTAAATTCTATAAAATCACGGATTGACCTTGTTATAAGTTGGTTGACCAGAAGGGGCAATGATATTGACATACTATGCCTGCAGGAGCTAAAGGTAGTAAACGAGAAATTCCCTTATCCGGAGTTACAAAGTCTTGGCTACCATCACTGTGAGGTCTATGGACAGAAGACTTATAATGGTACGGCAATATGAATACTTTATAAATTATTTGGCAGAAAAACTCAAAAATAACACGAAAATTGCTGTCTTAGGGGATTTAAACATAATCAAGAGACGATTTAGACGTATACGATGTAAGGGCGCTCAGAGACACAATAGGTACAATGCCCGAAGAACGGCAGCTGCTTGACAGGGTGCTATAATAGCGTCAAGCTATAAGACCACTATCAAAATGAAACTTTTTTCAATAGGATTTACTAAGGAAAGTGCAGAGAGGTTTTTATCTTTACTTTGCAACGCTGGTGTTAAACATATAATAGACATTCGTTTAAATAATGTCTCACAGCTGGCTGGATTTGCAAAGCGAGATGATTTGAGGTATTTCCTCAAAGAGATTTGCGGTATTGAATATATACACATACCGGAACTTGCCCCAACGAAGGCAATATTAGAAGAATACAAAAAAAATAAAGGGGATTGGAGTGTTTATGAGCAGAGTTTCAATGCTTTATTACAATCCAGAGCTGTTGAGAAAACCCTTGATTTAAATCAATTCGATAACTCTTGCCTGCTATGCACTGAAGACCAACCAACCCATTGCCATAGAAGACTTGTTGCACAATACCTTGTATTAAAATGGGGTAATTTGGAAATCACCCATCTAAAATAAAAGCCTAATAATGCCTTCACTATTAAAAAATTAAACTTTGAAGTATCTTTTTGTAACCTTTTTGCTTTTAATGCAGACATATAAATCAAAGGATATAAATTTATAACCATTAGGTGTAAGGATAGGTATAATGGAATCAACCGTGCTATCTGACAGCGATATAGTAGAGGAGGTGTTAAGCGGCAACGTTGAGGTTTTTGAAGGTTTAGTAAAAAGATACGATGCCTTAGTATTTAAAATCGTCTCACGCCATATACCTTATGAAATGGTTGGGGAGGTTGCCCATGAGGTCTTTGTAAGTGCCTATTTGTCTTTAAACACATATAAGGGGACAGGTACTTTTAAAAGTTGGGTGGCAAAAATATCTGTAAGGTGTTGTTTAGATTTTTGGAGGGAAAAATATAGAAAAAAAGAGATACCTATAAGTTATTTAAGCGATGAGCCTCAGCAGTGGTTTGAAACCATAATAGCGGATAAGTCTTTTAAGACTTATGAAAAACTGCAATCAAAAAAGTACAGGTCGCAGCTGCTTGAATATGCACTGAGCAGGCTTTCTGCCGATGATAGAATGGTATTGTCGCTGTTATATTTTGAGGGCTTTTCGGTAAAGGAAACCGCAGAGTTACTACGCTTGAGTGTCGTTAACGTGAAGGTACGGGCATATAGGTTAAGGGGAAAATTAAGAGAA
>JYNY01000008.1 GCA_000954095.1 Candidatus Omnitrophus magneticus | reverse complement strand
ACAAAAACAAGAAAGATCTTAAATATTTATGTTTTTTAATATTTTGCCAATTGCTTCAGACACAAAAAAGTTGACAGTCTCGTCATGGTCACAAAAACCCTCCTCATGTTCACAAACGTTCACGCCCAAGTTCACACCTGCTTTTTCACTGAAAAGCCCGGACTTTGCCTGCCGTAACACAAGCTGTTTTCTGCCTGTCCCGGCTTCGCGCCGAATGCTTCGGATCACATCAATACCGACATTACGCAGGATTGGCGCGATGCGCATCAGCTCCGATGAAAGTGCCTTCTGACTTGCAGGCAGATGCTTGTCGTGGTTATCATCGGGATTGATTTTTTCAAGAAGCGAAGTGACCGACCCCTGCCATTCACCGCTGGAGCTTTCCAGCAAAGCAATGAGCTTGTTGACCAGAGTATTTTCTTCCGCGGTCTCCTGCCATTTGCGGTCAACAGATTCCTGATACTTCTGAAAAAACTCCTCTTGCGAATAGCCCATGGAAATGGATAAAGCCGCGCCCCACTGGGCAAAGTCGGACATGCGGAATTTCTCATGGCCTGTCACAGTGTGAATAATGCCCATAGCTTTTGAGATAGCGGAAAAGAACCCGCCCAGAATTCCGGGCAGGGCGTCTTTCCATTCATCTTCAATAGTTTTCTCAGGCCGGGTGTTTTTAAGAATCGGGATGTCGAAAATTATTGAACGATCCAGCAAATCCGCCCGCCACATAGATGCGCCGATGCCGTTTAGAACAAAACACCGACGATACGCCCGGATAAACTCGTCGTCATTGGTGTAAAGACTGCGCTTCATATCGCCTTCGCCGGTCACGCCCCGGCAAAGAAAATCACTGAACCATTCGTGAATCTTGGAAAGGTTGTCGAACGTGCTGATCCAATGTTTTTCAGCCGTCATCTGCGCCTGCTCCAAGTCCTTGGGCGTAGAGATGAGCATGACCTTTGAGGGGTCGCTCAAGCCTTTGATCTTTCTGCTGTTATTGGATTTGCCCGAACCCTGCTCGCCGTTCTGGCTTAAGATCACGTGCGGAATATTGGGGATGAAAAACGTAGCGATCGTGGCCATGAACAGGCAGTGATCCTCAGAGCTAATGTTGCAGAAACGCAAAATATCCTTCGGGTCTTTGCCTTTAACCGGAATAACCTGCTCGGCCTGATGCTGATGCCTGCGGAATATCGGCGGAAGCGGAACAATCTCCCAACCGTTCTTATCCACTCGAACCCCGCGCCAGTCAGGTGTGGTGAGGTCATACAGAATCGTGCCGTCATGCCAGCCCACGCGGTTAAATAGTTCAATCTGCCTTGAATCTTCGCATCTGGCTTCAATCTGAATCCGCGCCTGGGTCAGCGCGTCGCTTTTGGGCGGTGCGCCGTATTTGGCGCGGTAATTCTTGGCCATCCAGTTGCGAAAGCGGGTGCTGTTGGTCTGGCAGACTTCGGTGTGATTTTCAAAGGGAAGCACTACAAAGAACGCGCCCTGCTGGTCGCGGAAAAAGTTTTGGATGTTTTCTTCGCAATCGCGGGTTATGATTTCGCCTTGTGTGATTTTGGGTTTTGAAATGACACTTTCAAATTGTGCGCTGGCAAAAACTTCCCGGCAATTATCAACGGCTTTCTGAAGCACCACCTCGCCGTATGTTTTGCCATCGCCGAAATGACGATCATCCCATTTGGCACGAATCAACCCAGACTGGCGAAAGAGCGCATCCATGAGCGCCAAATCGCGCCTGCACCAAAACGCCAGCTTGTTCCTCAAAGTCAATGAAAAATCCATAGTCAAGGCGCAAGAAAATTCCATAGTGTAAATACAAAAAAAACTAGTTAGAATCACCTCCCTTTTTTAAGGATTTAGCTCTATAGCTGTGACCTGATATGTTGATAATAGTAGAGTAATGAACAATCCTGTCAAGAATAGCAGAAGCCAAATTATGGTCATCGAAAATATCAGTCCATTGTTCAAAAGTTTTATTTGTAGTAATAATTAAAGATCCTTTTTCATATCTACGAGAGATTATTTCAAAAAAATCATTAGCGCTATAGCTTGGTATTTTTTTAAAACCCAGTTCATCTAGGACTAATAAGTCAGCAGATAAATAATATTCTAATTTTTTAAAATAAGTATTATCCGCCTTAGAAGCATTTAAGGTATATAACAATTCAGAACAAGAAGAAAACAAAACTTTAAATCCTTTCATTAAGGCTTTAATAGAGATAGCAATCGCGAGATGCGTTTTGCCTGTTCCCGGTTTGCCGATAAAAACGATATTTCTTTTTTCACTAATAAATGAACAAGTAGAACAATCATTGATTAAACGTTTATCAATTGAGGGTTGGAAAGCAAAATCAAAATCTTCAATAGTTTTATAAGAAGACAGTTTACTTTGAGAGAATCTCTTTTTATAACTATTATCTTTACGAGTATTATATTCATCCTCAACTAATAGTTCTAAGAACTCTAAATAACCCATACTTTTTTGTTTTGCTAAAGACAAGCGTTCTTCGAGAGAATTGCAGATTCCAGATAATTTAAAATCTTTTAATCTATTTTTAAGCGAATTCATATTCAAGCGCCTCCTCTTTTGCAAATTCGACAGGTAAAGAATAAGAGCCATTAGAGCAAATCTTTTTAATAATTTTGTAACTGTAAACTTGATAAGCAAGAGCTCTTTTACAAGCAGAATCAACGACACCGCCGGGATATGTATTTAATAAAGATATTATTCCTTGTACTTTCCTTGACCAAAGATTAGGCGAGTCTTTTAAAATAGCAAAAAACATTTGTTCAGCAAAAGGTCCGATATTGTGCATTTTAGCTTGATATTTTTCTTGATATTCTGTTTCGGAATAAAGTTTATATTTTGGATAATGACTGTTGCTTGTAGAGAAAAGACCTTTACCAGATATAGTTGGATGAGTAGCAATTAATTTATTTTCATAATAGATTTTGACAAAAGATTTAGTTTTTTCGATCTCAAGTATTTTACCTACATATTCAAAAGGAGCAGAATAATAATTGTAATCAATAAATACATGGCAATCATGGTAAAGTTTTCTTGTGCCGACTTTAGCGATTTCAAAATTATTTAGAGGAAGCGGCAATAATAAATGTTTTTCTTCGGCATGAAAAACTTCTTTAGGGATTTTCCGAGTAGTGCCGTGAACTCTGCGATTGCAAGTGTTTTCGAGCCAATATAAAATCTGACGGTCTAAATCATCACCATCTTTAAATTGCCGGCCTAATACAAAATTGTTTTTAAAATATTTTATCCCTGATTCTACCTTACCTTTATCGTTGGGGCGATAAATTCTGCACGGAATGGATGTAAATCCATAATGCGCAGAAAAATCTTTATAAAGCTGTTGAAAGATGGGTTCATAAAAATTAGCTTCTAATATTGCTGCCTTTAAATTATCAATTCGAACAGTTTTAGGTATGCCACTAAAATATTTAAAAGCATTTTTATGACAATTTATAAAAGTTTCAACTGTTTGATCGTAAGTTTTTTCATAATAATCTAATCTAGAATAACTCAGTTTCATGTTAAATACCCAAGTTTTACGACGTTTCCCGTTGATATCAGTAGTGAGGCCAATATACCCAAAATCAACTTGAGCTTCTTCTGCTGGTTCTGTATGAATGCGAACAAATATATTTTCTTTCCTTTTAATACCTGCTAAAAAGCGTTTAATAGCTGAATAAGATATTTTTACTTCAATTTCACGCAGTTTTTGATAAATCAAAATCCCGCTTAATCCTTGTTCCATCCACTCAATAATTTGTTCTCGATAGGTATCGAGTTTTTGAGGATGAGGTTTTTTGATTGGAAAACTTTGATTAGATTTAATACGTTTAATTATCTTATCAACAGTTTTCCAATCATGTTTAACATCACGCGCTATTTGAGATTTGTTAAGACCTTTTTCAAGTAAAGATTTAATAGTAATATACATGGCAACTCCTAACATATTAACCACCCCCGTATATAGTTTAACTATAAATAGGGATGGAAGGTTAAAAAAATAAAAATTTTAGAAGGGGGATCCCCCTTCTACCTTCAAATAAACATCATAATAAAGCAAATACTTTTATTGGTTTATCGCTATGGAATTTTCTTGCGCCTTGGGAATGGAATTTATTTTAGCCTTGAGGATCCTCTTTCTTTCAGAGAAGTTGTATTGTTGAGAGCTCCTGAATTATCAACTTTATGCGACACGATAAAAAACACGCCACTCAACACCGAAATTACAAACTACGAAAAATTTCATGGCCGTCTTACAGAATATTTACAAGAATACTTGTTACACGGAGGATACTTACCCGCTATCTCTGAATACCTTATAAAAAAAACTATTTCAAAAGCAATCTTCGATATTTATATTCAGTGGATTATCGGAGACATTTTAAAACATAATAAAAACGAAAACTATTTATATGAAATATTTAAAGGAATAAACACTACTTACGGTTCACAGATTTCTTGGAATAATATATCAAAACATCTATCAATAGAACACCAATCCTGTCCGATAAAACTATTTCACCAAAAAAC
This sequence comes from Candidatus Omnitrophus magneticus, assembly GCA_000954095.1. Classification (GTDB taxonomy): domain Bacteria; phylum Omnitrophota; class Gorgyraeia; order Tantalellales; family Tantalellaceae; genus Omnitrophus_A; species Omnitrophus_A magneticus. The sequence goes on along the minus strand of JYNY01000008.1, from coordinate 1,248 downwards.
TAGTTGAAATTCCTTAATTTTAAAATCAGAAATTCTGGCTGGTGTTGCGCTTAACAGATCTATCAATGTCAACCTTGATAATAATGCTTCTTTTATTATCCTATGCAAATAAAATAACGATTTTTCATATTTAGATTGGTATTTTATATATGTCAAAAGTAAATAATATATCATCGCTATCCAGACTTGACTCATCACCGCATTTTTACTTGTTCCCAAAAATGTTTTTATTTGTAAATTCTGTTTTATCCATCTAAAAAATATTTCTATTTGCCATCTTGTTTTATATATTTGTACGATCGTTTTAGCTGACAGTTTAAAATTGTTGGTAACAATACTAACTACTTCGTCACTTTTTTCATCTAAAAATCTTATCATTCTTAAATTCTTTTCATATTTTTTATTTTCTAGTTTTATTTTTTCATCAGACAATATCCCGTCTTTCATTGCCTCTAGATGCTGTCCGAGAACTGTATATTTTAGATTGTTTTTTAATTTAGTCACAAAATAACTCTTAGAAAAGTCAATATTACTCCATAGTTCAAGGTCTGTATACGCACGGTCAAAACAATATATGCTGTCCGGTTTAATATTTAATTTATCCTTAGCTATTCTTATATCAGAAATATTCCCTTCAGTTATCACTGCAAAATCGGGAATATCTCCTGAATGATCAAATAAGCAGTGTATTTTTACAGCGCCTTTTTTAGTTCTGAATTTCGCCCATGAAAATGTAGCCAGACATACATCAATTGTGGAAGCGTCAATCGTATATAGCGGATTCTTAAAACGAAATTTATGTTTCGGAGTTAAATCTTTGCATTGGGAAAGTATCTTGTAAAATAATGATTCATAAATTTGATAACTTCTTATTTTATTCGCATCTGCTAACGTAGAACGTTTAACAGGCGATAATCCTAAATGGTATAACTTAGAATTATTTATTTCTAGTCCATTTACAATTTCTCTCAAAGATTTTTTCCCGGAGGCTTGCGCGTATAGTAAAGATCCAAGCTGGTTCCAGCATTTAAGAGTCTTAACATAACGGTCGCCATTAAAAGAATTTACAAAACGTTCAAAATGATATCGCGGAATTAATGCTAAAAGTTGATTAAAAACCGTGCTATAATTAGCCATATAGGGAATCCTCCTTGTTTTATGGGCGTTTTAGCGTGTTTCCATTTTACCCATTTTAACATTTTTGGAGTGATTCCCTTTATTTTTTTAGACGTTTACCGGACAGGATTG
>JYNY01000011.1 GCA_000954095.1 Candidatus Omnitrophus magneticus | reverse complement strand
TCGGGAAAGCCGGATACAGCGCGGACTTTAGCGAAATATTTAATGAAGATTGGAGTTACGCTGAAGTTCAAGCGTTATACGCGTTATATCAAGCCCAGTCTGGAAGCGTAACACTTAACGGTTACACATGGCGCTATACATCTGAAGAATTTTCAGAGACGCAAGGGAAAACGTTGGGAGACTATTGGCTGAATAATCATAACCATAAATTTATCTACTTAGGCTCAGGTCTTGAAGGTTCGCCAGTTCCCGAAATCCCGGGCGGAATGGCCCTCGCGCTACTATTTGGGTTTGGAGTGAGTTATTTAAGACGGATGAAGAAGTAGAGTATATATCGTAACTACCTTAAAAGGGGAAAAGGATACAAAGGAGAAGGGGAACATTTCCCCTTCTCCTTTGATACAGAAAAAATAGACCTTAGGCAAGGGGGTGACAGCGAGCCCCATAATCAAGCAACTTGCAAGACACGACAAAAGTTAACCGGATAAAGAAAGGCGAGCGTCAAGAGGGGGAAGGGAACCCTTCCCCCTATGAAAAAAACTGTGTGTAGGAATCTTTATTTTATTAGAATTATTTTTACAACATAAAAAAATAAATAACGAGAACACAATTTTGGAGTGAGTTATTTAAGACGTATAAAAAAATAAACTTATGTGCACACCTCCTTTAAAAGAAGTCCGTCTTTGATGTGTTGTCAAAGGCGGATTTCTTTTTTTTGTAAAAATTTTTGGCGAAAATATTTTGTTTTGAGAGATTGTTCTTTTGTAATCACTAAGCGGATGGTAATTGCAAGCTTGATTATTAACGTTGGGATTTTCCATGAAGCAGGAATTTATATATGGTATAACCATTTCAAAAACATCATAAAACCCTTATGGATTCCCGCTTTCGCGGGAATGACAGAATGATGTTTTCTAAAGGATATAGAAAAGTTTATTACTAACCGCTTAGTGCTTACGTTCTTTTTCTCACGTTTTGCAATGCCGCGCGCGGGAAATAATTCTAGAGACTACTAGAATCGCGCTATTTTCTATTATTTTCTTTCCCCGCGCAATCTGTTATAATCTAGAAATATTTATTTATAAAATTATTTGGAGGGATTTTTTTAATGAAAAGTAAAAGATATTTTAATATAACCGGGTTCTGCCGTCCTGAAAAACATTACATGTTGGATCCATTAAGAAATCAGAGTGTAATATTTGATTTTATTGAAAAAGAAGAGTATTTCGCCATCCACGCGCCGAGGCAGACTGGAAAAACAACACTTTTACATGAATTAGCGCATAGATTAAATAAAGAAGGAAATTATATTTCAGTAGTGTTTTC
>JYNY01000007.1 GCA_000954095.1 Candidatus Omnitrophus magneticus | reverse complement strand
TATAAATACCATTTTGGATAAAATTTTATGGTAATTAAGGGAAAGGAAATTATCAATGTAATTATTATAACAAAGCTATTTGCTGTGTGTATCTTTGAAACAAATGTCAAACATATACTTTCTATAAGTAATAAGAATACAATCCCCACCCGTATTGGTATAGAGGTACACCGATAGAATAGACATATTATCATCATGTGTATAGATGCAAATAAGGCTGCTAATGATATTGTAGCAAGTTCTAAATACTCCTCTACCAAGAGAGTACGTATCTGATGTAAATATATGGTTAGAGCCCCTGGTATATACATCAATGAATGTAAATACCATTTTTTATAATATAGTGTTACTAATAAGCTAAACAGAAATATAAGGAAAATATAAAAGATGTAATTTCGTTTTGCAATAGTCTCAGCTGTAGGTACTATGTGTGTAATTAATGTGAATAAGCCCCAAAATAGACCATCAAAATGATCCTTATCTTCAGTTAAAGAAAACACCTCTAATCTTTCATATGGTTTTATATTATTAGTATTTGCCAAAGGTGAAAGTGATTTATTAGAGCGCTCTTTTATATTGGGTATAAGAAAAAGTATACCCGTTTTAACTGCTACCTCTGCACTCATGATACCAGCACCACTGTGATTAAACCTTGAATTTGTAGTCCTAAGAGGATTTATAGGACTGTCAATATACATCCAACAGCAGGTAATTAACATAAGTGTTATGGCCTGTATAAGTGCTTTATGTTTTATAAACGAATGTATCATCTATTATTTTTCTTTTTCCAATTCCAAGTAAAAGTAGATGTTACAGCAAAGTTCCACACAGCGCCAATAATAGAACCCATAAGTCCAGCAAGCCACCACATCACATCTTGGTGAAAAAGGAAATTCGCTACTGACACACTTGCTACACTACCTATAG
>JYNY01000006.1 GCA_000954095.1 Candidatus Omnitrophus magneticus | reverse complement strand
TTCTTTTGCTTCTAAAAATATTTTTAAATTCTCATTCAAAATCTTTTCTTTCGCTATTTCTATTCCGCGCGAAAATCCTTGAACTGTTTTTTCTACTTTTCCTCTCTCTTCGCTAAAATCCCTATACACTTTTAAATTCTTTTTATATAATCCCGCGTCCTCTATTCCCCATAACGTATAACTCGCGCCTGCCAGGACACGCGCGTATTCTCCTCCGTTTAAAATCCCTTCACGCGCGAATAACTCAGCAACACCTTGCCGAATCTCTTTATCCGAGATCTCCTCTATACCGCTTAAATCATAACTTCCCACACCGCCTTCTAAACACACTA
>JYNY01000005.1 GCA_000954095.1 Candidatus Omnitrophus magneticus | reverse complement strand
TATGGCAAGCGGTATATTCAACATTCCTACTGCTATTTTTACGTCTAAAAATATAAAACATCTGCTACCTCCCAGTAAAAATATAATACCATTATACCTCCTTACCACTAACGATTATTTAATGTCCGATTTCACATGGAATGAAAAAGAAATATCAGACAGTAAAATTTCCCAATTATCTCCCACCCAAAATTCCATATCAACCTAATATATGTGGGGCAGACCTTGTGCCTAAAACACAGTCAAATACCCAACTTGTGTCTAGTATATCGGAAGATGGGGTAACTCCCATGGATTCCATCTTTCGAGGGAAAGACAGAGAAGGAAGCTGGAATGACAGAATGACGTTTTTTTA
>JYNY01000004.1 GCA_000954095.1 Candidatus Omnitrophus magneticus | reverse complement strand
GCGAGCTGTAGATTTTCTGCGCTCCACACTCTTTCTATTATCTCGCCCCCTCTGATTTCTGCTGCCCTTCTCTTCCAATATCTATCTCCTTAAACATACATTCGTGTTCTTTCTTTTTTTACTGATATGGATATTTGTTGCTCCATTTTTCCACATATGGTTCTGTGTGTTGTATCTCTTCTACTGTGGTCTGATTTGGATTATCAAGTGTAAATGTTTGTTTAAAGTCTGCTAAAATAATCGCCTTATCTTCCTTACGGACTTTTTCTAAAATATTTCTTATTTTATGGATTATACAAAGTTGTATTTTTGTATATGAAAATCTCTTTTGTACTTCTTCTCCTACGCCTGCCACGCCATCCGTAACCCATAATAAAACTCTCTTAATTCCTCTTTTTTTAAGGTCATCGCAAATAGTTCCCATTCCTGATTTTGTTTCTGACGGAAAATTATAAACACCTAATATTTCTCGTTTAAAATCTTTCCTTAATCCTAAAATAACATAATATGCTTCTTTGCTTACACTGCCTCCTCGTCTAGTTGATAA
>JYNY01000003.1 GCA_000954095.1 Candidatus Omnitrophus magneticus | reverse complement strand
AATGGATACCCCCGCCTTTACAGGCGGGGTTCTTTTTCAGAATTCAAACTTCGTTTGTCCTGTGTCTTCCTTCTCTTGACTCTGAATATATCTACAGATAATCGCCTCATCTATCCCCACCGTTGAGACGAAAAATCCTTTCGACCATATCCCCTCATTGTCCCAATACACTTCTTTCAAAAAACGAAACTTCTTGCTCATGTGCCTACTTGTATTTTTTTTCAACGTTTCAACAACCATACTTACTGCATATTTCGGTGGAATTACCATTTGCAAATGAATATGATCAATATCTATTCCTACAGCAATGTATTCCCAGTCGGGGTAATACTCTCGGACCTCAAGAAGTTTCGTTTTCAGATATTCACGAACTCCTTTGTTCAGGATTTTTCGTCTAAATCTTGTAACCCATACTATGTGGTACTGCGTCCTATATACACTATGTGCTGACTTTATTAATCTCATTTACTCAGTATAACATACACGGAAGACACAGGAAATATGCTCTCATCCCCGCCTTTACAGGCGGGGATTTCCCGCTAAAATAAAAAATATCCTTAGGCCATCATGCGCGTCTCTCATTGTTGGATATTCATGAACATAAATATTACTGTATTTAACCGTACGCCAGAGACGCTCAATAAAAATGTTGTCAAAGACCCTGCCACGTCCATCCATGCTTATTCGAATATTTGCGTCCAATAGCTTTTGGATAAACTCCATCGACGTGAACTGTGTACCCTGATCATTGTTAAATATCTCTGGCTTGCCATATTTTTTTAAAACTTCATCAAGGCATTCCACACAAAAAGACGCATCCAGTGTGTTACTAAGCCGCCAAGAAAGAACATAACGGCTGAACCAGTCCATAATAGCCACTAGATAACAATACCCTCTGGCGAGCTGAATATACGTGATGTCAGTGGCCCAGACTTGATTAACTCGGACAATCTCAACACCTCTCAGCAGATACGGGTAAATACGGTGTTCCGGATGTTTCTGGCTTATCCGTGGCTTTGGATAGATCGCCACTAGGTTCATCGACCTCATAAGCCGACGAATCAATTTTTTCCCAGCGGTATGCCCCAAACGCCGTAAATACTTCATCATTTTAATAACGCCGCATGGATCTTTCATGAACTGTTCGTCGATTGCTCTGCGAAGCTGGTGTTCATCCAAAAGTTCTTTTTCCTGTCGCTGATAATATAAGTTCGACCGATTGAACCCCAGTAATTCGCATTGCTGGCGAACGCTCAATTCCGTATTATTTTTGTCAATGAACAATATTTTTTGCTCGCGACTTATAGTCCAAGCTTTTTTTTTAGCCAATCAATCTCAACCTGCTGACGGCCAATTTGTTTGTACAAATTGTCTAGCTGTTGCTTGGCATCTGGCTCTTGTTCGTTCTTGCGCG
>JYNY01000002.1 GCA_000954095.1 Candidatus Omnitrophus magneticus | reverse complement strand
CAGAAATTGCCGCAAAAACACCCAATATGGAAAAAGTAATAGACATCCCTAAAACATAACTTAAAGAAAGAAAAAAACTTTTCAAACGTGAAATTTCTTTTGATGAGCCTATTACTCCTGTAATGATTGGAAGTAAGGGATACACGCATGGCGTAAAGGACGTAACAACTCCAGCGGCAAAAACTATCAAATAAGTAAAAAAATTTAAATTATTTAAATAAGCTGATATATTTTCCATAATATTACTATTTTACCAGAATACTTACCTATTAAGCAACTTTTCATAAGAGATGCTAACAGGATCTCCCCTTTAATTATGTTTAAACAGGACTAAATCCTTAAGTTTACGGCGGTTTGATTTACGCGGCTTTAATACAGGGACTCCTACGGTAATAACAGCCATAAGTTCATATTTGCCTGTAACTTTTAAAATTTTTTCTACCTGTTCTTTTTTATTTAAAATTTCTCCAAGCCAGCACGCGCCCAAACCTATATCATCCGCGGTAAGTAATATATTCTGAATAGAAGCGCCTATTGCCATTATATCTTTTTCACGGTGGTACGATGTTTTTTTATCCAAAAAAACACAAATAACCATGAAAGCGTTTTTTATGACATGCCCGTATTTAGTAAAGTCCGCGAGAATATTTTTTATACCAGTATCTTTTACAATAATAAACCGCCACGGCTGATTATTAAGTCCTGACGGCGCCCACCGGCCGCTTTCCAATAATATATTCATTTCTCTATCGCTCACGATGTCTTTTTTATATTCTCTTACTGACCACCTATTTTTTATAATTTTAAAAATATTTGATTCTTTCATAAAAAATTCGTTTATCCCGGATTTTGTATAGATACCCCCGCCTTTACAGGCGGGGTTCTTTTTCAGAATTCAAACTTCGTTTGTCCTGTGTCTTCCTTTTCTTGACTCTGAATATATTTACAGATAATCGCCTCATCTATGCCCACCGTTGAGACGAAAAATCCTTTCGACCATATCCCCTCATTGTCCCAATATACTTCTTTCAAAAAACGAAACTTCTTGCTCATGTGCCTACTTGTATTTTTTTCATCTAAATATTCTACAGCAACTTCGTGTTCAGCAATTAGAAACGGGAATGAATAATAATTTCCATTAAGACTAAAATGACAATTTTTATAAACGGCGACGAAAGAAGGAGATCCGGAGTGTAACTCAAAAAATATTACTGAATAAAATTATGAAAAATAAAAAACATATCAGAGT
>JYNY01000001.1 GCA_000954095.1 Candidatus Omnitrophus magneticus | reverse complement strand
AGACGCAAGGGAAAACGTTGGGAGATTATTGGCTGAATAATCATAACCATAAATTCATCTACTTGGGTTCAGGACTTGAAGGTTCGCCGGTTCCCGAAATCCCGGGTGGAATGGCCCTCGCGCTACTATTTGGGTTTGGAGTGAGTTATTTGAAACGGATAAGGAATGCCTCCATGGATTCCCGCTTGCGCGGGAATGACAGATGGGGAAAACTCCCAAAACTTTTAACTCTCTTAGTAATAGCGTTCGCCGGACTCTTTTGTGTTACGCCAATTCTGGCAAACGCTGGTAGCGACTTAAACGGAGACGGGTATCCGGATATTGTATTTTCGAATTATTATAATGGTTCAACCCGTAATATCAATTCGTATATATATTGGGGGGCGAGTGGCGGTGCATATACTAGTACTAATAAAACTCAACTTGCTACTAATGGGTCAGAGGGAAATTCTATCGCGGATTTCAATAATGATGGATATTTGGATCTTGTATTTCTTGGTGTCTATAATGACTCTACTTATAATTTTAATTCTCTTATTTATTGGGGCTCGAGTTCTGGACCGTATTCGACCACTACAGGACTTCCCGGACAAGGGGCATATAATAGTTCAGTCGCTGATCTAAATAGTGATGGATATTTAGATATTGTGATTTCGAATAATTGGAATGGTACAAGTGGTAATATCAATTCCTATATTTATTGGGGATCGAGTAGCGGGCCGTATTCAACAAAAACAGAACTTTCTACTTTAGGAGCAGGAGGAAATTCCATCGCAGATCTAAATAGCGATGGATATTTGGATATTGTTTTTTCTAACGGTTCGAATGGTACAAGTGGTAATATTAATTCCTATATTTATTGGGGAGCGAGTAGCAGTCCATATTCTACAAAAACAGACCTCGCTACGATGAGCGCAGGCCTCAATTCTATAGCAGATCTTAATAACGACAATTATTTGGATATTGTGTTTTCGAATTTTAGTAATGGCTCTAACGTTAATACTAATTCATACATTTATTGGGGAGCGAGTAGTGGTCCGTATTCTACAAAAACAGACCTTGCTACTAGCGGGTCATCGGGCAATTCTATAGCAGATCTTAATAATGACGGATATTTGGATATTGTGTTTTCAAATTATAGGAATGGTTCAACCAATAATATTAATTCCTATATTTATTGGGGCGCAAGTAGTGGGCCATATTCTACAAGAACAGAACTTGCTGGTAGCGGGTCATATCGTAATTCTATAGCAGACCTTAATAGTGATGGGTATTTAGATATTGTGATTTCGAATTATTATAATGGCACAAGTTATAATATCAATTCCTATGTTTATTGGGGATCGGCGATAGGCCCATATTCAACTAAGACAGAACTTCCTACTATGGGGGGAGACGGAGTTTCAATAGCCGGTACAAATATTTTTGGCAGTGATAGTAGCGGAGGCAACGCGATCCCGCTCTGGGCAACGCAAGGCGGATACAGTTGGGGATTATTAACAAGCCCTGAGTATCAACTTGTGGCAGTAAAGAATGAGCAGTTAAATAGCGGTG
>JYNY01000260.1 GCA_000954095.1 Candidatus Omnitrophus magneticus | reverse complement strand
CAGTGATAACTGAAGGGAATATTTCTGATATAAGAATAGCTAAGGATAAATTAAATATTAAACCGGACAGCATATATTGTTTTGACCGTGCGTATACAGACCTTGAACTATGGAGTAATATTGACTTTTCTAAGAGTTATTTTGTGACTAAATTAAAAAACAATCTAAAATATACAGTTCTCGGACAGCATCTAGAGGCAATGAAAGACGGGATATTGTCTGATGAAAAAATAAAACTAGAAAATAAAAAATATGAAAAGAATTTAAGAATGATAAGATTTTTAGATGAAAAAAGTGACGAAGTAGTTAGTTTTGTTACCAACAATTTTAAACTGTCAGCTAAAACGATCGTACAAATATATAAAACAAGATGGCAAATAGAAATATTTTTTAGATGGATAAAACAGAATTTACAAATAAAAACATTTTTGGGAACAAGTAAAAATGCGGTGATGAGTCAAGTCTGGATAGCGATGATATATTATTTACTTTTGACATATATAAAATACCAATCTAAATATGAAAAATCGTTATTTTATTTGCATAGGATAATAAAAGAAGCATTATTATCAAGGTTGACATTGATAGATCTGTTAAGCGCAACACCAGCCAGAATTTCTGATTTTAAAATTAAGGAATTTCAACTAGTTTTTTGGTGAAATAGTTTTATCGGACAGGATTGACAAAATATTCATTCTATCCAATTTTTAAAACAAGCATATTTAGAACATCGCAAATGATAACATCTTCATTTTTAAAAATTCCATTATTATCCGCTTAGTAATTACAGCAGTTCAAAGTGTCATTTTTTTGTTAGTATTTTAACAATCTTATATAAATAAAAATTTTTTTAATAATGATTTTAATCGGGAAAGTAATATCTGAATGTTAAGGATACAATATTATGCTTCAAAAAAGTTGACTTTACTATGATTATTAGTGTATACTTATTTTTGTTGATGCGAAATTTGTTTAAAAAGAATTTTAGTAAGAGTTTTTGAAATTATAAATTATGCAAATAAAATTTTATAGGATGAAAAAGTATTTAGTAAAATTTAATATTTTAGTTAATATTTTAAAAATTGAGGTGTATTATGAATATTTTAATAAAACAATTAAAGAAGGTATTATTAATATTTCCTATCTGTTTGGGATTTTTGATGGGCATTTCAACAAGTAATGCTCAAGAATCTCAAAATTATATTCAATATGACGGTACTGGTTATGTTGAGTTTGGGGATGACGCAAGATTTGATTTTGGATTAAAGGATTTCACTATTTCTTTGTGGGTTAAAATTTTGGTTGAAGATAATAAAGAGTATATGGTTTTTTCATCTATTGGGGATGACAGCATAATGTATATGGAAATATATGAAAGAAAAATAGGGTTTTCATTAGGTAATAATTATTTTCAGCATAGTGATTTAGTCGCGGATGGAGAGTGGCATAATGTAGCGGTTAGTGTTGATAGGGATACAAGTGTTACTCTTTATGTTGACGGCGCTGGTGAATCTCACGGATTATCGGACACAGCGGATTTGAAATTTTTTAAAACTTTTTTTGGTAAGTATGCTATGGGCGGATATTATTGGAAGGGAGATATGAAGGATATAAGAATTTTTGACCGCGCTCTTAGCGCGCAAGAAATAGCAAATATTAATAGCGGAGGGAGTATTACAAATAATTTAATGGGGATGTGGAATAAAAGTAAAGGCATAGAATTATTGGATAGTAAGGGCGCGGGGAATGGAAGGTTTAACGGTGCGGAGTGGATTGGGGATATGTCCGGTGAGAATCCGAAAAAATATTTGGAGTTTAATGGAACGAGTTTTGTAGATTTTGGTAGTGATTCAGGGTTTGACCCGCGGACTGGAGATTTTTCTATATCTGTTTGGGTTAAAACAGTTCTTACTGATGACGGAGAACATATGATTATTTCCGGCTATGGAGATAAAGCGGTATATCTTGAGATGTATCAGAAAAAAATAGGCTTCGCGGCGGGCGATACATATTATCAGCATAGTAAAGAAATAGCTGACGGAGAATGGCATTTTGTTGTCGCGGTAATGGATAGAGATGCAGGGATAAATTTGTATGTTGATGGAACCGGTGAATCCGGCGGTTCTCCTGAAACTTCGGACATTCAATTTTTAAGCAATTTAGTTTTAGGCAGATATTCAAACGGCGGGTATTATTTGGAAGGCGATATTACTAATGTAAAAATGTATAATCGTGTTTTAACGAATGTAGAAGTGAATAATTTATATTTGAAGACAGAACCGGTAGTAGGCGGTTTAGTGGCGAATTGGTCGAGTTTTAGAAATGGCGCGGTAATAGATGATGCTGGCGGATTTACTGGTGTTTTGCGCGGCGCCTCATGGGTAGGAGGCGTAACACCTGAACTTCCTAAGAAGTATCTTAGTTTTGGAAATGGAAATTATGTGAGTTTTGGAAGTGACGCGTCTTTGGATCCGGGAACAAGTGATTTCAGTATTTCCGCGTGGATAAAGACAGTAGTTAATGATGATGGTGAATATATGATAATTTCCGGTAATGGAGATAAGTATGTGTATATGGAAATGTATCAAAAAAAATTAGGGTTTAGCGTGGGTGATAGTTATTATCAGAATAGTAAAATAATAGCTGACGGAGAATGGCATCATGTAGTTGGAGTAATGGATAGAGATAATGGAATGACGCTTTATGTGGACGGCGAAGGTGAAAAGGGCGGCAAACCTGAAACAAGCGACATAGAATTTTTAAGTGATTTATTTTTAGGAAAATATTCAGGAGGCGGATATTATTGGATTGGCGATATTACTGACGTAAAAATGTATAACAGGGTTTTAAGCGCGGAAGATGTAAATAATTTATATTTGAAGACAGAACCGGTATTAGACGGGATAATTACGTCTTGGAGCGCGTCGCGTTCCGGTGAATTGCTTGATACCATGTCCGGGCATAACGGCGTAATCAATGGAGCTACTTGGGTTGGCCGGTTAAGCCCTGTTTTCCCGGGCGCGTATTTATATTTTGGAGGAAACGCTTATGTTAGTTTAGCAAATAATAATAATTTTAGTCCGGGTGTAAATGATTTTAGTGTTTCTGTTTGGGTTCGTTCGAATAGCGCGGATAATGGAGAGCATATGATTTTTTCTATTCAAGGGGATACGCCTATTTATATGGAAATGTATGATAATCAGGTTGGGGTGTCAATCGGTGATACATATTTTAAAAATAATGAAATAATAGGCGACGGCGAATGGCATCATATTGTGGCAGTTGTTGATAGATCGAGCGGCATGACGATTTATGTTGATGAAAAACCTCAAACAGTATTAGCGCCGAATTTAGCAGATTTACAATTTGACGGAGAACTTTTTTTAGGGAAGTATTTTAATGACCCCGGATATTTTTGGAATGGCGCGATAACAAATTTTAAAATATATGACCGCGCTATTACGGCGGATGATGTTTCTGATTTATATGAGGGAAGAAATGTGGATAACGGACTCGCGTTTCAATGGGTGGACCCTGTTACTACGCCAACCGGCACATCTTACGGCGCCGGGTGGATTAGAGAAAATGAATATTATTCTGATGCGCCTAAGGCAATAAAAAGAGAATACGGAGCGAATTTAGGCGGGATAATGGAATGTATTAATGAAGAAGTTGACGGTTTTTCTAATGGCAGAATGTCATTGGTCGCCGGCGCCGTAGGAAATAATGTTTATCAGACTTATGATTGGGACAGCGAAAATGTTGTAGTAACTGAATATGACGGAAGTTATTATCCTATTTACGGAAGTCCGAATCGTAGTGATGTTAACCAAGCGGAACGAACTTATAAAATAGTTTATAAACATAACAATAGCATGATGAATATTGATGCTACTCAAAATGGATGGAATTTATTAAGCCGGTCTAAATATAGTGATGATGGAGCTATCATTGCGGAAGAAGTTACTTTTTATGAATCAGGAAGATTGAAAACGTGGGAAATTTTAAATAATGTGTCAGAGGATGAATTCAATGAGAAACATATTAAATATCATTATCTTGATGAATTTCTCGAAGGCGGCAACGGCCGTATTTATAGAGTGGATAATATAACCGACAATTGGTATTACGATATTACGTATACTGATCCGAATAATCCTCTTAATAATGAAATCGCAAATCAGGTTAAACGTGATTTATCTACAGGCGAAGCAATAGTGGAATCGCAGGGCATGTCTATCGATTATTATGAAGGGTCTGGTTTAATAAAAAGAATATTTTATCCAAATGGAGATATTAGTGAATATATGGATGAAATTTATGGTGTTCTGCCATACGGTAGAATATTATTGTTATATGACCACGATAACTCTCAATACAGAACTTATGATTGGGGTGATGAAGATGTTACGGTGTCGTTATATGGAGGTAATTATACTGTTAACGCTGGAGACGTTGTTTTTGACGGTGTTTACTCAACACAGCTTACTGAAGTAGATATATTCGCGCATAATGGCGAAATGAGTAACCCTTGTATTGAAACTAATGGATGGAAGATTAAGAGTGTGTATTTTTATGGCGAACAGGGTTCTTTAATGATGGGACTGGTGTATTATCTTTCAGGCAGAGCGCGTATTGTTGAAAGGGAGAATGACGAGACCAATGAGGAATTTTTAAATAAACATGTTAAGTATTATTACACTGATGAAAACTTAGGAAACGGTTATGGACGGTTAACACGCGTTGATAATCTTACAGATAACTGGTATTACGAATACAATTATCAAGATCCGCTAGACCCTCAAAATACAGCGCTCACTAGTAAAGTCATAAAAGATATTATTACTGATGAGACTGTATATTGGGTTGAATATTACAGTGACACAGGACTTCTTAAACGTTCGTGGCAAAAGACAGAAGCGGGAACGGTAATGACTGAATATTTAAATGAGAATTTTGATTATGGCGCGGATAAATTATTGGGTTACGGCAGGATAACTCTTTACGCTGGAAAAGAAGGCGATTCATCTTCTTACTCAACATACGATTGGAACGATGATACTATTGAGTTGACTTATTATGCCGGGGAATATACATCTACTTTAGGAGATGATGCGGATAGTGACGTGAAACTTTCAGAACGTACAGTAAGGTATTTGTATAACCATAATGGGGAGATGGTTAATACGAATACAAGTACCAATGGATGGAAATTTTTGGGGATGACTTATTATCTGGAAGACGGTGCTACTCCTGAGAGAACGTTTTCGTATTATGAAGGTTCCGGCAGGCTTTATACTTCTGAAATTTATAATCATCTTGATCCTAACGGCAACGGAACTTTCAATGAAAATCCTGACGATACCACACATGAATTTTATGGTAAGGATGTAAAATATTATTACAAAGATGAAGATAGCGGAGTCGGATACGGCAGAATGTACCGGATAGATAACATAACCGATAATTGGTATTATGACATAACATACGTGCATCCGGATGATCCGAATGATAGTACTATGCTCGATGTCACTAAACGCGGCATGGCTTTAGGTGAAGAAATAGTAGAAAATAACGGATACATATATGATTATTACGAAGATTCAAAATACGTTCGCAGGGGAATATCCCCTGATAAACAAATAATTGAATATCTTGATGAAAATTACAAAAATGAAAAATATGGAAGAGTCGCGTTAATCTATGATCCTTCGTATGTAGTTTATAGAACATTTGATTGGACTAGTAATGATGTTACGATGACGATATATTCAGGAGATTACACAGTAAGTTCAGGCGCGAATATAAAATCAGGTGTATATACGACAGATAAAAGAGAAGCTTATATTTTCGCGCATCATGGTGAAGAAAGAAACCTTGATACGGGAACAAATGGATGGAATCTTTTGGAACGAATATTTTTTGAAAATGACGGCGTTACAATATCTCAAAAATATTTTTTCTATGAGTCGGGAAGATTATCTAAAGTGGAAATTTTTAATGATTTAAGTGAAGGAGAATTTTATGGAAAACACGTGAAATATTATCTTAATGATGAAGGCGAGCTTAATTCTTCAGGACGGATTTCACGTATTGATAATATCACTGATAATTGGTATTACTATTTCACGTATATTGATCCTAATGACCCTGTAAGTTATTATCACGCGTCAGTAGAAAAGAGATCTTTAGCTAATGACGCGATGATAACTAAAGAAACATATTACACTGATACCCATCTATTGGATGAAAAAGAGTCCGCTTCCCTAGACGCGTACGGCAACATTTATTATGAATATGAAAATAATAATTTTTATGGAAACGGACAGTACGGCAGGGTTAAACGGATACAGGATGCCGTGACAGGATACGTGACAACAATTATGAGCTGGTTTGATAATACCGACCGTGCAAAAAAAGAAGAAGAATTTACATCAAGAAATGAAACAACATGGGTAATAACACGCTGGTATTACTCATCCGGCAGGCTAAAAAAATATGTGCATAATACAGGCGAGGCTGTTTTATATTTTGATGAGGCGGGCAATAAAGTACAGACATTTTGGAACGCGGATGGTTCTATTACGCATTGGAATTCAGCGGCTGGTTATACTATAAATCAGACAGGTTGGTATCTGGAAAAGACAGGGACAACACTTGAAGTTTATACATATTGGTCGAATGGTAACATGAAATTTGTGGATATTTATGAAAAAGTTTCAGACGTATGGACATGGCAGACTGCCGCGGGATACCTTGAGAGCTCGAATGGGGCATGGGACGCTTGGAAAACACGCGCGCAAACAGGCGCTAGTAATACTTTTACACTTCCTGATAAACCTGCTCGAACAAATTTGGAATCGTTAGAAAATGATTTGCCTTTGATTGATACTCTTTCTTTAGGCACGGTAGACTCGTCTACTTGATACGGTCCGGGCGACGAAGAAAATGCTTCTATAGAAGCAGGAAAAGGTGTATTAAGCGCGCTTTTTGACAGCGGAATAAATCCGGAAGATTTAGGTATTACACTCGCTGGCGAATATGATTTTACCGGTAATAATGACACTAGCGATACTATCGGACATGGCACATCTATAGCTGGAGTATTGAAAAATGGGGAAGGTACAGGACTCGCGCAGGGATCAGAATTACTTAATTTAAAAATATTTGATAATGAAACAAAAGAAACAACATCGAGTCTTGTGCGAGCGGCGCTTATTTCCGCTTTCGAAATGGGTGCTCGTATAGCGTTAATGCCGTTTAGTTTGTTTCCTGTCAGTACAGAATTAAACGAAGTAATAGAAGATGTAGTAAATAAAGGTATGTTACTAATAACATCCGCCGGTAATGAAGGTTCGCCTGTAATAAAGGGGAGCCTTGCCGCGAATGATAATGTAATAACAGCAGGCGCGAGTGATCAAAACGGCATTCCAAACGTTTGGAGTAACTATGGAAGTAGCGTGGATTTTTATGTTCCGAGTAATTTAAACGTTTCCGAAAATAAAAAATATGAAAATGGAACATCATATTCCGCGGCATTTCTCGCGGGTGTTATAGCGGATTTATTAAGTAAAGATGGGGATATTATTTCAAAAGATGATGTTATGTCGCGTTTAGCCTTTGCGTGCGGATTAGGCGCGGCTGATCTCAATAACGGAATTACAGTAAATACGGCGATAGAAGAAACACTGAAGGTAGCGGAGGCCGTAACCGATAATATTCAAGACAGAGTTCCGTTAGGCGCTGATATAAATGAAATATTATCCCGCGAAGAGACTCTTAACAAGAGTTATGCTGAATTTACAGGATACAATATCGTGGCGGAAAAAGACAAAAATTTAAAATAGAAGATGTAATGCATATGAATGCGGGTGTTATTGTTTTGTAATATTAAAACGGAGAGGAGGTGATGATAATCGTAAAAAAGGATGTTCAGTAAAAATTTAATAAAAAAATAACAAAAAAGAGAGGAGGTGATAATATTCTAAATAAAAAAGAAGATGGCGAAGACAGGGGTTTATAGAAAAATTTGCCAAGGAGAAACGGCGCCTAAATGCCGTATTAAAAAGAGCCGGAAACGCGCGGACTCTTTACCTAAAAGTGCCAAAATGATTTTATAAACCGCTGTCTTAGCTATTAAAACAGGGGTTTATTCATATATGCAAAAAAATTTCTATGATATTACGGGGCGAGAATTCCAGCGGCCTCAAAAAAGAATTTTAAAGAAAAAATTTTTAATAAACAATTTAAAAAAAGAGAGGAGGTGATAATATTCTAAATAAAAAAGAAGATGGCGAAGACAGGGGTTTATAGAAAAATTTGCCAAGGAGAAACGGCGCCTAAATGCCGTATTAAAAAGAGCCGGAAACGCGCGGACTCTTTACCTAAAAGTGCCAAAATGATTTTATAAACCGCTGTCTTAGCTATTAATTTATATTTTGTTTTGTGTGCGTGTTCCGCGTTTGGCAATGAAAGGGCTATTCAATCTGAATTTTAAATTCCGCTTTTTTGATTCCCCGCCTAAATTTCTTACCGCATGCTTTTTAATGTTACTCGATATTGACAAAGCGTCTAAAAAGTGTAAAAATCCCACTTAATATTATTCGAAAAACTGCGTTTCGCCATAGCGAATAATTTGAATCTTTGCTACTAAAAAGTTAAAAAAAATATTGACGCACCTTATCAAATGGCGCGACTCTCGATTTTTTTTAAACCTTTTTCGAATATCTTAGCATTCTTTATCTATGTCCAAACGCAGTTTTTCGGATTATTTCTATCCTTGCTGTTTTTTGACGGTTCTCGTGAATATTTTTTTAGGTTTGTTAAGTTGGGGGTTAATAGATATAACGATGAGTATTCTAAAATCCATATTAAATAATATCCAAATGCGTGAAGACCGTAAAAATTTTTTAATTCGTGTAGCCGTTATAATCATGCTTACGGTTATAATTTATATGCCAACACTGAAAAATGATTTTATCTGGGACGATGATGATTATGTTTATAAAAATGAATTGATCCAGAAAAGTGACGGATTATTCCGAATATGGTTTAGCCGGGAGACAGTTCAATATTATCCTGTGGTTTTTTCGTCTTTTTGGTTTGAGCATAAATTATGGGGATTACAGCCGTTCGGGTACCATTTTGTAAATATATTTTTTCATATTTTGAATATGCTTTTATTATTAAAGCTTGTAAAAAAAATTTATCCTAGAGCCGCTATTCCCGTAGCGTTGATTTTCGCGGTTCATCCGATACAAGTAGAAACTGTGGCATGGATAACCGAACGAAAAAATATTTTAGCTTTATTCTTTTTCCTCTCAACATGCCTTTCATATCTCGAGTATCAAAGAGAAAAAAAAGATTGGCAGTATTTTAGGACATTGGCATTATTCATTTTTGCTCTTTTAAGTAAATCTATTTCTTTATATTTTGTTTTTGTGCCTATTTTATATAAATGGTGGAAAGGCTTTAAAATAACTGTCGAAGATATAAAAGAATCAGTGCCGTTTTTTGTTATAGGTTTTTTAAGCGGCCTTAATACCATGTATATGGAAATAGTTAAGGTCGGGGCAAAAGGTACGGACTTTAGCCTGAATTTGTCTGAACGGCTTGTCCTTGCCGGAAAAACTATTCTTTTTTATCCGTATAAAATTCTTTGGCCGTTTGAATTTATGTTTTTTTATCCGCGGTGGAATATAAATCCGTCAGATTGGAAACAATGGTTTTTTTCGATTACAGTAATAACATTGGTTTTTGTTATGTATTTCTTAAGAAAAAAAATTGGGAAAGGGCCTATTGTAATATTTTTTCTATATTTAGTTTCTATTTTTCCCGCGTCAGGAATAGTCAATGTGTATCCGATGATTTATTCTTTTGTGGCGGATCATTTTTTGTATCTTTCAATGCCGCCGTTACTTATTTTTTTATGCGGTTTAGTTTTTTATTTGTATGACAAATTAAATAAAACAACCGTAATAAAGCGTTTTTATAAGACTATCAATAAAACGCTTGTGATTTTTATTGTATTATTTTTATCTTTTAAAACTATGAGTGTAGCTCAAAATTATAAAAATCAGGTTACTTTATGGACTGATTTAATAAAGCGAAATCCGAATTTATGGGCAAGTTACATAAATTTGGCAAAGATATACGATGAACGGAATGAAAATGAAAAGGCAGTAGTGTTATACAAGAAAGCTATAATATTAAATCCGAAAGATTTCGTGTCATATTATAATTTGGGAAATCTTTATCAAAAAATTGGGGAATACAATAAAGCTGTATTTTTATATCAAAAAGCTCTTTCTGTAGAAAATAAATTTACGGATGTGCATAATAATTTAGGATTGGCTCTAAACAGATTAGGCATGATCAATGAAGCTATGCAGGAATTTGAAACTGCTTTAAAAATAAATCCTTATTATGATAACGCGCTTATAAATATTTTAAATGTTACTAAAGATATAGTTCCTGATTCAATAAAGGATATCGCGGATAAAAAAAAGAAAGGTTCTATTCTTGAGATGGCCGCGTTTTCATTGCTTGTCCGCGGAGATACAGATAAATCTTTGTCTTTATTTATGGAAGCAAGGCGTTTTATGCCTAATGATATAGGTATTTATCGTGGCATTGCTCTTGCTTATTATAAAAAAGGAGATATGCGGTATTATAAAAAATATATTAAAAAAGCGTTAGCTATTGAACCTAATAATAAAGAATTATTGGAAGATTTGAAAAAAATACCGGATACCGCGGAATCGTTGGAACCAATCGGTAATATCCCTCCGGAAATACAAGCAGAGGTTGAGGAATTAAACAAAAAAGGCATAAATACCGCGAAGTCAGGGGATTTGGATACAGCTTTAAAAATTTTTGATGAAGCTGTGAAGTCCGCTCCGAATTACGCGGAAACATACAATAATATAGGGTATGTCCATTATTTAAAAGGCGAATATGATTTAGCGGAAAAATATTTTACGAAAACTTTAGAAATAAATCCCGAACACAAAAAAGCCCGGCTTAATCTTGTCAATATGAAGAATAAAAAATAGTAATGTTATCCCGTATGATTTACCAATACATTTTTTTGAATTTTTCCGAATAGCGGGCTATCCATTCATTTGACGCGTCTTGCAGAAGGATTTCACGGGTTAGCGCTAAAGAGCGGTATATACGGTATTCTTCTATCAAACAAATTTGTTCTACTAGTTTTATGCGGAAAGCGTCAGATGGACTGCAAAATACTACAGCTACTTTGAACTGGTCTATTTCCGGTTCCGGGGATTTCGCGGTATATATGACCTTAGCTCTTATCTCAAAATTTTTATCGTATAGAGGAATTTTTAAAATAATTATTTCGTCAGGGAAAACTTCATGTTTTGATGCGAATAATAATCCTCCTTCACTTGAGTAAAAAGTATTCAGATCAATTTTTGAAGGATTATCAACTATTTCATAGTGTAAAGGGCTTGCTATTACGTGTTTGTCGAAACGTCTTCTGGCAATATTAAATAGATGAATACGGGAAGATAAGTTCTCTTTAAAATCCACATTTTTTTTTTCAAAATTAACACCGGTGCGGTAAAGAGATGTTTTTTGATCCCAATCCGAATGCGCGACTCTAGTTTCGACAATAAATTCTTTATTCAGAAACATTTTTATTTGTATTTTGGCGCCCGCGGAAATCCCGTATGACGCGAAAAAGGAGATCCCGTTTTCACTAATATCTATTGTTTTGGATTTTAAAAAATTTGGCGAGCTGTAAGTTTGATATTCAATAGGCATAACCATAATATATCTTGCTGAATAACGGCGGTCTTTCATGATTTTAAATCCTTATAACTGTCTCTTAT